>JBJOGJ010000278.1:0-4900 GCA_046048295.1 Pseudomonadota bacterium | reverse complement strand
CAGGCAGATATCGGACCTCCAGTCGCGCCGCGGCAGTTGTCTGCAGCGCCAACAACACCTGCCGCTCGTGCTCCAGCGATCGCAGAGCGGAAACGTCGCCAGGAATCCCGGCTTTCGATGCCAATTCCCCATCGAGCGCACGCGCGCGCTGCATGGCTGATCTCACCGCATCCAGACGGCGTGTGCATTCAACCAGCGACCGGGCGAGCTGT
This sequence comes from Pseudomonadota bacterium, assembly GCA_046048295.1. Classification (GTDB taxonomy): domain Bacteria; phylum Pseudomonadota; class Alphaproteobacteria; order Rhizobiales; family Hyphomicrobiaceae; genus CBDCWA01. The sequence goes on along the minus strand of JBJOGJ010000278.1, from coordinate 4,688 downwards.
TCGGCCCGGAGCCGCGCCTCGCTATCGCGAAGCCGCCCCTGCACCACCTCCGCCCGGCATTCGAAATCCCGAGCCTCGCGCTGAAGATCGGCAACTTCAGCATCTGCTTCGGCGAGCGCATCTCCGCGCAGGATGCGTTTCTGTCGAAACTCTGCCAGTTCGACGTCCAGCCGATTTAGTTCCGTCAGCAACGCCCTCGCACGGTTCAGCTCACCGGCCTTGGCTTGAAATTCCGCCTCCAGCCCTTGGACTTTATAGGTCGTGGTCTCGAGGCGCGCCCGTGCGAGCTTCGCCGCCTCGAGCGCGTGCTCTGCCGCTACTCTCTCGGCATCGCCTTGACGTGCACGCTCAGGGCAGCCGAGGTCGCGCTCGCGCTCTCTCAGCTCGGCGAGCGTACGCGTCCGGGTGTCGGCCTGGACACGTGCCGCTTCGGCAGCCTTGAGCTCGCCCGCCAACCTCTCCCGCTCCTGCATGGCCAGCGCAAGCGGTCCACCCTTTTTCGGCTGTTGTCGCCCTGCCGTAACAAGTTCGCTGAGCGACTGTGCTGCCAACCGCCGGACGCGCGCCAGCCCATCTCCACCGGCCACCGCAGCCGCCTCGCACTTGATGAAGCCCGCGAGCGCATTGCCGAGTTCTTCGTGTTCCTTGCCCGAGGGAATGGAGAAGCTCTTCGTCTGCTCGACCCATAGGAGACCGCGCCCACCCGCCACCGCCTGATGGTTGGCAAGAAGGCGAGCGATCTCCTCCTCCGCCTCCTGGTTCCGCCACATCCGCCCGTCACCCAACGAGACCAGATCGGCGAACTTGCCGGCAAGGTAGCGCTTGCGCAACCGGAACACCCGCCCCCCGAGTTCGAATTCGGCTTCGACGAGGGGCGCACCACCCTGATAGGAGCGGCAGGCCTTGACGGTCTTGTTCTGGGCCGTGTGCGGCTCCGAAAACAGCAGGTGCAGCGCCCGGAGAACCGTCGACTTGCCAAGCTCGTTCGGCCCGATCAGAACACCGAGCCCGGCAGGAATCCCATCGACTGCCACGCCATCGAAGAATGGTCCGACTTCCGCCAGACGCACGGACCTGAGCTTCATTTGGCCTCCCCCTCGGCGACACGCGCGAAACCAAAGAACCGCCTAAGCGCCCTTTCAGCCACCGCGCGCTCGGTTGAACCGCCGACGTCGAGTCTCAGTGCGATCCGCTCCGCCACCGCGTGCAACCCCTGGTCCTTGAGGGAGGCGAGTTCCCCCGCCTCGGGAAGAAGCCGAAGATCCTCCGTCCGCCGAACCAGATGGAACAGCCGCGCCTCGAGCCGGTCGAGGCACCGTGCGATGGCATCGTCCATGGCAAGCGAAATGTCGCCGGCAAGCCTGAGCTGCAACAGCATGTCGTGCGCCCGCGGCCCCATTGATTCGATCTCACGCTCCAACTGCTCGACCTCATAGGCCGACCGCACGTCGAGCGCGCGTTTCAGCCAAGTGTAGCGAGCCGTCTCCCGTCGCTCGACCTCGAGCCCGCCCGCCGTGCCCTGCGCCCGCACCAGAAGCGCAAACCCCGGCTCATTGTCCGGAAATTGATCGGGCTCGGGAGTGCCGGCATACCAAGTCCGCGCCCCGACCTGCTTCACGCCATGCCAGTCGCCCAGCGCCAGATATGCGAGCCCCGCGGACTCCGCCCTGCGAGGGTCGATGATCGCCTGGTCGTCGTCGCTGCCGAAAGCGGCTGTTGCACCGTGAGCGAGCCCGATCCGGATCCGGCCTTCGCCTGTCGATGCCTCGTCCATCCACATCGTCGAGTCGCGCCCCTGACGCCTCGAAAGCACGGGCGATGGCAGCAGAACCGCCTGTGTACCGAGCTCCACTGGCCGCGCATCGAGATGGACGAACACATTTGCCGGCAGCCCTCGCGCGACGACGCGCTCCCAAATTCCTCCAGGCTCGCCCGGATCGTGATTTCCGGAGATCAGGTGCCAAGCTATATCGCCCGCACTCTTCATCCGCTCGAGCGGTTCCATCAGGGCCTTGTTGGTAATCTCCGAATGGTCGTAGATGTCCCCCGCGACCAGTATGTGACCAACACCATCGCGCCGCGCCACCGCCGCCAGCCGCTCGATAATGCCGAGACGCGCCGCCCTCAGCAGGCTCGCGATTTCGGGCTCGAAGCGACCGAACGGCTTTGCAATGTGCCAGTCACCCGTATGCAGGAATGAAAATGCCATCCGAATCGACCTCTTCCATTGAACGCATCATATGTTCCCATTTTGTTCCTAGCAAGCCCAAGTCGCTTTTTTCCACTACGGTTTAGGAGCCTAGCCACGTATGAGCACGGATTTCGACACCACGATCATCGGAGCGGGCGTCGTCGGGTTGGCGATCGCACGCTCATGTGCTGCGCGCGGGGAAGGCGTGCTCGTCCTCGAACAGCACGAGATCATCGGCTCCGAGACGAGTTCGCGGAACAGCGAGGTGATTCATGCCGGGCTCTACTATCCCCCCGGCAGTCTGCGCGCCCGCTTCTGCGTTGAAGGCAAACATCGTCTCTACGCTTTTTGTAATGAGAACGGGGTGCCTCATCGCCATTGCGGCAAGCTCCTCGTCGCAACCGCAGAGGACCAGTTGCCGAAGCTTGCGGCCATCCGGGAAACCGCAGCCGCGAACGGCGTCGACGACCTCGTCGCGCTGACGCCTGCTGAGGTCAGGGCGATGGAGCCCGAAGTCACCTGCGTGGCAGCACTCCATTCGCCGTCGACCGGCTGCATCGACACGCATGCTCTCATGCTCGCGTTGCAGGGGCACGCGGAGGGCGATGGCGCGGAAGTGATTCTGCGAACGCATGTCGAGAGCGTCGCCGTCGGGCCGGACGTCGGCTATCGCCTGCAATTGCAGGACAGCAGCTCGGTTTCCACCCGACGCCTCGTTCTCTCGGCCGGCCTGCACGCCAGCCGCCTCGCTTCAACGCTGCAGTTGCCCGGCCCCTACCGCGTTCCCCCCACCTATTTCGCGCGCGGCCAGTACTATGCGCTGTCTGGCCGCTCTCCCTTCGAGCGTCATATTTATCCCCTGCCGCAGGGGGCATGGCTCGGCCTCCACGCGACGGTGGATATGGGCGGACGCTGCAAGTTCGGACCCGACATCGAGTGGATCCCGGAGATCGACTATTCGTTCGATCCCACCAAGCTGGAGCAGTTCCTCGATTTCATCAGGAGCTACTATCCAGGCCTCGATCCGGACCGTCTCCATGCGGATTACACCGGCATCCGCCCCAAGCTCTACCGCGAGGGCGAACCGGTTCCCGACTTTGCCATCCACGGCCCCGCGGAGCACGGTCAGCCCGGCCTGGTGATGCTGTTCGGAATCGAAAGTCCCGGCCTTACCTCGGCACTGGCGATCGCCGACTACGTCGCCGATATGCTTGAGGCTTGAGGCTCAGCCCGCCCAATCCTCGGCAATCATAGCCGCTGCCTTTTCCGCAATCATCAATGTAGCTGCGCCAGCCGATCCCGAAACAAGCGTCGGCATGACCGAAGCATCTGCGATGCGCAATCCTTCGACACCATTTACCAGCAGCCGCGGATCGACCACCGCTTCGCCGCCTCGTCCCATCGCACATGTGCCGACCGCATCCGAAGCCGATCGCCCCCGCAACTCCGCGGCAGCAAGCAGTTCCTCGAACGATTGTGCCGCCGGGCCGGGGAAGATCTCTGCGACGCCGCATGACCGCAGTGCCGGTTGCTCGCCGATGGAGCGCATGATCGTCAGGGCCGCAACGGCCGCTTCACGATCCGCCTCGCTACTGAGATAGTCCGGCTGGATCGATGGCTGAGCCATGACGTCGGGCGAAGTGATCCACACCTGTCCGCGGCTCGCCGGCCTGAGGTTCGTTGCCGATATCGTGATCGCCGGCACATCGGCGAACCCTCGGCCTGTCTCATCGAACGAAAAGGGGTGCCCCTTCAGAAGCAGATTCGCCGCCGCTTGCCTGTCGTCCGAGCGAACCATCGCACCGACCGACGCTGGCGCCATGGTCACCGGCCCGGATCGCTTCAGCAGGAGCTTTGCCACCATCCGCGCCTGAGCCAGGAGGTCGCGCGCGACAGGATTCAGAGAGGAGGCGCCATCGGTCCTGTAGACGACCGGGATCTCGAAGTGGTCCTGGAGGTTGCGCCCGACGCCTTCGATCGCCGCCGAAACGGCGATGCCGGCGTCCTGCAGTATCCGGTAAGGCCCGATACCGGAGCGCATGAGGATCATCGGGGAACCGACTGCGCCAGCAGTGAGAATAACCTCGCGCCTCGCGCCGATCGACATCGGAAATCCATTGCGCCGGATGAGAACACCGGTGGCCCTCCCATCGCTGATCCGGATTCGATCCACCAGCGCCTGCGTTACGATGCTGAGGTTCTTGCGCTTGACCAGTGAACCGAGGAAGGCCTTTGCCGCGCCAATCCTCATGCCTGCCTGCTGGCTCAGCATGAACGCCCCAACTCCTTCCGCCCCCGGAAGGTTGAAATTCGCAACACGAGGGTAGCCCGCCTGTTCCGCCGCCGCCAGCCACGCATCGAGAACCGGCCAATGGACACGCGACGCCTCGATGCGCCATTCCCCTCCGCCTGCGTGCTGTCCTGCGAACTCCGCCGGCCGCAACGCCGCCTGATCTTCATGCTTGAGGAAGTAGGGCAGAACTTCATCCCACCCCCA
>JBJOGJ010000277.1:0-4966 GCA_046048295.1 Pseudomonadota bacterium | reverse complement strand
GGAGCTGCTCATCTCCATTGCCGGCGGCAAGAGCCTGACGCTGTACGAGGTCGACGAGGCGGCCAACCGGGTCAAGCGCGAGGTCGATCCCGAGGCCAACATCATCGTTGGCGCGACCGTCGACGAAGAGATCGGCGATCGTATCAGGGTGTCGATCGTTGCCTCCGGCATGAGCCGTATGAGGTACGGAGCAGCGGCGGAATGGGGGGGCACGACGGCCGGCTACGCAGACCAGGCGCATGACGGTTGGAGAGCGGGCACTGTCGCCTCACGCCAGGACGACGTGGAACAGTTTGAGCCGGAGGGCAACCCGGGGCCGATGCCGCCGCCGCTGCCGGAGTGGCCGGATCCCGACCAGAGCGAAGCAGATCGCGACAGGCAGGACGATCTGGCTGCGGCACTCTCGGAAGCGCTCGGCCGCCCGGAAAGCGAATGGCAGAGTACGAAGGGCGTGACGATCAAGGAGGCGTTGCCGGATTTCGGGGCTGGCGAGGATAACCCTCCGGATCACAATGCTGCGAGGCCGCCACAGCCTGAAAGGGGCGCGGCCGGGTTCGTGCCGAGATTGACCGAGGCGCCCAGACGACACGTGCCGCGGGTGCCTGAGGTGGAAGATTTCCCGCTCGTTGCACAGCGCGAATACCATGCCAAGCGCGGCCATGCTCCGCAATCCGGGGCCTCCGGCGGCGAACCTGTCCAGGGCCGGCCCGCCCCTGAGCGCAGACCGACGCTGTTCGAACGAATCACTGGTGTCCGCCGCCGCCCTGTCGATTCGCATGACGAGCGAAAGACACCTGCAAATGGCGTGTCCGACGATGGACGAGACGTTGATAAACGCGGGTATGGAAATTCGGGACGGGACCCGTATCGTGACGGCCAAGCTCCTCATTCACAAGGAGTTTTTCGTGGCAAGGGGCGACGGTGATTCGCCTTGGGAGAGCCGAGATATGCGAGAGTTTGAAATCGTAACAGAAAGTAAGAAACCGTGATTTGTCGTGAAGTGAGGCGGGGCATATCCTGAACACGGTTGGATGGTTCTGCGCGTAGGGACAGACAAGAACAAGACAGGACCTGGGGTCCAACCATCGGGGCGGCGAGGAAAACTCCAGTACCGAGTCCTCGTCTAAGATGAAGAATCTGAGGGGACGGCTTCAAGATGCCGCAAATGATTCTTGCCGCAAGGCAGACCACCGTTGCGCGCGAAATTGAACTCCAGGGCAAGGGAGTTCACAGCGGGGCACCGGTTTCCATCGTTCTCCACCCTGCCGAGCCGAATACAGGGCTGAGGTTCCTCGTTTCCAAACGTGGTCGCATTGTCGCTGATATTGCGGCAGAAGTTGGAAACGTGAAGAACCTGACCCTCTGTACGGTGATCGGAGACGACGCAGGCGTGTCGGTCGGCACCGTCGAGCATCTTCTCGCTGCGCTTCGTGGGCTTGGCATCGACAACTGCTTCGTTGAAGTCGACAGCAAGGAAATTCCCATCATGGACGGCAGTTCGGCGCCGTTCGTGGATGCAATCGATGCGGTCGGCCTGCGCGAACACAGCGCGCCGCGCCAATACGTCAAGGTGCTCAAGACCGTACGTGTCGAGGAGGACGGGTGCTGGGGCGAGCTATCTCCCTATTCCGGTTTCCACCTCGACGTGGAGATCGATTTTCCCAGTCCGGTCATCGGTAAGCAACGCCTGGCGATGGATATATCGCCGGGCGTTTTTCGTAACGAGATCGCGCGGGCGCGGACGTTCGGCTTCATGTCAGACGTCGAGCGGCTGTGGAAGAACGGACTGGCTCTGGGCGCCGGCCTAGACAATACGATTGCCATCGACGCCGACCGGGTGCTCAATCGGGAAGGGCTGCGGTACACGCATGAGTTCGTCCGGCACAAGATGCTCGACGCCATCGGCGATCTGTCGCTCGCCGGCCACCAGTTGCTTGGCTGCTATCGGTCGGTGAAGGGCGGTCACAGGCTCAACGCCAATGTTCTCAAGGCATTGTTCGCCGATTCGTCGGCCTACACGGTCGTACAGGCGCCGCGTCTGCGTGAGGTTCATACCCGCGCTTTCGGCTTGGCGCTTGCGGCTGGCGAGTGATCGAGGAGCCGGTACTCTCCGGCTCCCGCCTGCCTCAACAGGACCATAATTTGAGCATCAACGTTACCCGTCGGCCGAGAGCATTTTTTGCTGATAAGGTCACCAGTTAAGGCAACTCCGCGCGGCTTGTGCAGTGTGCGATGGCTATGGCGCTGCCGATGATTGTGATAGACCTGTCACGTAGCGAGTCGCGAGGGGCGATGGGCCTGATGTCGGGCGATGGGACTTCGGGGTGGAGCCGAGCTGATATGACCAATGGGATCCGGTCGATTGCAAAGCTTGCGGTCTGCGGTGGCATGTGTGCCTTGGTGCTTGCGGCAGGCGGTTGCAGTTCGAGCGACAGCGCGCAGAAGCTGCTCAATCCCGATCCGCCGGAGAAGATGTACGCACGCGCCGATGCCTATATGGGAGCCGGGAGATACGAGGCCGCCGCGCACCGCTTCGAGCAGCTCGATCGCAACCATCCCTATTCGAAGGAAGCGCGCCGGGCGATCGTCATGGCAGCCTACGCCTACTACAAGGCCGGCAAGTTCCCGGAGGCGATCGCAACCGCGAAGCGTTACACCGTCATGCATCCCGGTACCAAGGAGGCACCGTTCGCCCACTACATCATCGGGTCCGCCTATTTCGATGAGATGAACGGGCCGAAGAACGACCAGTCTTCGACGGTGAAGGCACTCAACGAATTCAAGACGCTGCAGTCTCGCTATCCGAACAGCGAATATGCACGCCAGGCCGACAACCGTATGCGCATCGCCGAGGACATGCTGGCAGCGCACGAGATGGAGGTCGGGCGCTACTATCTCAAGCGCAAGAACTACATTGCCGCGATCAACAGGTTCAAGACGGTCGCCAAGGACTATCAGACGACAAAGCACGTCGAGGAGGCGCTGATGCGTCTCACCGAATCGTACATGGCACTGGGCATCAAGCACGAGGCGCAGACGGCGGCGGCCATTCTTGGCCACAACTTCCCGAATTCGCCCTGGTACAAGGATGCCTACGATCTGCTGCAGAGTGACGGGCTCGCTCCGCGTAATTCTGGCAACTCCTGGCTCAGTCAGGCATGGCAGGGTTTCAAGCTGCCCAAGCTGTCGCTCGGCGGCGGCTAGTTGTCGTCCCCGACAGTGGCCGTTTCTGTTAATGTCTCCACTCTCGAATCTGCTGCGGCAAGACGTGCGGTCGTCGGCCGCGGGCGATATGCGTGGAGACGGTCATGACCGAGGCGGAACTTCGTGTGCTCATCAACTCGAAGCCCGTCGCCGAGCTTACGGCGATCGAGGCGGAAGCTGAACTCGAGCGGCTGGCCAAAGAGATTGCCTATCACGATCGCCGCTACTATCAGCACGACGACCCCGAAATATCGGATGCCGAATACGATGCGCTGCGCGTGCGGAATGCGGCCATCGAGGAGCGTTTTCCCGATCTGGTCAGACCGGATAGCCCCTCCACGCGAGTTGGCGCTGCGCCTCGCGAAGGCTTCGGCAAGGTCGTGCATCGGGTCGCGATGCTCTCGCTCGGCAATGCTTTCACGGACGGCGACGTGGAGGACTTCGTCGCGCGCGTGCAGCGTTTCCTTGGGCTGACGGGTAGCGGTGGGGTGGATTTCGTTGCCGAACCCAAGATCGACGGGCTGTCGATATCGTTGCGCTATGAAGGTGGGCGGTTCGTCCAGGCGGCGACACGGGGTGACGGCGCGGAAGGAGAGGACGTAACCGCCAACGTCGCGACGATCCAGGCGATCCCAAAGCACCTCGAAGGAGGCAATGTGCCCGCGGTCTTCGAGGTACGGGGTGAGATCTATCTTTCGCACGCCGACTTCGCAGCCCTGAACATGCAGCAGGAGGAAGCCGGCGCCAGGATTTTCGCGAACCCCCGGAATGCAGCCGCAGGGTCGCTGCGCCAGCTCGATCCGACGATCACGGCGAAGCGGCCATTGAAGTTCTTCGCGTATGGGTGGGGTGAAGTGGCCGAATTGCCAGCGGACACGCAGTCAGGCGTTATCGCGACTTTCGCGGAATGGGGCCTGCCGACCAATCCGCACATGCGCGTTTGTTCTTCTGCGGAGGGAATGCTTACCTACTACCGGGAAATCGGGGAGCGTCGCGCCAGTCTCGGTTATGACATCGACGGCGTTGTCTACAAGGTTGACCGGTTGGATCTGCAGCAGCGTCTGGGCTTTGTCTCGCGGGCGCCACGCTGGGCGATAGCGCACAAGTTTCCGGCCGAGAAGGCGACGACCGTATTGAACGACATCGAGATCCAGGTCGGGCGCACCGGGGCGCTGACGCCTGTCGCGAAGCTCTCGCCTGTTACCGTCGGCGGTGTCGTCGTCTCGAACGCGACATTGCACAACGAGGACGAGATTGCGCGGAAGGATATCCGGATTGGTGACACCGTCGTCGTGCAGCGTGCAGGCGACGTAATCCCGCAAGTCGTCGAGGTCGTGCTCGACAAGCGACCGGCCGATGCCGTTCCGTTCGAGTTTCCGACTGTATGTCCGGCATGCGGCAGTCATGCGATCCGAGAGGTGGACGAGAAATCGGGCGAGACGGATGCTGTCCGCCGCTGCACCGGCGGCCTCGTCTGCCCGGCGCAGGCGAAGGAGCGCCTCCGTCACTTCGTTTCCCGCAACGCCTTCGACATCGAGGGGCTGGGGGAGAAGCAGGTCGAGCTGTTCTACGACAGCGACCGCATCAAGCGGCCGGCAGGCATCTTCACGCTCGCCGAGCGGGATGCGCAATCGTCCCAGCCGCTTTCGAAGGAGAAGGGCTTCGGTAAGCGGTCCACGGAGAAGCTGTTCGCGGCCATCGAGGCGCGCCGGAAGATCGGACTGGAACGGTTCATCTATGCGCTCGGCATTCGCCACGTCGG
>JBJOGJ010000276.1:0-5012 GCA_046048295.1 Pseudomonadota bacterium | reverse complement strand
TTTCGACAAGACCGCTGCCTGCAGAAGTCTTCTCGACGGGCGCTGCTTCCGACCCGCCGCCATTCAATACCATCGGCTCCGAGCCCGACGGAGCCCGCGGAGCAATACCGACCTTCCTTGGCTCACTGGGTTTCGTGCCAGCACCCGTTACCGGCCGGAAAATCGGCTCGGACGGCGCATCGGTAGCGGTCTTGGCCGCACCCCGCACCGCGGGTGCAGCCTGCGCAACGCGCTTTTCCGGAACCTTGATGACAGTGCCGGGCCTCAGGCGGCGAGGATCCGAGATGCCGTTGACGCGCTTCAACTCAGCAACGGACACACCTTGATTGCGCGCCACCATATACAGGCTGTCACCAGCCCTGATCGTATAGCTGCCCCGCCAATCGGTAGGCACCGCTGTTGCCTCCCGAACCGGCTCAGGCGCAGGCTTGCGCACATTGCCACGCTCGGCAACGGATGCCGCCCCAACGGGTAGCACGAGTTCCTGCCCGGGCTTGATGACCGACCCTGAGATACCGTTCGCCTCGCTCAATGCAGCGATGGTTGTGCCATGCCGGCGCGCGATGCCATAGAGCGTATCACCCGCCTCCACCTTCACGGTTCGGCTTTCCGGCACCGCCGATCGGGGCAACACCGAACTCGGGGCTTTCGTTGCGTTGAAATCCAGGATTGGATCGGGCTTGCGCCGAGCTATGCCAGGGCTCACGGATTCGTAGCCCCGTCGCGGTGCTACATCCCGCAACGGAACGCTTTCGACCGGTTGCGCTTGCGGAGCAGCATAAGCCGTGCGCTGACCAGATGGGATCGGAGCTGGCTCGCTCTCTACTAATCCTCGTGGCGGCAGCACTGCCTGATCGCGCACCGTCGTCCGCTTCTCATCGCCACCGAAACCATAGAAGGGGGCATCAAATCTCGTGATGTCTGCGCTGCAACCTGCCCCGGCTATTCCCAGGACCAGTACCGCGGCAATTCCCCGCCAGTACGAACACTTGCTGCTGCAATCACCGATCGACGCTTTAGACATGATACACCTCGTTACCCACATTCCGTTAAAACGCGTAAAGGTTAAGGCGTCGTTAACGGCTCGCAGGCTGCCCGCACGGCCGGCCTTCCCACCGGCGATGGACTACAGGGGTACCGCACACAGGGCCTCTCTCCCACGCAGACTGGAAAGGCCACGGAAACTCCGGGCGCGTCAGACCCATACTTGTCCAACTATGTCTGCATAAAACGCGATTGTGCCACGCGCACGGCGGGATTGCGGCAGGCCGGGGACGGTCAAGCGGACATGCGATGAACCAGTTCTAACTGGCCGGTATGCATCCCAGAGGTGTCAGTACCGCGTCTGCATGCTCTGGCGCACGGCATCGGCGGTAAAATCGATACTGAGCGGTGTCACCGAGATAAAGCCGTTATGCACGGCGTTGATGTCTGTACCTTCGGGCGGCGGGACATGCTTGAATTCGTACGCCAGCCAATAATAGGGCTGGTTCCATGTATCGTGCCGCTCGTCGATATTGAGGCGGTCATGCGAGCGCCGCCCCTGCCGGGTGATCTGCACACCCTCGATCTCATCCGGTTCGCGGTCGGGAAAGTTCACATTCATGAACACGCCCTCGCCCCATGCTTCATCGAGCAGTCGCTCGATGACCGTCGGCCCATGTCGTAGTGCAGTCTGCCATGCCGGTCCTCCAGGCCTCGACAAGGCAGAGGCTTGGCTGAACGCAATCGACCGGATCCCCATCAGCGTCCCCTCGATGGCACCCGCAACCGTCCCTGAATACGTGATGTCCTCTCCCATGTTGGCGCCGCGGTTGACACCGGACAGCACCAGGTCCGGGCGCTTGTCCTTGAGCACCAGCCGGATACCCATGATCACGCAGTCCGCTGGCGTCCCCCTGACGGCGTAGAGCCGCTCCTCCCACTGCTTCATCCGCAGCGGCTCGCGCAGCGTCAGCGAATGCGCAGCTCCGGACTGGTCGACTTCCGGCGCCACCACCCAGACATCGTCGCTGAAATTCAGTGCAATGTCCCTGAGCGTCTTGAGCCCCGGCGAATCGAAGCCGTCATCGTTGGTCACCAGAATTCGCATGTGAGGTCCTTTCGCCCAGGGAGCCGGTCGATTAGCCGATCCTCGATTCCCCACGCATATAGGGCCTCAACGCCTCAGGGATAATGACGCTGCCATCGGCCTGTTGATAATTCTCGAGGATCGCGACCAACGTCCGCCCGACAGCGAGCCCCGAACCGTTGAGTGTGTGCACATAGCGCACATCCTTCGACTCCTTGGAACGGAATCGCGCGCCCATGCGCCGCGCCTGGAAATCGCCGCACACAGAGCAGCTCGAGATCTCGCGGTAGGCGTCCTGCCCTGGCAGCCAGACCTCGATGTCGTAGGTCTTGCGCGCCCCGAAACCCATGTCGCCGGAACACAGCAGCATCGTCCGATAGGCCAGCCCGAGCCGCTTGAGCACCTCCTCGGCACAGGCCGTCATCCGCTCGTGCTCAGCCAGCGCCTGCTCCGGCGTAGTGATCGACACCAGTTCGACTTTCGAGAATTGGTGCTGGCGTATCATGCCGCGCGTGTCCTTGCCGGCAGCCCCGGCCTCCGAACGGAAACACGGCGTCCACGCCGTATAGCGCCTCGGCAAGGCCTCGCCATCGATGATTTGATCCCTGACGAGATTCGTGAGCGACACCTCGGCGGTCGGGATGAGCCAGAACCCTTCCCGAGTCTGGAACAAATCCTCCGCGAACTTCGGCAACTGCCCGGTACCGTACATCGCATCGTCGCGCACCAGGAGCGGAGGGTTCACCTCCGTGTAACCGAACTCACCCGTATGCAGGTCGAGCATGAAGCTCGCGATCGCCCGCTCCAGTCGGGCGAGCATGCCCGTCAGGACCACGAACCTCGCACCCGACAGCTTCGCCGCCGTCTCGAAGTCCATCAGCCCCAGCGCCTCCCCGATCTCGAAGTGCTGCTTCGCCTTGAACTCGAAGCTCGGCCGTTCGCCGACCGTGCGCACGAGCTGATTGTCGTGCTCATCCCTGCCCTGGGGAACGTCGTCGAGCGGCAGGTTCGGGATCACTGCGAGCGCCTTCTCCAGCGCCGCGTCGAGCTGGCGCTCATCCACCTCCCCCGACTGGATGAACTCCTTGAGTTCGGCGACCTCTTTCATCAGTGCCTGCGCACCGGCCTCGTCTTTGGCCGCCTTCGCCTTGCCGATCTCCTTCGAAGCAGCATTCCGCCGGGCCTGCGCCTCCTGCAGCTTCGTGACGTGTCGGCGACGCGCCTCATCCAACTCGATCAGATTCGCCGACAGGGGCTGCAATCCACGCCGTGCGAGCCCTGCGTCGAAGGCCTCGGCATTCTCGCGGATCCATTTGATGTCGAACATGGTCTCACCATCACGAGCGAACGGTTTTCGTTCCCCGAGCTATAGGCCCCACCCCTCCCGGGGTCCAGACCATGCCCGACATGCCTGTTGATGTGTCGCGGCGGCGTTATTCCGCAGCACTCTCGCTCTCGGCCGCCTTCCGCTGCGCCTCGACCCTGCGCACGGTCCAGATCGACGCCTCATAGAGCAGGCATGTCGGCAGCGCCATGATGATCATCGAGATTGCATCGGGTGGCGTGAGGATCGCCGCCGCCGTGAAGATTCCGACAATCGCAAAGCGGCGCGCCTCCACGAGACCGTCGGCGGTCACCACACCGGCGCGCGCCAGCAGTGTCAGGACCACTGGCAACTGGAAGCAGATCCCGAAACCGAAGATCAGCGTCATGATGAGCGAGAGGTATTCGCTGACTTTCGGCAGCAACTCTATCGCTGCAGACCCATCGCCCGCCGCCTGCTCGAACCCGATCGAAAACCGGACGAGCAGCGGCATGGCGATGAAGTAGACCACACATGCGCCGAGCACGAACAGCACTGGCGTCGCAACGAGATACGGCCGGAACGCCTTCTGTTCGTTCTCGTAGAGCCCAGGCGCAACGAACTTGTAGATCTGCACGGCGACGATCGGGAACGACAGGAAAGCTGCCCCGAACATCCCGACCTTTATGTCGACGAAGAACTTTTCCAGCAGGTGGGTATAGATCGCCCGGGCGTTTTCGACCCCGACGACGCTGACGTATGGCCAGAGCAGAATGTTGTAGATGTGCTTGGCAACCGCGAAACAGACGACGAACATCACGAAGAACGCCAGTACCGCGTAGATGAGCCTCTGGCGCAATTCGATCAGGTGCTCCATGAGGGGAGCCTGCGTCGCGTCGATCTTCTCCTGCCCCGGCCGGGGCACATCCTCGATTTGTGACACGGGTCTGCCTCAGGTTCCGCTTTTCACCGGCTCGGTCCCCTTCGGACCCGCCTCGTCGTTGGCAGCCGGTTGCAGCACAGCGTCCGGCTCTTGTGCACCATTGACCTTGCCACCCGCCTCTTCGCTTGCCTTCTGCACCTTTGGCTTCAAGTCCTCGAATTCGTCGTCGAAACCATCATCTAGGAGGTCCGCCTCCTTGCGCCGCTTGCTCTCCTCCGCCTTTTCCTTGTCGGTCTTGAGCGGCGCCTCTTCGAGCCCCTCGTCGAACGACCGCTTTACGTCGCGCAGGGTCTCTTCGGCACCGGCCTTGATATCGCTCACGTCCTTGCGGATCTGGTCGAACTCGGCCTCCCGCATCGCCTCGCCGAATTGCGCACGGAACTCATCGGCCTGTCGCTTCACCATGGCGACGTACCGCCCGATGACGCGCAGCATCACGGGCAATTCTTTCGGACCCACCACCAGAAGGGCGACGATCCCGATCACCAGTAGTTCGCTCCAGCCGATGTCGAACATCGCTCAGGCTCCCGCCCGCAACCCGGCCATCAACCCGACTTCGTGCTCTCGCCCGGCGCATTCTCGGACGACTTTGCCGCCACGTGATCGATGGTCTTCGGCGCTTCCTTCACCTCAGGTTGCTGCGGCACCTCTTCGTCTTGCATCCCCTTCTTGAAGCTCTTGATGCCCTTCGCGAC
>JBJOGJ010000275.1:0-5018 GCA_046048295.1 Pseudomonadota bacterium | reverse complement strand
AAGGTCGAAGGTCAGGTACGCGGCAGAGCGCCCGACCGGCTCGATGTCGATGGCGACGGCCGGCGAGTAGAAGCTCATGAATTGCCCGATCGACCCCAGCGCTTCGCCGACCGTCGCGGAATTGCGCGCGATGATCGCGATCGGCCCGAGGATCTCGAGGTTCTGGCGCTGCGAGAGCCGCAAGCCGAAGTCGTCACAATCGAGTTCCGCGGCTGCCATGTCCAGCAGCCGCACGACGGCTGCATACGGAATAACAGCGGGTTCGACCGCGAGTTCCTGCTGCCTCAGCCGCACCCGGCGCAACATCCGGTCCGCATCGCCGCCGAGTTCGCGAACCAGCGGGACAAACCCGCTCAGCGAGGAGGAACGTATCAGCGACATCGTGTCGTCAAATGCCAAAGGCGTGTCATCAGATGACAATACACCGCGAGCCCCCGGGGCGCATATAGGCGACACAGACCGGTCACCTGAATGGGGGAGCGACCATGACTGAGCTCGCAAGAGGCCAGCTGCTCGACGCATATCGCCGGATGTGCACGATCCGGGAGTTCGAGGAGCGCATACACAAGGAGTTCGCGACCGGGGCGATCCCGGGCTTCGTGCATCTGTATGCAGGCCAGGAGGCATCCGCCACCGGCGTGTGCCTGCATCTTCGCGACGAGGACTACATCTCGTCCACGCACCGCGGCCATGGCCACTGCATCGCAAAAGGCGTCGACCCCGTGGCGATGATGGCGGAGATCTACGGCCGATCCACCGGCCTGTGCAAGGGCAAGGGCGGTTCCATGCACATCGCGGACATCTCCAAGGGGATGCTCGGCGCCAATGGAATCGTCGGCGCCGGCGGTCCGCTCTCTTGCGGTGCAGCGCTGGCCACCAAGATCCGTGGTTCCTCGAGCGTGACGGCCTGCTTCTTCGGCGATGGCGCCTCGAACCAGGGCACGATCCTCGAATCGCTGAATTTCGCGTCGATCCTGAAGCTGCCGGTCGTCTTCGTCGCCGAGAACAACGGCTACGGCGAGGCCTGCGGCGCGTCGTACTCGGTGGCAACCGAAAACATTGCCGACCGCGCCGTGGGCTTCGGCATGCCGGGCATGATCGTCGACGGCTTCGATTTCTTCGCCGTGCATGAAGCGGCCGGCATGGCGATTGAACGCGCGCGCAACGGCGAAGGCCCGACGCTGCTCGAGACCAAGACCGGCCGGTTCATGGGGCACTTCGAAGGCGACTCGCAGACCTATCGTGCCGAGGACGAAGTCGCGAAGCTGCGCGCAGACAAGGACTGCCTCGTGTTGTTCCGACGCCGCGTCACGAAGGCCGGCCTGCTGGCCGATGCGGATCTCGACGCCATAGAGGCGGAGACGAAGGCCCTGATCGACGGCGCGGTGGCCAAGGCGCAGACCGACCCCACGCCCGATCCCGAGAAGGACCTGCTGACCGACGTCTACGTGTCTTACGGCTGATCAAAACGGAAACTGCGGGGGCAAGAAGCAATGGCACGCGAAATCATGTTCATGACCGCCATCGGCGAGGCGCTGAACGCCGAGATGGCGCGCGACGAGTCCGTGTTCCTGATCGGTGAGGACGTCGCCGGCGGCACGGGAACGCCCGGCGGACCGGACGCCTGGGGCGGCATCATGGGTGTCACGAAGGGGCTGCACGGCAGGTACCTGGGCCGCGTGATCGATACGCCGATTTCGGAATCGGCTCTGGTAGGCGCCGGTGTCGGCGCCGCGGTGGCCGGGATGCGCCCGGTCATCGAACTGATGTTCGTCGATTTCCTCGGCGTCTGTTTCGACCAGATCTACAACCAGGCCGCCAAGTTCCGCTACATGTTCGGCGGCAAGGCGAAGGCTCCGCTGGTGGTGCGCACCCTCTGTGGCGGCAAGGCGCAGGCGGCCGCTCAGCACTCGCAGATGCTGACGCCGATCTTCACGCACATCCCGGGACTCAAGGTCGTCTGCCCGTCCAGTCCCTACGACGCCAAGGGACTGCTGATCGAGGCGATTCGCGACGACGATCCGGTGATCTTCATGGAGCACAAGGCGTTGCTCGCCACCAAGGGCGATGTCCCGCAGGAGAGTTACGCGATTCCCTTCGGCGAAGCGAACGTGCTGCGCGAAGGCAAGGACGTGACCATCGTCACCTACGGCCTGATGGTGCTCGTGGCCATGGGCGTCGCGCAGGAACTTGCCAAGAACGGCGTGCAGTGCGAGGTGATCGACCTGCGTACGCTCTCGCCGCTCGACGAGGACACCATCCTCGAGTCCGTGGAGAACACCGGACGGCTGGTGGTCGTCGATGAAGCCTATCCACGCTGCTCGATCGCCGCCGACGTGTCCTCGCTGGTGGCGGAAAAAGGCTTTGGATCGCTCAAGGCACCGATCGCCAAGGTGACCGCACCGCACTGCCCCGTGCCCTTCGCCAAGGCGCTGGAGGATGCCTTCGTGCCGTCGCCGGAGAGGATCGCCGCCGCGGTCCTGCAGACCATGGCCTACAAGGGTTGAAACGATGAGCGCAGCAATTCACGTCTTCACGATGCCCAAGTGGGGGCTGACCATGGAGAAGGGCACGCTCACGGCCTGGAACAAGGACGTCGGCGACGCGATCAAGCCCGGCGAGGAAGTCTGCGACGTCGAAACCGAGAAGATCGCCAACGGCGTGGAGTCCCCGGTCGGCGGCGTCTTGCGTCGCAAGGTGGCGAACCTGGGGGATGAACTACCGATCGGTGCCCTGCTGGGCATCATTTCAGACGCATCGGTCCCAGAGGCGGACATCGACGCCGCCGTCGAGAAGTTCCTGGCCGATTACGTGCCCCCTGTAGCGGGCGAAGGCGCCGAAGCCGACCAACCCGAGCTCATCGAGGTCGCCGGTCGCCGCGTTCGACACCTGATTCACCGGGGCGAAGGAGATGCCGTGGTCCTGGTCCACGGCTTCGGCGGCAACCTCGAGAACTGGCTGCTCAATCACGCGGCGTTGTGCGAGGGCGGACACACGGTGGCGGCACTGGACCTGCCAGGGCACGGCGAGTCGGCCAAAGACGTGCAAAGCGGTTCGCTCGAGGAGTTCTCATCCGCCGTGCTCGCCTACATGGACGCCGTGCAGATCGAGCAGGCTCACCTCGTCGGGCATTCGATGGGCGGGGCCATCTGTCTGACGGTGGCACGCCGCTCGCCCGAACGCGTCAGGTCGCTCACGCTGCTCGCGCCCGCCGGCCTCGGCCAGAAGGCCGATGGCAGCTTCATACAGGGTTTCGCCTCTTCTGCGAGCAACAAGCAGCTGAAGCCTGTCCTGCAGAAGCTGTTTGCCGACCCGGAACTGGTCACGCGGCAGCTAGTGAACGACACGCTGAAGTACAAGCGGCTCGAGGGCGTCGAACAGGCCCTGACGACCATCGCCGGCGCAGCGATCCGCGAGTCGGTCGGGATCGAGGCATTGTCCGAGATCGCCCGCAGAATTCCGGTCTCGGTCATCTGGGGCCAGCAGGACGCCGTGATCGCCGCCCCGGAGCAGCAGGCGTTCAGCGATGCGGGAATCGAGCTGCACCTGCTGCCGGGCGTCGGGCACATGGCGATGGTGGAGGCGGCCGAACAGGTCAACCAACTGATCCGCGCCCGAATCGACTGATGCATCGAGCAACTGAGGACATCTGCTGTGAAGAGACTTGACGGAAAAGTTGCGGTCATCACGGGCGCGGCCTCGGGAATCGGCCTCGCCTTCGCCAAGGCTTTCGCTGCCGAGGGAGCCACGGTCTACCTGACCGACGTGTCGGCCGAGGCCGGAGAGAAGGCTGCCGCAGAGATCGGACACGGAGCCGCGTTCGCCAGGCTCGACGTCACGAATCAAGGCGACTGGGACTCGCTGGCGGCGACGATCGACTCGCAACAAAGTCGACTCGACGTGCTGGTGAACAACGCCGGACTGGGACTTGGCGGCAGCGTCGAGGACTGCACGAACGATGCATGGAACGCCACGCTGGCCGTGAACGTCACGGGCGTGTTTCTCGGCTGCCGCACGATGATGCCGCTGCTGAAGAAGTCCAAGGGCGCCTCGATCATCAACGTGTCGTCGATCTTCGGGATGGTGGGCGACCAGTTCACCGTTGCCTACAGCGCGTCGAAGGGTGCGGTACGGGCACTGACCAAGTCGGCCGCGCTGCACTGCGCGGGGATGAATCCCCCGGTGCGGGTGAACTCGGTTCATCCGGGTTTCGTGATGACCCCGATGGTGGAAAAAGCCGTTGCCGATCTGCCCACGGAAATGGCCGAGCAGTACATGGCGAGAACGGTCGGCCTGGTGCCTCTTGGACGCATCGCGGAGCCGGAGGAACTGACCGGCGTGGCCGTATTCCTCGCCTCCGACGAGGCGCGCTACGTCACCGGTGCCGAGTACGTGGTGGACGGTGGCTTTACCGCGCGGTGATTGCCACGATTACACACGCAAGGAGAGGTCAATGAGCATGAGACTGGATGGCAAGATCGCGCTGGTGACCGGCGGCGCCCGCGGCATCGGAGCCGACATCGCGCGGGCATTCGCCGAGGCCGGCGCGTCGGTCATGATCACGGACATCCTGGCAGCCGAGGGTGGAGCGACGGCCGAGCAGATTATCAAGGCGGGTGGACGGGCGGGTTTCCGGGTGCACGACGTGCGCGACGAGAAGGCCTGGCAGTCCGTCGTCGACGCAACCGTAAGTGAATTTGGCGGCCTGACCACGCTGGTGAACAACGCGGGAATCGAGGAGACGGGACCGCTCGCCGAATTCGATGTCGACGCATTTCGGCGGCTGTTCGACATCAATGTCACGGGTCTGTTCCTCGGCATGAAGCACGCGATGCGCGCGATGCGTCCCGGTGGCTCCGCCGGCAAGGGCGGTTCCATCCTCAACCTCTCCTCGCTCGCGGCTCTGAAGGCGGAGCCCTGCTTCGGCGCATATGGAGCGACCAAGAGTGCCGTCGACAAGCTGACCAAGGTGGGCGCCGTGGAAGCTGGCAAACTCGGCTGGAACATCAGGGTGAATT
>JBJOGJ010000274.1:0-5025 GCA_046048295.1 Pseudomonadota bacterium | reverse complement strand
GCTCCTACAGGCTCTCAGGGAGATGCGGGACAGGAGGCGAGGATGAGCCTCAAGAAGCTTGCAGTCGCTGCCGACGAGCTCGGCGTCAAGGTCTCCAGCCTACGCACGGAGATCAAGCACGGTCGGTTGCGGCCGGTCGTCATTGCGGGCAAGTTCTACCTCACCGATGAGGCGGTGAGGGAGATGATCGAGGCATGCCGCGCAAAAGCAAGGGGCCACGGCTCTACCTCCGGCGATCCAGAGCCAGCGGCAACTGGTGGGTCATCCTCGACGGACAATCCGAGCGTGGCACTGGATGCCGCGAACCAGAGCTTGCAGGCGCTGAAAGAGCGCTCGCGGCGTACATCGCCAGCAAATACCAGCCGCGCCGGGCGGCCGACAGCCTAGACCGCATCCTCATTGCGGATGTGGTCAACGTCTACCTGCGAGAGCGCGCTCCGCACACACGCAACCCGAGCTTCATTGCTGCCACGGCCGAGCCGATCCTGACGTGGTGGGGCAGGAAATCCCTCGCCGACATCCGCGGCCAATCCTGCCGAGACTACGTGGCATGGCGCACGAGCCAGACCATCCGGCGCCGAAAGGTTGCTCGAAAGGTTTCCGAGGCCACCGCGCGACACGACCTCAAGACGCTGCGAGCCGCCATCCGGCACTACCACGCCGAGTATGGGCCTCTGCCGTCAGAGCCGAAGGTGACGCTGCCGGAAGCTGCCCCAGCCAAGGAAAGATGGCTGACGAAGGCCGAAGCCGCCCGGTTCGTGCGTGCCGCCAACCGGCTGGGCTCAGAGCATGTCCTCCGGTTCCTGCTGCTCGGCCTCCATACGGCCACCAGATCAGGCGCTCTGCTGTCACTGCGGTGGCTCCCGAGCACGTCGGGAGGGTGGGTCGATGTCGAGCGCGGGCTGATCTACCGTCGCGCCGAGGGCGACCGTGAAACCAAGAAACGCCAGCCGCCAGCCAAGATACCGGCGCGGCTGATTCCCTGGCTCAGACGATGGCGTGAGGCGGACCAGCGCACGGGTGCGAGCTACGTCATCCACTATGATGGACGCGGAGTGGGGAAGCTCAGGCGATCATGGGCCACCGTTCGTGCCGCCGCCGGCCTCGGCCAGGAGGTCACGCCTCACACGCTCAGGCACACGGCGGTCTGCTGGCAACTGCAAGCGGGCGTGCCGGCGTGGGAGGTGGCTGGTTGGGCTGGGATGACCGTCGAGATGGTCGATCGCGTCTACGGGCACCACGCGGCCGAGTTCCAGGCCAGGATTGGCCAGCGCCGCTGAAGCTTGGTTCGTTTCTTGGTGCGACGATACGAAAAATCGGCTAAGTATGGTCGGAGCGGAGGGATTCGAACCCCCGACCCCTTGCTCCCGAAGCACGGCAACTTGCCTTCGTTGACGCAAATGCACGGGATTGAACCATCTTGCGGCACTCCGTGTGCGAGATTCGTTCACGGCATTCTTGGGATAGCTTGGCATGGCGACGGCTTACGTTGGCCTCGTCGCCTTCCACTCGTCGGTCTGCATGACCTTCTGCATCTCTTCGTTCGCCCACGCGATGTCGTCTGCGTTCGGCGTCGCGGGCGGGGGCCTCACCTTCCGCCATGCTTCGGACAGCGTAATCATCGATTCCTGAGCAGACACGACGCCAGTGACCCATGACGTTTCGATGATCTCGACAGTTGCGACGAATGCCTCGAGTTCGGCGAGGCGCCGGTCTCGCCGGCTTTTGACACGCACGCCCGTAAAGGGCGCCACAGGGTCGTCCATGTTATCCATGCCGTGCACCATCGATCGCTCCTCCTATCGTGCGTCCGCTGCGATTATGACGGCGCACAGGACAATCAGCCCGACAACCGCTGTCACGGCTGATGGATCGCTTGCAGCAAGCCACGTCATCGAGCGCTCCTTCATCGAACAACCTCTGCAGGGAAGTAGCGCAGAGCGCGCACCAGAGACATCTGACCTTCGGCATTTTTGACGCTCATCCTGCCGTTGCGCTCCGTCACTGTCACGACGACCTCGCGCGGTGGGATACCTACCGACAAGCTGAGCCTGTCGCCGGCCTTGATCTCAGTGCCAAAGTCATCCGTCACGGCAACCGCTCCTTCATTCACTTCGCTCGACGCCAGCCGTCGGCTAACCCCTCAGCCTCCAGCGCGTCAGCGTCGCGCGGCTCAACTACGCCCATCCACGTCTTGTCTGTGCCGCCGCAGTGCGAGACGCGGCCGATGAGCAGAACGAGGCCGCCTGGATAGTCCGCCAGTTCGCAGTCCGCATAGCTGTGCTCGTTGTGGGCCGCAATAGCGGATCGAGCGTCCTGTAGGCTTAGCCTGCGCATTGCCACGGCAAGTGCTCCTCTACCTCTTGCGTCGCCGGGCAAGCCGGCCTTCCTCTTGCAGCGTCGCGACCGCGACCGCATCGAAGTAGCGATACACGGTCGAGATCATCGGCCGCGCCCCGGAATTGGAAGAACACCGAAGTCGCGGATTGCCGCGACCGGATCATATCCAAAGTCCCGCATGGCTTTCTCAACAAGCGCGCTCGCAGACACGGCGTCGGTCATGAACCAATCAACGCTCCATCGATCGAAATTCGCGGCCAGGGCCTTGCGCGCTGCGGTCTCAATCTTGCCCGCCCCGTTGATCTCCCATGCCGCGTGAAGACGCATTTTTCTGCCGCCCATCATGTTGCCGTAGCTGTTCACGATTTGCGTCACGCGGCGCCGGATGTGGCTGCTTGCGCCGACCTTCGCCATATCCCCGGCGTCGATGACGTAGACGTGCGTGGCCGACGCTGCGTATCTCGACATTAGCGCTTCTCCACCCATCGCTTCCCATCCTCAACATAACCAAGGTAAGACGCGAGCGTCGGCCCTGGCGGGGCCTGACTAGACCTGACGGCGGAGATAAATGCGGGAGACAGCCCGACCTCCGCCGCTAGACGGCGCACGCCACCAGCCCTAGCGATCTCGTCTTCCAGAACTTTGCGAATGTGGTCGTCGCTGTATCTCATGAGCGGTGTTAATATCGTTGTTGACACGGCATGTCAAGCTCGCTATATTCATTTCACCAGCACGGGAGACACGGACATGGCACGCACCGATCTCAGCATTTTCGAGGCCAAGTACCTCGCTCACATCGGCAACGATCAGCTGCATTCGCGCGTGACCATTGGGTGCAAGAGCGCCGAAGAGGCGGCTAAGGCTGCACGCGCCTATGCCAAGTTCGGAGAGGTCATCACGGTCATCGGCCCGCGCAAGGGCGTGACGAAGTGGGAAGCTGTAGGCACCGGGCCGCTGGCCACGGTGTGGCCCCTGGCAAAGTGATCGAGAAAGGCCGGACACATGAGCCAGTGCAACATTACGCACCCGGATCGCGATGAGAAGTACCGGCACTATCACGAACGCATCGCGAAGCTGGAGCTTGAAGTGAAATTGGCCACAGCTCGCGGCGACCAATACGAGCGTGAGCTGACGTCGATCTTCGAGCGCGTCCGGCAGCAGGTAACCGTCTGGCTCGACTATCCCGACGACAAGCGCATCTATCTCGTGGGTGTGTTGCGCGAGCCGGACCAGAAGAACGAACCGTTGATCTGACGTATCACGAAAGGCCGGATCGATGCAGTTACCGCACGACATCATGAAATCAGCAGAGAATGCACTAGACGCGCTGCTGTGCAATTGCGCAGAAAGCTGCGGAGGCACTACTGGTGTGCGCGAAGCCAGTATCATGGATATCGCGCGAGCGCTCGCGGCCGAGCGCGAGGCGTGCGCGAAGGTCGTCGAGGACCACGCACAGCATCATATGAAGAACGGCCGCGCCACCGATGCGAGTATCGTCGGCGTCG
Organism: Pseudomonadota bacterium; assembly: GCA_046048295.1. Taxonomy (GTDB): domain Bacteria; phylum Pseudomonadota; class Alphaproteobacteria; order Rhizobiales; family Hyphomicrobiaceae; genus CBDCWA01. The sequence goes on along the minus strand of JBJOGJ010000274.1, from coordinate 1,180 downwards.
TCGCTGACGCCATCCGCAACCGTAGCAACTGAAGCCCCGATGCCGATGCACGGAGACCATGATGATTTCGGCGACCGGATGAAGGCATACGAGGCCATGGAGACGGCGCGGGTGCTCGACCGGGATGTGCCGATCTATGCCCGAATCGACGGGCGGTCGTTCTCGTCGTTTGCGCACGGCATGCGGCGACCATTCGACCTGCGCATGACCGCCGCTATGGTCGGCACGATGAAGCATCTGGTCGGCGAGACGCACGCTCGCATCGGCTACACGCAATCAGACGAGATCAGCCTCGTCTGGTCCTGCGATTCGCCTGAGAGACAACCTCTGTTCGGCGGCAAGGTGCACAAGCTCACGAGCGTCTTGGCCTCGATGGCTGCAGCTTCATTTGCATCAGAAATCAGGCTGGCATTCGAGCCCGAGGTTTCGGAGAGGCTGCTCGCGGCGCTTCCGCACTTCGATTGTCGGGTGTTCTCTCTGCCGTCCAAGACCGAGGCCGCGAACGCGCTGCTGTGGCGGGCGATGGACGCCAGGAAAAACGCAGTCAGCATGGCAACGCGCTCCGTCTATTCGGCCAAGCAGATGCATGGCAAGGATCAGTCGGCCATGCGAGCGATGCTTGCGGACAAGGGGATTGAGTTTGAAGATTACCCGGCCTCGTTCAAGTGGGGAACGTGGGCGCGGCGCGTGACGTTCGATCGTGGCTTCACCGCCGAGGAATTGGCCCGCATCCCGGAGAAGCACCGGCCTCCGCCCGATAGCGTAGTTGCTAGGTCTGAGGTTAGGACAATTGCCATGCCAGAGTTCCACCGCGTCAGCAATCGCGTCGCCGTCGTCTTTGACGGCGCGTCGCCCCTTATCAACTGAGGCCGGGCAGACGGCTGCTTGCCCGGTGTATCACTCCCACGTTGCGGCCGGCTTCTTCTTCACTGGCTCGGACGCGACTGGTGCGGCAGGCGCCGCGGCAGCGGCTTGGCGCTCGCGATACCATGCCAGATGAGTGGCCGCGCATTTCCGGCGAGCGGCGTCCATGGCCTGCAATGCCCTCACCGTCTCGTCCGCCGTTTTCGTCCTGGGTGGCCGCGCCTGCAGGCACTTGACGGTGGCGTCCGGGATGTCCGGCAGGGCCGCCGGCACGGGCGCCGCAGCAACGGCAACGGCCGGCTTCTCAGCGACGTTT
>JBJOGJ010000273.1:0-5028 GCA_046048295.1 Pseudomonadota bacterium | reverse complement strand
AGAGTGCGCTGGCAGGAGCCGCAGTTCGGTTCCAACGCGCCGCATCAGGCGGATTACGATCAGGGGTTCGCTGGGCGGATCGAGCCAGGGTTCGACGACCGATCACAGTACCATTATCCTGCACACGGGCAGGATGCCGGACACGGCGGACCGTACCAGTCGCACCCAGCCGGACATCAGCACGGACATTATCAGGCCCCCTACCAGGGTGGGACCGGCTTCGATCATGGACAGCCACAGGCGGCTCCGTTCCCGCCGATGCATGATCCGCAGGCCTACGATCTCAGTCACTACACGACACCGCCGGCCGCGCATGGCGGTCAGCCGGCACCAGCGTATGAAGGCAATTCATACTACGAGGCCGCCCCTGGCGGTTATCCGCAGAGCGCGCCAACACATTACGACGGACGCGGAGGGCATTACGAAGACCCATTCGGCACCGGCTACGGGGCACCACCGGCACAGGGCGGAGAACGGAACCTACCCGCGCGGGGAGAAGACTACGAGGATGAGTACGACGAGTATGACGAGGAGCCGCGGAAAGGCAGCCGGGTATGGGTTCTGACGCTGGCGTTGATCGGTTCGATCGCTGTCGGCGGCGGGCTCGCATTCGGGTACAAGTCGATCATTGGCGGCAGCCCGCAGCGCGGTGAGGTTTCGGTTGTTCGAGCTGGGGACGGGCCTATGCGCGTCGCGCCCAAGGACCCTGGCGGGCGGAAAGTCGCAGGGTCCGACAGCAAGCTGATGGGACGGCTCGAAGCTGAAGGATCACAGTCATCGAGCAGCGGGCCGGATGGCGTTCGCAAGGTGTCTACCTATGTCGTGGGGCCGGATGGCAGTATCTCGCCGACGGCGCCGCAGAAGAGTGCGGTAACGTCGAGCGAGAGTTCGTCAGGCAGCAGTTCGGCGGGGGCGGCCATTCCAGGGTTCGAGATCGTCGACGGGTTTGGCGTGTCGCCCGCCCCGCGTGAGCCGGCTCTGGCTCCGAAGGCAAAGGTGATAACCGTACAACCCGAGCGAGAGCAGGCTGCTGTGCAGACCGAAAGGCCGCGGATAGCCGTTCGCAAGGTGACGACGCTCGCGCCGGAACGGCAACCGGTGCCGGAAGCGCCGGAGCGCCGCGTACCCGAGCAGAGGGCGCAAGCTGCGATCGAGCAGACGCGCAAGGTCGCTGTCGCACGGCCAACAGCAGCGCCGGTCGAACGTCCGGCAACGCGTGGCTACGTCGCCGTGCTGTCCTCGAAGGGCAGCAGGATGGCCGCGCTGCAGGTGTTCGCCGACATGCGCGAGAAATATCCGAGCGTGCTGACCGGTAAGGTGCCGGATGTACAGATGTCCGATCAAAGCACGCGGGGTCTCGGCGTGGTCTATCGTGCCGTGGTGGGGCCGCCGGGCTCGCGGCAGGCTGCTTCGACCGTGTGCCGTCAGCTTAAGGATGCTGGGCATAGCGGTTGCTGGGTCACGGCGTACTGACGTGTCACCAAACCGGGCGCCCGGAGCCAGTCTTGCACGGGGGTGCCTGTGCCGCGCGGATTGATCGTCGGCCTCTCTGGGCTTGAGCTCTCCGATGGCGAGAGGGATTATCTCCGACACGTTGTACCAGCGGGCATCATTCTGTTCGGGCGCAACTGTTCGTCGCCGGATCAGGTTCGCCGGCTCGTCGTTGAGGCTCAGGATGCTGCGGGCAGCGAAATGCTGGTGGGGATCGATCAGGAAGGCGGGCGTGTACAGCGCCTGCGACCGCCTCACTGGCGCGCGCTGCCCGCCGCCGAAAGATTCGTGACCTGCTGCAGCGATCTCGATGAGGCTGGCACGGAGGCCAGCTTGATCGCGCTGCTTGCGGCGCATGAACTCCGGTCGGTCGGGATCACGATGAACTGTGCGCCCGTGCTCGATCTGAGGTTCGAAGGTGCGCATGACATCATCGGCGACCGGGCGTACGGGCGAAAGGTTGAGGAAGTGGTGCGTGTCGGCGGTGCGGCGGCGCGTGGATACATGGCGGGCGGTGTGGTGCCAGTAGCCAAACACATTCCCGGGCACGGTCGGGCGCTCGCGGACAGTCATCTGGAGCTCCCAGTCGTGGATGCAACGCGGCGGGAGTTGGAGGAAGCGGATTTCGAGCCGTTTCGTCAGCTTGCCGGGTTGCCGGCCGCGATGACGGCGCATGTGGTCTACACGGCGATCGATGCCAGTCGGGCTGGGAGCGTATCGGCGATCGTGACACGCGACGTCATCCGGTCGAGCATTGGGTTCGACGGGCTGCTGATGAGCGATGATCTGTCGATGCGGGCGCTGAGCGGCAGCATTGCGGCGCGGGCTGCGGCTGTCATCGAGGCAGGAAGCGATCTTGCGCTTCATTGCAACGGCAACCTGGATGAGATGGTCTCGGCAGCGGCTGCGGTACCCGAGATTTGTGGCGATTCCCTGCGGCGGTTTTTGCGGTGCATTGAGATCACCCGTCGTGTGGCTGAGATTGACGTTGTTTCAGCGGAACAATGTCTGGCGCGCCTGATGCGGGTATAGTGCACAGGCCGGGTGCATGAGCCTGAATCGGTGTAGCCTGGAAGTCTGCGTCCGGAGATTGGCGGGGCTGAAAGTGACGGAACCTGATGACCGAACCTGACGAATTGGCGAACCTGCAGGACAACTGGGACGGCGCGGCAAGCGAGGACCGAGCTGATAGTCTCGACGGACCGCAGCTGGTCGTCGATGTGGAAGGCTTCCAGGGACCGCTCGATCTCCTGTTGGCTCTCGCCAGGACGCACAAGATCGACATTGCACAGATCTCGATCCTGGAACTCGTCGAGCAGTATCTGGCATACATCGAGGCGGCCAAGCAGCTCGACCTGGAGATTGCCGCCGAGTACCTGGTCATGGCAGCCTGGCTGGCGTTCCTGAAGTCCAAGCTCCTGCTGCCGGTTATCGAAGATGCCAGGGAGGAGATTTCCGGCGAGGAAATGGCTGCGAGGCTGGCCTTTCGCCTCAGGCGGCTCGATGCCATGCGGCGCGCTGGAGAGAACCTGATGGCACGCCAGCAACTCGGAATCGACGTGTTCCAGAGAGGCAGCCCCGAGCGGATGCGGACGGTGAGCACAACGGAACATACTGCCACGATCTACGATTTGCTGAAGGCTTATGCCGAGCAGAGGAACCGATCGATCAAGCCTGTTCACGTAGTGAAGAAGCGAACGGTCTGGTCGATCAAAGAGGCGCGGGTCAGGCTTGAGCGTCTGGTCGGGGAGATCGGTTCGCAGTGGTCGACGCTGGAGGGATTCGTGCGGCAATACCTGCCGACGCCAGAACTGAGACGTACCGTGGTTGCGAGTTCGCTCGGCGCAACGCTGGAAATGGCGCGGGAAGGGCTCGTTGAGCTGAGGCAGGATGAGCCGTTCGGGCCGATATATGTGCGGCGGAAGAGCGATGGCGCCGAGTGGGTGAAGTTGTAGTCGATGTGTGCGTGCTCCAATACCCTAGCTTGAAGGAGAGAGCGCATGGTTCCGCCGAGGTCCGGAGCGATGAAGGAAAATGACGAACAGCCGGAGGAGACGCGGGGCGCCGAAGGGCGTCTTGAAGCCGAAGGCGTGCGTGAGCCGGCATGGGTACGCCAGGGACTGCCCGACAATGTGGCGATGCTGCCTTCGGCCGACAGGCGGGAACGGCTGCGCATACTCGAGGCGCTGATCTTCGCGGCTAGCGAGCCGGTGGATGTGCGCTATCTGCAACGCCATCTCGGTGCCGACGCCGATGTCGAAGCGTTGCTGGCAGAACTCAGCCAGTCCTATGCAGGTCGGGGCGTGAACCTCGTCAAGGTGTCGGGTAAGTGGGTGTTCCGAACCGCTCAGGATCTTGCGCCGGTGCTGGAGGAACAGCGGACGGAGCAGCGGCGGTTGTCGAAAGCGGCTCTCGAGACGCTGGCGGTGATCGCCTATCATCAGCCGGTCACGCGGGCCGAGATCGAGGATGTGCGTGGCGTGACAACGTCGCGTGGAACGCTCGACGTGCTGATGGAGACGGGCTGGGTACGACCGCGCGGTCGACGCAGAGCGCCGGGCAAGCCCGTTACTTACGGGACCACCGAGCAGTTCCTGGTGCACTTCGGGCTCGATAACGTTTCGGACCTGCCGGGGCTGCAGGAATTGAAGGGCGCTGGGCTGCTGCAATCGAACCTGCCGCCCGACTTCGTCGTGCCGTCACCGGTTGACGTTGCGGCGCTGATGCCCGACGAATTACCCTTGGACGATGATGCAGACCAGGAGGAACTGGCGCTTGAAATGGACGACGCCTCTGGCGAAGGAGATGACGTCGATGCAGGCGGCGCGTTCACCGAGGGAGAAGAGCCGGAGGCCGATAGCGGCAAAGGGGCTGTTCCAGGAGCTGACGGCAGCTAGCCGGGCGTGAGATGTGGGTAAGGGAGGCGTATGTCAGAGGTTGGCCCGATCGGGAGGGCTGCAGCGATGTGGGAGGCGGCAGTGAAGTGGCGTAGCCAGCGCGCTGGTGATGATAGTGATTTGGCGCCGCTTTCTGCATCTTCCGCCGAAGTCGTGTTCGAGCGGGTGGAGCGGAAGTTCGATGACGACAATTATGCATTGCGTGGCGTTTCTCTGACGGTCGCTGCGGGGGAGATCGTCTGCCTGCTCGGGCCATCGGGTTGCGGCAAGACCACGCTGTTGCGGATCACTTCGGGAATCGAAAAGCCGACTTCTGGTCGGGTGCTTCTAAACGGTATCGAGGTGGCCGGGCCGGATCGCTTCGTGCCGCCGGAGAAGCGGAACGTCGGCCTGATGTTCCAGGATTTCGCGCTGTTTCCACACCTGACAATTGCCGAAAACGTGGCGTTCGGGCTGCGGCATCTTCCCAAGGCGGAGGCGGAGCGGCAGGCACTCGACGTGCTGAAGCGCGTCGGGCTCGAGCGCTATGCCAGGGAGTATCCGCATATTCTTTCGGGTGGGCAGCAACAACGCGTTGCGCTGGCGCGGGCGATTGCGCCGCATCCATCGGTGGTGCTAATGGATGAGCCGTTTTCGGGGC
>JBJOGJ010000272.1:0-5029 GCA_046048295.1 Pseudomonadota bacterium | reverse complement strand
CCGACGTGATGGTATCGCGCCCCTTGCCGCTGTTGTAGGTCGAGAGCCAGCCGAATCCCAATGTCTCGATCGGAGCAGCCTCGGGCTCGGGACCGACATGTGACACGGGACCGGCACCGTGCATCTTGCCGAAGGTGTGACCGCCGGCGGTCAACGCAACGGTCTCGTAGTCGTTCATGGCCATGCGGGCGAACGTCTCGCGGATGTCGCGGGCGGAGGCGAGAGGATCGGGATTTCCGTCTGGGCCTTCAGGGTTGACGTAGATGAGGCCCATCTGAACTGCAGCGAGCGGGTTCTCGAGCTCGCGATCACCGGAATAACGGCTCTGTTCGTGGTCGGATCTTGCCAGACATTCGCCTTCCGCACCCCAGTAGATGTCCTCCTCGGGCTCGTAGATGTCCTCGCGGCCGCCGCCGAAGCCGAAGGTCTTGCCCCCCATCGACTCGATTGCGACGTTCCCGGCGAGCACCATGAGATCGGCCCAGGAAATTCTGTTGCCGTACTTCTTCTTGATCGGCCACAGGAGCCGGCGCGCCTTGTCGAGGTTGCCATTGTCCGGCCAACTGTTGAGAGGTGCGAACCTCTGGCTCCCCGACGAGGCGCCGCCGCGCCCGTCAGCGGTGCGGTAGGTACCGGCGCTGTGCCACGCCATCCGGATGAACAGGCCGCCGTAGTGACCATAGTCCGCCGGCCACCAGTCCTGGCTGTCGGTCATCAGCGCGGTGAGGTCGCGCTTCAGGGCGGCATAGTCGAGCTTCTTGAATTCCTCGGCGTAGTTGAAGGCAGCACCGTTCGGATCGCCGGCCGGCGGGTTCTGATGCAGCATCTTGAGATTCAACTGGTTCGGCCACCAGTCACGGTTCGATCTGCCACCAGCATTCAGGCGGGCCATCGTACCACGCCCATGCATGACAGGGCATTTGCTTTCGTTCGACATGTCAGCTCCCTATGCGGAATATTTTGATCATCAAAAAGATTGCCTTCCGAGTGGCTCATGACGGCAACGGTAACCATCCCGACCCATAAGGTACAGTTGTATTTTTTTATGACGGCGATAAGATCGGCTTATGAATCAGATCACCCTCAAGCAGCTCCGCTATTTCGATGCGCTGGCGCGACACGGCCATTTCGGGCGTGCGGCGGAGGCAGCGGCCATTTCGCAGCCGGCTTTGTCGATGCAGATCAAGGAGTTCGAGGAAGCGATTGGCGTCGTGCTGATCGAGAGAGGCGCGCGGCAGGTCCAGCTAACGGAGGCCGGTGAAGATATCGCACGCCACGTCAACGAGATCCTGCGCGCCGTCGACGATCTTGGAGATTATGCGCGCGCTTCCCAGGAACGGCTGGTGGGACGCCTGCGCATCGGCATCATCCCGACTGTTGCGCCATACCTGCTCCCGGCGCTCATAGCCAATCTCCAGCACGCGCATCCGAGGCTCGATATCCGTGTACGCGAGACACTCACGCAGAAGCTGATCGAGGAACTGTCCGATGGACAGCTCGACACGGCGATCGTCGCCTTGCCGGTCTCGGAGCCTTCGCTGAGCGAGACGCCGCTGTTCAGCGAGCAATTCCTGCTGGTGCGGCCGATAGAGGACGAAGGAAAGCCGGTGCCGACGAACAAGAAGCTCGGCGAGATGAGACTGCTCCTGCTCGAGGAGGGACACTGCTTTCGCGACCAGGCGCTGGAATTCTGCAACATGCAGTCGGCCAAGCCACGGGAACTGCTCGATGCGAGTTCGCTTTCGACGCTGGTGCAGATGGTGAGCGCGGGGTTCGGCGTCACCCTGATCCCCGAAATGGCAGTCCGCGTGGAGACGCGTTCCGCGCAGGTGTCCATCGCGCGCTTCAACGCACCGCGGCCAACGCGGACCATCGGCATGGTGTGGCGAAAGACCAACCCGCTGGCACGCCAGCTCGCCGAAATCTCTAAGGCCATCATCTTTGCGACCCGGCCCCTGCTCGAAGGCGTTGCGGCGCCTGTGCGCCAGCCCAAAGACTGAGTGCCTTTCGCCGCCAGCGGCTATCGCCTATACTCTGCGGCGTCAAAACAATCGCTCGACTTCGAGGTAATGGAGGAAATCAATGAACCGTCCCACCGGCCGGATCGCATCCGCCGCGGCCATTTCTGCCGCGCTGACGATGACTGCCCTGCCAGCGACTGCAGATCCCATCGAGGATTTCTACAAGGGCAAGTCGATGGAGATGATCATCGGCTATCCGCCAGGCGGCAGCAACAACCTCTATGCGCGCTCGGTGGCGACGCGAATTGGAAAGCATATACCGGGGAATCCCACGGTTGTGCCGCGCAACATGCCGGGCGGCGGCAGCCTCGTGGCGGCAAACTACATGTATTCCGTAGCACCCAAGGACGGAACGGTGATGGCCAACATCTCGCCGACGGTTCCGCTGGAGGCGACGGTCGGCAAGAAGCAGGCGAAATTCGATCCCAACAAGTTCAACTGGCTCGGCCGCGCCACCAACGCTGTCAACCCGCTCTTCATCTGGCATACGCAGCCCTTCAACTCGTGGGAGGATGCGATGACGAAGGAGATCACGCTGTCGGCCACGGGCGCCAGCTCGACCGTTGCCGTCTACCCGAACCTGCTCAACAACGTGATCGGGACCAAGTTCAAGCTGATCATGGGCTACAAGGGCTCGGGCACGGCCATGCTCGCCATCGAACGCGGTGAGGTGGCGGGCCACTCGACGGCATTCGACGCCCTCAAGTCGCAGCACCTCGACTGGCTCCGCGACAAGAAGGTGAAGATCCTACTGCAGTTCGCACTCGAGCGGCATCCTGAAATGTCCGATGTACCGACCGCGGTGGAGATTGCCAAGACGGATGAGCAACGGGCGATCCTGAAGGCGGTTCTGTCGGCGACCGAGATCGGCAAACCATTCCTGACAACACCAGGTGTCCCAGCCGAGCGCGTAACTGCGCTGCGCAGGGCATTCGACAAGGCAGTGGCCGATCCCTCGTTCGTCGAGGAATGGAAACGTCGCAGCATCGGCGTTTATCCGATTTCCGGCGAGAAGCTGCAGCAGATTGTCGCCGAAGCGACGAACATCAAGGGCGACCTCCTCGAGAAGGTCAAGGCGGGCTACGGTCTCAAGAAAGAGAAGTAGCAGATGGACTGCTGCAACGGTCTCGGCGGGCCGATTGCCCGCCGATCCGGCATTTGCTTTATCCAAGAACAGCGTTTGACTTCTACGGGGCGGAGGCGTACGCGTTTTATCGGATCACTTCGACGCCGGGGCCTCTACTGGAGGAAGGAAAATATGCGTCGAAGTCTGAAAGCCATTGGCGGTGCAATCGCCGGGGCGTTGTTTTTCTGCCTGAGCACGGTTTCGTCTCAGGCCATGCCGCCGGTGGCTGCAGGCAAACTTGCCGAGACCACCGAGACCGCACTCATCCAAAAGGTGCATGGCCGGCATTGCAGCCGCCGCTATGGACCCCATTGGCGCTATCGCTCAGGGTACCGCTATCGCGTCGTCGGCTGGCACAGCCACTGCCGGGGCTACGGCTACTACGTGCCACCCATCGTCGTGTATCGCGGATACCGGAGACCGCGCGCGCGCCGCGTGATCAGGAGGCCGATCTACCGGGCACCGCGCGTTATCAGGCGCAGCGGCGGTGTCAGGAGCTTCCGGCGTTCGGCGCCGCGCGCCCGCGCATTCAGCGGCGGCGACGGACGTGCCATCAGGCGGGGTGGCGGCGCGCCACGTGCGGCTCGTGGCGGCGGTGGCGCCAGCAGGGCCTTCCGCGGTGGCGGACGTAGCGGCGGCGGCGGCCGGGGTGGCGGTCGCGGCAGGCGCTGAGCTTGCAAGCCGGCAACAGGAACTTTGGAGAAGGCGGCCCAGGGCCGCCTTTTCCAATCGGCAATCGGCGCGCGAGCTATTCCGCTGCCGCCTGATGCGCCTGGTTCTGTACGATAAGGTCGATGAGCGCATTGGGATCCTCGGTGCGCTCGAGCATGTCCCAGCTCTTGATCCACTCGTAGGTGCGACGCAATTCGTCGGCCGGGATCGGCGCCGGATCGGTGACGACGAGGCGGCTCGGGTTCAGATCGGAAACCGAAAGCCCGGCGATGTCGGGATCCTTCTTGGCGTGGTAGTCGATGAAATAATGCATGTACTTCGACTTGTCGGCATTGATGCGGCGCACCGCCTCGCGCACGGCGCGGTTGAAGGCGGAATAGGTCTCGGCGTCGACCTTGTCCGAGGCGACCTCGGTGCCGTTGTAGAAGGCCGAGCAGATGACGCGGCAGCCAGCCTTCTCCGCCAGCGTGACATAGGGCTCGGTCAGCGTGACCGCTTCCAGATCCCCCTTCATCATGGCGTTGTAGCGCGAGCGCGAACCCGAGGGAGCAGGCACGACCTTCACCGCCTCGCGCGGCAGGAAGCCGCCGAGCAGATGCAGGGCAAGATAGTGCGTACCCGCATAGAATGGCACGCCGACGGCCTTGTTGGCCAACTGCTGGGCAGTATAGACCGTGCTATCGGGCCTCACGACGATGGCCGCGAAGGTGACGATGGCGCGGCGCCCGAGCTGGCGCGAACCCTGGCTGGTGTCCTCGACGCGGCAATAGTTGCCCCATTCGCAGGCGTTGTACATGTCGGCCTTGCCCTGCTCGAGAAGCTTGCCATGGCTGCCGAACGGATTGACGCCGAGCGGATTGTTCTCATCCTTGGCGACGGTCTGAATGGAGGTTTCGTCGCGATCGGCCCATTCGATCTTGAGCCCCTCTTTCTCGAAAAGGCCCTCGTCAAAGGCAACAAGTTCCGGCAGGCCCTGGAATGGCGCCGTGGTCTCGAGTGTCAGCTTCTTCATGGTTTCGCTCCCGGGCTATCGCGGTTATTCAAACACGCGGATGGTCTGGCCTCTATACTTGCGGCAAATATTGGGTGCCGTGAGTATCGGTCCGGGCCCAAAGCAACGTCAAGCACGATTGCTTCTGACCGGGCCCAAATTCGCAACAGGAGACAATGCCGATGCCGCAGCCGGTAGGCTTCAGGACGGAGATGGACT
>JBJOGJ010000271.1:0-5037 GCA_046048295.1 Pseudomonadota bacterium | reverse complement strand
CACCGACTGCGCATGTCCCTTGGAACGACGCACAACGGCGTGGATGCGAGCCACCAGTTCGTCCTTGTGGAACGGTTTGGTCATGTAGTCGTCGGCTCCGAAACCAAGCCCCCGCACCTTGTCCTCGATGCCGGCCATGCCGGACAGGATCAGGATCGGCGTTGAGACTTTACTCACACGCAGCGTCTTAAGAACCTCATATCCGCTCATATCCGGCAGGTTGAGATCCAGCAAAATTATATCGTAATCATAGAGTTTGCCAAGATCCACACCCTCCTCGCCGAGGTCGGTGGTGTAGACGTTGAAGCCCTCTGACTGCAACATCAACTCGATGCTCTGCGCGGTAGCGCTGTCATCTTCAATGAGAAGAACTCTCATGGATTGCCTCTCTCTCCCCTAGCGACCCGCAGGTCCGCTGCCCCTTTGATCCGAAGAGTACGCATGGGAACGTGGTTAGTGCTCGTTAGGAACTGTAACGTCGATGTGTTAACAAATCCTAAGATTGTCTTTCTTTTATCCGTAGCCGCCCGACACGGATAAACGCCGCCAGGAACACGACGCAAATGCCACCGCCGACAGGAGAGACGCCGCTCCCGCCCGCTTGAAACCATATGTTTTCCGCAATACCCCTCCAGGCCGCCGCGCCGAAATACCGTTCGCCGGTACCCCATTATCCGAATCGAGTCCGATATCCCGCCCCCGCGCAAGCAGCCCGAATCAAGAGCTAACAGAATTCGCTCCCAGCCCCTAGCCCCTTTTTCGCCAAAATTCAGACTGCGGCGCATCGCCCGAGCCCCGCTAGATTTTTTTGGGTTGCTTTACTGCAACTTAAACCATATTTGTGACATTAGAGGGGAGCTTGGAGGCAGAATGTCTCTGCCAAGACACAGGTTTCCAGGCTCACCCGGTCCGAATCAGTCGCGATCAGAACGGCGGGACCTTCCAGTTGGCACGGCTCTTGGATGTCACCAGAGTGTGCGTACGTGTTAGGCAGGGGTGTCAAAATGAGAGCCAGAGAAGCTGCACAGAGATTGAAGCGTTTCGAGGTGGATGAAAAATCCCGCAAGGTGCAGGGCCTCGAACAGATGATTCACGAATTCGAGCTGATGGCGGCGGACCTGGATCGGCAGGTCAAGGCCGAGGAAGATCGCACCGGGATCAAGGATCCCAGCCACTTCAACTACTCGACATTCGCCAAGTCGGCCGCGACGAGGCGCAACAACCTGCAGGCCTCGATCGAGGAACTGCGGGCGAAGCTGCAGGATTCCCAGCGCGAACTGGACGAGACACTCGCCGAGATCGGGCCTCGCTCCGACGCAAGGGACAGCGTCAGACCGCAGTCGCAAGCCGAAAACGGTTCCACGGCCCTCAGGTAGGCGTCCGCAAGAGGATTGCTTTGGCCGGGGCCGCAACCACGCCGTTGCCGGCCCCGCGCCAGTCCCAATCATGCCAGTTGTGCATCACTGGGCGACAATTGAAACGGTCCGCTTGAATTCCCGGCGCGAACGCTCTTTAAGAGCAGCGCAAGGGGAGCGCGGATGGCGGGCATATCCAGGCTTAAATACAGGTGTGTCGAGGGGCGGGCTGCCATCTTGCTCGGCGGGCTCGCTGCGCTCCTGCTCGCCGGGTGCGCGAGTGGCCAAGGCGACATCGTCACATCGTCGCTGCAGATGCCCACCGTGAGTGGCGGCTTGGGGACGTCCGATACCTATGCGAGAATTGCGCGGGGCGCCAACACCTGCTGGTTTGGCGCCAATGGACCGCTCCGCTACACTCACATTTTCCATGCCGATGCGAAGCCGGCCTCCAAGGGCGGCGAAGTCGACATCACGATCCACGAACGCGTGGTGGGAAAACCGTCGCCGCTGGGATTCGTCGCGTTCAAGGTGGCGATCACCGGATCGGAGTCGCAGTCCGAGGTGACCGTGAACAACAACAAGTTCCCACAGGACGTCGGGCAATTGATGCGGGCGGACGTGGAAGCCTGGTCGCGCGGTGGGAGGCGATGCTCGGGCGCTGAGATTGCAGCTCTGCTGCGTCCCGCGAGCGGCATGCCGTTGCCCGATCGCAGACCCGGGCGGCCAAGACGGAAACAGTGAAGAGAGCGCCTTCTACTCGGGAAGAGATTTTCCGGGTGCCGAGGTCAGCATCGGGCCCCGGAAGGAGGCTCAGTTCCGGTAGTCCTGCACGCGTGTCGCACGCAGCCCCGGCAAGCCGTGCTTGTCGATGGACCGCTGCCAGCTCAGAAATTCGTCGACGGTCAGCTTGTAGCGGTCGCACGCCTCCTCGAGGCTCAGAAGCCCGCCACGTACTGCGGCGACCACCTCAGCCTTGCGCCGGATTACCCAACGCTTCGTATCGGTCGGAGGTAGGTCCGCAACCGTCAACGGGCTACCATCCGGCCCAATGACATAGCGAACGCGCGATCGGAAGTTTTGCTCGGTCATGATTACTCTACACACAGATACTGACTGACCCTACGCCAAACGTAAGGCACCGCGATTAAATTCGCTCTAAGCATCGCGGTAAACTTTACCCTTTGATTTGTACTATTTATGACCGTTCGTTGCCATTCTTGCGGAGCTGTAGCGTTAACGGCACTATATATCATGGTTAAAACAACAACATTCGGTTGACGCTGCATCAGGTAGACTTGTCAAGCATGCGGCGACGCGCCATGTCGTCGCCCAGCGCAGGATGCGCGAGAGCAGCATTGACGCAACCAACCGCATCGTGCAGTCGCTCCGTGGTAGTGGAGGACAAGGCAGAGCAACAGGGGTTTCGAGTGAGCGAGGGCAGCATGAACACCGCGCGCAGGCGTATCGTCGTCGCGATGTCCGGCGGCGTCGATTCCTCCGTGGTGGCGGCGCTCCTGAAGCAGCAGGGACACGACGTCATCGGCATCACGATGCAGCTCTACGATCATGGGGTCGCAGCCGGCCGGACGGGGAGCTGCTGTGCCGGCCAGGACATTCACGACGCCCGGCGGGTGGCCGAGGCATTGCAGATCCCGCACTACGTGTTGGACTACGAGCGCAGGTTCGAGGCCGCGGTGATGCAGTCCTTTGCAGAGAGCTACCTGAAGGGCGAAACGCCGATCCCCTGCGTTGCCTGCAACCAGCAGGTCAAGTTCCTGGACCTCCTCGGCATGGCAAGGGAACTCGGCGCGGAGGCGATGGCAACGGGGCACTATGTCGAGCGTCGCGATGGGCCGGAGGGCGTGGAACTCTTTCAGCCCGCCGACGCCAGCCGCGACCAGAGCTACTTCCTGTTCTCGACCACGCGCGCGCAACTCGAGGCACTGATGTTCCCACTCGGTGGACTGCCCAAGACAGAGGTCCGCAAGCTGGCCCTGGCACTGGACTTGCCGGTCGCCGATAAGCCCGACAGCCAGGACATCTGCTTCGTGCCGTCCGGACGCTACGCGGACGTGATCGAGCGATTGCGGCCCGGCGCCGCGACACCGGGGGATATCGTGCACGTCGACGGCCGGCGGCTCGGCCGGCACGAGGGCATCATGCACTTCACGGTCGGGCAGCGGCGCGGCCTCAATCTTGCGATCGGCGCGCCGCTCTACGTGGTACGGCTCGATGCCGATCGCAACGAGGTGGTGGTCGGCGAACGCCGCGATCTCGAGACGCACATGCTCGGGCTCAGGGATTTCAACTGGCTCGGACGGGAGCAGGAGCGCGCAGCAGCGACGGGAGGGGAAGGGCTTGCGGTGTGGGCGCGTATCCGGTCGTCGACGCGGCCGGTTCCGGCGACGCTCAGGCTCGGCGATGGCGGGCAGGCCGAAATCCTGCTCGGCGAAGGGGAGATCGGCGTGGCGAAGGGACAGGCCTGCGTCCTGTACGCCGACGGCAACGGGCGGGCGCGCGTGCTCGGCGGCGGCTGGATCGCTTCGACCGTTCAGGCGCGACGCGACCTGGGATGATGCGGACCCGGGCGCCCGTGCCAGCGCGGGGCCGCCATCGTCCTTGACACGGCACGCCCCGGTTCCTTATATCGCGACTTTCGCGGGCCGGCCTTCCGACGGTCCGCTTTGCGCGATGTCTTGCGCCTTGGGGCGGAGTAGCTCAGCTGGTTAGAGCACGGGAATCATAATCCCGGTGTCGGGGGTTCAAGTCCCTCCTCCGCTACCAATCCAATCGAGGTCTTTGCATTATCCAGGCAGGCAGGCCGGCACGCCGGCAGGCAACCGCAGGGTCAATCAGGACTGCGCCTGGTCGAGGCTCCACTCGAACGAAGCCCAATGGTTTTCGACGAAGGAATCGTCCCATATCTCGGTGGTCATATGCCGTTCGAAACGGGTCGGCGGCATGGGAGGCTCGGCGGTCGGGCACCCAGCGACCGAGAGATGCATGACGAGATCGAGGGCCGAGAACAGGTAATCCGCGCGGGGATCGGAAAACGCGACCTTCTGAACGCGGTCCGTTGCACGGCTGTCCAATTCGTACATTTGCGAAACGGTTCGCACCAACTGGCCGAAGCTCTTCAGATCCCGCTCGAAGGTCAGCACCAGGGGAGACGGTTCGTTCGTTTCCTCGATCCGGTCCAGCACCAGTCGCATCAGCCGCAACAGGCAGAACTGCTCCGCCGTCTTGAACAACCTGCGCGCACTATCGAGGTTGTTCCAAGTAGACTGACGTATGGCAACCATGAAGCCAATGGCCTCATTCAGGTGCGACAGAGCCGCCAGCGCCTCCTGAGCCTCACCGACGGTCTCATGAGCCGCGGCAACGTCCCGCCAGTGAACCGCACGGGAAACGTCGAACCGGCAACCGAGAAGATGCGTCCGCCATCTCCTGTTGAAAGCGCCGACCTCTTCCACAGGGAGCACAAAACAGGCTGCCGCGCAGGTCTTGGCCGGTCCCAGCCAGCGCGCCTTATGAGCATGCGCATAGACGCAAAGCATTCTCGACGTCTCCTCGTGAGCCACCACCTGCCTGGGTGAAGTCGACTGAGCGCTTATCCATACGAGCCCGGAAGTCTCAAGTTCTTCTCAGAAATCGTCTTTCTTTTTTGGGATCTGCCCCC
>JBJOGJ010000270.1:0-5130 GCA_046048295.1 Pseudomonadota bacterium | reverse complement strand
GCTAACCTTCACCCCCGGTGAAGTCGCCGGCGACCGGCAGCACCGGGGCATTCTTGGCCCGCACCACGATTCGCCCCGGCTGCGGATGTGCAAACTGCGAGGGAGCGGTCAGCGTATAGGTCCGTCGTCGACCTCGACAATACCGACGGCAGCACCTGGAAAAAATAACTGGACAGGCTGTCGATCGCCGTCTGGATCGTAGCGAAATCACCAGGCACCGATATAGTCACCGAGTTCGTCACGAGAGCAACGGGCAGCGCCGGCACACCAGAAACCTCCAGCCCTGACGGAAAGGAAGCCGCGCCCGTCTGCCGCGAGAGGCGCCTCGGCTCCGTCCACTGGCTACCGTTCGCACTGATCTTGAAGCTAAAGTCGTCGTCTCCCGCGAGCCCGATTTCCGCCCGACCGGAAAAGTCGTCCTGGAACACAATGCTGGACGTATCCGCCTCCTGAGCCTTGTTGATCTTGAGCCTGTGGTCCCCACCTTCGTGGTCGAAGAGAGAGCTCTGGGCGCTCAGGGCTAGCCTGCTCACGTCGCCGGCGCTCGCATTGATGCCCACTCGGGGGAAGATCCCCGCCGCGCCCCGTGACGATGCGGCGATCCAGTTCGTTTCATCGAAAGCGATCAGGATCTGCTCATCCGCAACCCACGCGACCCAACCCGGCGGCGGCTAGTACGCCTCCCAGCTGCCATTCTGCCAGACGGCAACGTGGCCACTCCAGCCAGCCCAAGCCCCTGATGCCCCGTCGCCGACGATATAGCGCGCGCCCTCGCTTGGCGATTCGGATGGCATGGCGAGGTCCCGGTCGGCTACGGCAAGCTGTACAATGGCATCGAGGGCCCGCAGGGCCTCGTCATGCGTTACGTGCTTTTGAGACTGCGCGGCGGTGATATACGGCAGCTTCAGGTTAGGACTCTGGTCCATATTGTGTGGTCCTCGCAATCTGCAAAGAGTAGCGACCTATTCTAACCACCACCCATAGCGCGGGGATAACTTTACTTCCTCGGATCTCTGGCCGCTAGGCCCTCCATCAATACAGCGTTGAAACTCGCCGAAAACTTGCTATCACTACACGGCCGAGCAGCGGAAAAGCCCGCTGGACGCCACCGCGCCACCGCCTGTGTCGATCGCCCCGAGACCAAGAAATCATGCACATGTCACTCAGGTATCTCCCATCGTTGGACCGATGGCCGGAAAGTCTGGCGATCCTATACCGTTACCGTGTGCTCCTCTGGGCGATGATCGTGCAGTCGCTTCGCGATCGGATAGCCGGCAGCGCCGCTGGCATGCTGTGGCTGGCTGTCTACCCGCTGTTATTCCTGGGTATGTACACGCTGGTCTTTGTGGTGATCCTGCAGGTCCGGGTTCCCGAGCTAAATTCCTCCACCTACGTCCTCAGCATCTTCTGTGCCCTGGTTCCGTTCCTGGCCTTCGCCGAGAGTTTCGCATCGGGAACCGTCAGCCTTTCCTCGAGCGGCTCGATCGTCAAGAATAAGCTGTTTCCCGTCGAACTCGTCCCTGTCAAGGAAGTCATAGCCGGTCACACTTATATGGCCTTCGGCCTGATAATGATGTTGGTCGTGGCCATCGTGTTCGACGGCATTCACCTGACCCAGGTGCTGCTACCCGTATTCTACGTGCTTCAGATCGCCATGACCATCGGGCTCGTCTGGATCACCTCGACAGTGAACGTATTCTTCCGTGACGTCGGCAAGATCGCGCCGATCCTCGTCCTGTTCTTGATGCTCGTCTCGCCCATAGCCTACACGAGCGAGATGGTGCCCCCAAATATGGCACCGTTTCTGATGATCAATCCGCTGGTTGTTTTCATAAACATCTACCGCAAGATCCTTCTCGACGGCACCATCCCACTCTGGGAGGTCGCCATCGCCATAGCGCTTTCCGTGGCCCTATACACGCTCGGCTACCACCTCCTCTCGCGGTTAAAGCCGATGGTTTCCGATTATGTCTGACGTCGCGATATCGATACGAAACCTCAGCAAGTCCTATCATCGCTACTCCTCCCATTTCTGGCAGGCTGCGGCGCTCTTGGGCTTCACGGTTCCGCCGGCCAAATACGACGTGTTCTGGCCTCTCGACAATATTTCGATCGACATCAGACGCGGTGAAAGAGTTGCCCTGATCGGGCGCAATGGCGCCGGCAAAACAACACTTTTGCGCCATGTATCGCGAGAGCTCACGCCGACAGAGGGGGCGATCGCCGTCGAAGGCGAAGTGAAAGCCCTTTTCGGCCTTGGCGACGGGTTCCACCCGGAATTTAGCGGCCTGGAGAACCTGCGCACGGCTTTGGCTCTTAATGGTATCGCCTGGTCCGAGATCCCACACTACATCGATGAGATCATCGAGTTCACCGAGCTCGAGGAATTCATCGAACGGCCGCTCAAGGAATACTCCGCCGGTATGTATGCTAGGCTCGGCTTCGCCGTCGCGACTGCCATCAAGCCGGAGATCCTGATCATCGACGAGATCCTCGGCGCCGGTGACGCATACTTCATTGGCAAGTGCCAGCAGCGCATCCGCCAGATCACCGGCGACGGCACCACCTTGCTCTTCGTGTCTCACGACATGGGCTCGGCTCAAATGATGTGCGAGCGCGGCATCTGGCTGTACAACGGCCGCGTGCAGGCCGACGGTGCGATCTTGCCCGTCATCAAGAGATACCAGGAGCACATACGGTCGGAGGAGGAGGTCAGGCTCCGCGCATCCAGCGTCAGCATGGGCCGCAAGGCGTTGAAAGAGATCGAGCAGGCAGGCGGTGGCCTCATCCGGCTCATCGCCGCTGGCAACAAGCCGCCCGTGGAGCCCTGCCACGTCTCGCGAATTGCGATCGGTGAACGCGACCTCGCACTCGGCGAAGTGCAGGTCGGCGGCCAGGACAGCGAGGGCCTTGTTCACCCGATCGTCGACCAGACTCGCACCAATTGGAGCAAGAGCACTGACTTCGCCGGTCGCAAATGCAGGGCCTTCGGCGATTTCGGCGGCAGGTTCACCCACGCCCCCATTATCGTGGCAGAAGGCTCGCACAGCGCCCCTGACGCCTGGATCGATATCGACGCCATCGCGAGCCCGAGCGACGAGATACTTGTTCAGTCATATGATGCCGGGCGCCATGATTACATAACTCTGGGCAGCATTCCGGCCGCGTCGAGCGCAACGTGGAGCACGTTCAGGTTCCCGCTGTCGCCGCCACAGCCGAACGAAGCCCGTCGCGAACAGGCTGACGAAGACGGCGCCGATGGCGAACCCGCTCTTAATGGCCACCATGTGCCACTCGAAGCTCTGGCGCCTGCCACTAAAGGCGACGGCGAGGCTGGTGCATGCATCGTCGATTTCGCCTTCTACGACGCTGAAGGCCAGCAACGGCACACCCTTATTTCCGGAGAGGCCGCGAGCTGCCGCTTTGTCGTCGAGGCCAGCGGCGCCATTCACGAGCCCATCGCCGTGGTCGCGGTTTATCGCCCCGATGGCACGTGCGCGAGCCAGATCATCTCCGCACGCGATGGGCTCGCGATCGGCAGCATTTCCGGGCGGTTCGAGATCAGGGCGGATTTCGCACCACTCTTGATCGGTCCTGGCGATTACGTGGTCTCCATTGCCCTCTTCCGCAATCTGGATCCGTCTGTGAGGCCCGAGGACCGGGCCTGGGATCTTCGCGATCGCGTCTACAAGCTCAAGATCCTGCAGGCCGACGTTGATCCGTTTCCCATCGGTATCGTCAACCAGCCAACCCAGTGGCTGTTGAGCAGGCAGTCCTTGGAAAACCGCCGCGGAGGCGGATGAATCGTGGCGCGCGTCTGCCAGGTGAGCCTCTCCGATGTCGCCACCGATGGCCGCATCTTGCGAACTGTTCACGCCATGGAAACGGAGGGCCACGCGGTCGAGATCGTCGATTACGGACGAGGTCTTGAGCCGCCGCGCTTCGACCTGCGCCACAAGCTCATTGAATTCTCCCTCAAGGCACCGAGCAACGTATTACCTGCACAATGGCCGCTCACCGTCTACTGGGCAAACCCGCAGAACCGCAAGATCCTGCGCCTCATCCAGGACACGCGCCCTGACATCATACACGCACACAACTGGCCAGTACTGCCCGCGGCGGCGCGCGCCGCACGCAATGTTGGAGCGAAGCTTGTCTACGACAGCCATGAGTTTGCACAGGAAGAACGTCCGGGCCGTCGGCTGTGGCAGTTGACCTATACCGCCTACATCCGCGCGCTCGAGCGCCTGCACATACACCATGCCGACGCCGTCATCACCGTCAGTGAAGGTATCGCGGACCGTCTCCACTCATTATACCAGCTTTCGTGCCGCCCGCTCGTCGTCGCCAATATGCCGGAATACGTTGCGATCCCTCATCGCCCGGCGCGACAGGACCGGATCCTCGTTCACTATCACGGCATCTTCACACAGAGCCGAGGTCTGCGAACCCTTGTCCGCAGCGTAGCCCTTTGGCCCGATCGCTTTCGCCTGCGCCTGACCGGGTGGGCGCAACCGCCCTCCTTCGAAGCGAACCTGAGAGAGACCGCCGAGACGGCAGGCGTAACTGGGCGCGTCGACTTCGCCCCGCGCGTCTCGCTCGCCAACCTCATCCAGCACGCTAGCGAGGCTGACATCGGCGCCTTCGTGCAAGGTATATCGAACGCGCAGCAACTCTATACCCTTCCGAACAAGTTCTTCGAGTACACCATGGCCGGCCTTATGCTCATTGTCGGCCCGGGCCGCGACATGCGCCGTTACCTCGAGCGCCACGCTCATGGCATCGCTCTGGACGTCACGACCGCCGAAGCCTTGGCAGTGGCGATTTCAAACCTCGACGCCGAAACCGTCACAAGCTTCAAGCGGCGGGCGCTAAACGCGGGCCGCATCCTTTCCTGGAACGAAGAGAGCATCAAGCTCAAGGCGCTTTATCGTAAGCTTACGGGCAACGCTCCAATGGTCTGAGATTGTCCGCGCCGCGGCCTCACACTCCGTGGTATGCACGGTACCAAGCAACGAACCGGGCGATCCCGTCCTCGATTGTGGTGACCGGAGCAAAACCCGTTGCCTTCGAGAGCCTCTCGACATCGGCATAGGTCGTCGGCACATCGCCGGGCTGCATCGGCAGGTA
>JBJOGJ010000269.1:0-5135 GCA_046048295.1 Pseudomonadota bacterium | reverse complement strand
TCGTGTCGTCATTGCTCATGATTTGTCTCCTGTTTTCCGGGCCAAGGCGCTTGGCCCGCTGGATCGGCAGAACCTTCACGCGTTGACGATACATGAGCGGCCGTTGACCGCCAATTGGCCGTCGCCGCTTTTTGCAATGGGCCAGGCAGGCACCTCACGACCAGAAAACGACTGGTGAAGCACGCATAAAGTGTGTTACTCTCTTGCAACGCACAATCCTCGAATTTGTAGGTGTTGCCAGTCATGCTCAACAAGCCGGAAGCCGCTGGGAAAAGCGAGGTTGTCGTAATCAAGAAATACGCCAACCGGCGGCTATACAATACTGAGACGAGTACCTACGTCACGCTGGAAGACTTGGCCGCAATGGTTCGGGCCAATCGCGACTTCGTTGTCTTCGACGCCAAGACGGGGGATGAACTGACCCATGCGGTCCTCACCCAGATAATCGTCGAGCAGGAGGGCCGGGCAGGCCAGACCCTGCTCCCAGTGCCGTTCCTCCGCCAGCTCATTCGATTCTACGACGATGCGCTCGGAAAGCTGGTTCCTGGCTACCTCCAGTTCAGTCTTGAGGCCTTGGCCAAGGAGAACGAGAAATTCCGCTCCCGCATGGCGAGTTCATTCGGAAATCCGGGATTGGCATTCGAAGTCTACCAGGAGCAGACGCGAAAGAACCTGGAGATATTCGAGCAGGCGATGGCCATGTGGGCGTCGTTCGCGCCAGGTCAGCCGGGCGCCCGTGGCAAGCCAACCGCGCAGCCTCAGTCAGAAGCTGGCAAACCTGAAGACACGGCCAAGCAGGTCGTGCCGGGAACCTCCGTCGCGGAAAGTCAGGAGAAGGCCGACCTGGAGGCGCTCAAGGCCGAGCTCGCCCGGATGGCAGAGAAGATCGAGCAGCTGTCTAAAGAAAAGTAGGCTCTCAGCTGGCCTTGCTGCGGACCGCAGGAATTTCCGCAATCTCCATCGGACGGCCGAAGTGGAAGCCCTGCATATAGGTGATGCCCATGTCGGCGATGATTGCCGCCGATAACTCATCGCCGACCCACTCGGCAACGGTTTCCATTCCGAAGGATGCGGCGAGTTCGGACAGACTCTTGAGGAAGATCCGGTCGACGGTATCCTCGGCGAGGTTGTTCGCAAAGCTTCCGTCGATTTTTACCAGATCGACCTGCAGGTGCTTCAGGTTCTTGAATGACGTATAGCCTGCACCGAAATCATCGATCGCAACGCGACAGCCGAGTTCCCGCAACGAATCTACGAATGCGATCGTTTGGTCGAGATCGTGGATCGCCATTGTTTCGGTGATCTCGACGATGAGCCGCTTTGTGAAGCTCGCTTTGCCCCTCGTGAGCCGGTGCAGCGTGACCAGCCACTCATGATCGGAGCAAGTCAGGCTCGACACGTTGAGCGAGACGGTTATGTCGGGACGCAACTTCAGCAGTTTGATCGTCAGCTCGAGGGTGCGTCGATCGATCAGGCGCGACATCCCGAGTTGTTCTGCAACTGGAATGAATTCCGCTGCACCGGCAAGTGTACCGTCTTTGCGCTCAAGCCGCAGCAGACACTCATAGAATGCGGGCTCATGGGTCTTGCTGTCGACGATGGGCTGCAGCAGGAGCCGCATGCGGTCTTCGTCCAAGGCTGATACGACCTCGTCCGCGATGGCGCGGTTTCTGGCCCTGACGCTCTCTTGTTGCGCATTCGGCTCATAGGCGTTGAAGCCATCATGCGCGCGCGTGCGGCCCCGCTCGAGAGCTTCAAGTGACCGGCTGAGAGCCTTCTCCACCGTCTCTGCCTGCCTAGGGACCTGGATGCCGCCTATCGAGATGGCCGCCGAGATTGGGCAGCCAACGGGGCGTATGGCAGCCTTACGAACCGCGCTGATGAAACGTTCTGCTGCGATCCTCATGGCGCTGGGCCCGCAGTCGTTCAGGACGATGCCGAACTTGTTGGAGGAATAGCGACCGATCGTATCGCCGCCGCGCAGAAGCTTCGCCACTATGGCGCTGACTTCCGTTAGTACCTGGTCACCGATGGCATAGCCGAACGTGTTATTTATGTCGGACAGGTTGTTCACAGCCAGCATGAGTACCGCGCAGGACGTATTAGTCGCCTGTGAGCGCGTAATGGCCGTTTGCATGGCCTCGATCAGGCGCATGCGATTGAGCTGTCCCGTCAGTTCGTCGAAATCCGAGAAGCCGTGCCGCCCGAGTCCGGCTATGTCGTTTTGCCCCAGAACCCGGATGACGCCCCTGGCTCGCGCTGGGTTCCCGTCTGCGTCCGGCCACCAGCGCCCACGTTCTTCCACCCAAAGAGAAGTATTGGTCCGCCGCCCGCCGGGCAGAAACCTGTAGGTGACGCGATAGGGCATGCCACGGATGTCATCGGCGTCCGCATGGCCTTCGAATGCCCCTTGCCGCCGGGCGACGTGCTCTGCAACGACCAGGAACTGGAAGCCGCGGCCCGTTGACAGGTCGAGCATATTCCGGAGCCCGAGAACCTGTTTCGCGTTGGCTTCCCAACGTATCGTGTCGGACACCATGTCCCACAAATAGGCGGTCTCACTGGTGGAAGGGGTAATACAGGTGAGCTCGTCGATCGCATCGACGGCGGGATCTCCAAGCTTGGCATCGGATATGGACGATTCCAGCCCGTCCGATACCGGACTTGCCCCAGACCAATCCTTCTGTGACGATGACCCGCCCACGACCAAAACCTGATTGATATCCAACGCGCTCTGCCAATCGGCAACTGACAGTCCGAAAGACTAGCGGTCGAACACTAACAACTGATAAAATTTGCAGATTTTAGAGGAATTTGATGAAGTCGCCCGGACGCCCTAAAGATTTACCGGCCACTTGAAAAACACAGTTCGAAGCGGGTCTCAAGGTGCCTAGCCGCCTATCGCGAGATCACGGCGGGCCACGCGTATGCCGATCGTGTAGCCGGCAACCACGTCGATGAGACTTGCGACCATCAGGGTGAAGAAGACCGACGTCGCGGCCTGCTTCACCACTAGGAACTCGACCAGGCAGGCGACGAACACCAGCATCGACAGTCCGTGGTCGAGGAGAGATGCCGAAGAGGTATAGGTCGCCTTCACGATCTCGATGAACAAGAGCACGAGAATCATGAGCACGATGAGGTCGCCCCACGAAAACTTCCAGATGCCGCCGCTGATGAGCAGGATATCGGGAAGAATCTGGTTCGAGAGAATGACGTCGGGCTCGCCAGTGCCGCCGAACAGTACGATGGCGTTGTAGAGAACGAACGCGATAACCAGAAGCGGCAGCGAGCTAAGTGACATCCCGAAATCTCCAGTTGCATCCGTGGGGGGTATACTCGACTTAGAATGCGACCAAATTTCCGCAACTTCCGGCCAATTCGAGCGTTTTCGTCGAAACTCAGGCCTCTTCCTTCGGCTCCAAGACCTGCATTCCCCGGTACTTGCCCGTCTTCAAGTCGATGTGGTGTGGCCGCCGCCGCTCTCCGCTGTCCTTGTCCTCGACATAAGTTGGAGCCTTGAGCGCATCAGCAGAGCGCCTGAAGCCTCGCTTCATTGGGCTGGTTTTCTTCCTGGGTACGGCCATCGGACTCTCCAAAACCTCGCGTAGGCGCAGCCAAGCGGCTCCGCGATCCTGTTCGTTAATTCTGTCGCCGGGAAATGACCTTCTGCCGCCCGCCTTTGTCAAGGGGCAAGTATCGTTCGCTCTGTTCTAGGTAACCTTTGGTCGCCCCGGACTGCTCGGGCCCGGCTTATACAGCCAAACGGCACAAATGACCAGCCGTCAATTGCCGTCGGAGCCTCGCGCCGTGTCAGGGATAAACACACATGTGTGCCCCGGGGACTTGGTCTTTCCGCGTGCGAATGCGGCCCGCGAGTTTCTGCATGACCCGGCTCGGGCGCCCAGCGACACGCGCCTCGGGATTGGGCAGGGAGACCGCGAGAAGAGCCGCCTCTGCCTCCGTAAGCCGCTTTGCCGACTTGCCGAAATGATGTCGTGCCGCCGCTTCGGCGCCGTATATGCCCTCTCCCCACTCGGCGATGTTGAGATAGACCTCCATGGTCCTACGCTTGCTCCAGACCTTGTCTATGGCCAATGCCACGCCGAGTTCGAGGCCCTTCCTGAGCAGCGATCGCTCATTTGTAAGGAAAAGGTTTTTCGCAACCTGCATGGTGATGGTGCTGGCCCCCCTCACCTGTTCAAGGCCGTCGCGCTTTGCACGTTGGAAAGCGTTCTCGAGTTCCTGCGGGTCGACCCCGTTGTGCTGGCAGAACCTGACGTCCTCCGACGCGATGACCGCTCGGACGAGATTGGCGGATATGTCTTCAAGCGGCACCCAGCGTTGGTCGACTGTAACGCCGGAGACCCTGTCGGCCAGCATGACGGCGGATGAAGGGGGATTTACCGTCCGCAAGATTGCGAGCGAAAGAAACAGGATGGACGCCGTCAACCCGACCGTGACCAGAAGTAACTTGCTCGCGGCTGTGAAAGACGAAACAAGGCTCGGAAAGAGGTTCTGAATGAACCTTCGAGCCACCGTCTCTCGTTGCTGCGCATTATCGCATACCGGCGCTGAGGGGACGCGGCGCTCGTCCGTCAGGTCGCGCAAGTCGAGCATGCTATGCCTCCGGGCGAATTCGGCCAATGGCCTCACCAGTTGCTTCCCAAGCAAATGCTCGACCTCAAAGGACCTGTCGTGGCACAAAGGCGCAAAGCCACCAAGGCCAGACTGTAGGAACACGATGTCATTTGAGCAACGCCTTCGTAAGACAGTAGAACCCGTTGAAAAAGCACTCTCAATTTATCTGGGAACAGTTTCCCTGGCGAACAAGGGAGTCCCGGAGCGACTGGCCGATGCCATGCGCCATGCGGTCCTGGATGCCGGAAAAAGATTGCGCCCCTTCCTGGTCATGGCTTCTGCGGATGCCTGTGGATTTGAGCATCGCGCTGTCTGTCAGGTTGCTGCTGCCGTAGAGCTAATCCATTGCTACAGCCTCGTCCATGACGACTTGCCGGCCATGGACAACGATACCGTCCGCCGTGGTCGCCCGAGCGTATGGGCCGCTTTCGACGAGCATACCGCGATCCTGGCCGGGGATGGCCTGCTGACAATGGCTTTCGAATTGTTGACCG
>JBJOGJ010000268.1:0-5137 GCA_046048295.1 Pseudomonadota bacterium | reverse complement strand
ACCTCGCCGTCGACGAGACGCCCGATCGACAGCGGCGCGTTGCGGTGGCAGCACCTGTCTTCCAGCGCCGCCGCCTTGCCGCCGGCATCGCGGAACAGCACGACCGGCTCATTGAGCATGGTCCGCGCGACCATGCCTACATCCAACTCCTCCGCCGTCGCTCCGACATACCAGGCGTTTCTTGCAAACATCGCACACTCCTTGGATCGGCTTGCCGGCCTCTTGAAGAGCCGCTCGTCCTGGAAGCGTGCCATAGCGGCCGCCGGGTCGCAACCCGGCGCCACTCCACGGATAATTCCAAAGTCGGATCGTACTGAATCGCCATTGCACCAGCGCGCTGGCGCTGGCGCAGGTTCGCCCCTAGCTCTTCTTGCGCGTCACCCGCCAGGCTGTTGGCTCGCCGCCCGCCGCCTGCTTCGTACCGACCAGCGCATCGCCCTCTATGCGCCCCTTGTACGTCGTGCTGCCAATCTGGAACTCGAACTCCGTTCCCTTCACCTTGCCGCCCATCAGTTTTGCGACGTCGGCGCCGTTCTGCAGCCCGCCGGACAGCATCTGGTAGGACTGGCGCAATTCGAGCGTCCCGTCCTCGCCGCTCCACGTCCCCGCCAGGTCCGCCGGCACATACCAAAGGTGCGCCGTGCAGTACTGGCGGCACCCTTCCTTCACTTCCGACGAAGCGTCGGCCTTCCAGTCGCCCATCGTGAAGGTATTGGTAACGATCCGCGTCCCCGGCTTCATCTTGAGGATCTGGGGCATCAGTTGTTCGTTGATGCTGGGAAGCAGGAACATCGTCAGCACTGTCGCATTGGAGAAATCGGTCTTGAATATGTCACCCTGCACGAATTCCGTTTTGTCGCTCACGCCGGCTTCCTGCGCACGCTTGCGCGCAAACTCCACCAGCTTTGGATTGAACTCGATGCCCTTCGACTTAGCCCCCCGCTTGGCCGCCGCGATAACCGTGCGCCCGTCACCGGAGCCCAGGTCGATTACGAAATCGTCAGGCGTCATCTTCGCGATATTGAGCATCTCCGAGACGATCGGCGTCTCGGTCGGCAGCCAGATCACATCCTTGCCCGACTGGCCGGACTTCGGCACGTACTCGCCCGAATCCTGCGCCACCACCAGGGACAGGCAGGCCACCGCCCCCATCATCAGGACAGCAAGCTGAAGCGGCACGCGAGCAAAACTTCCGACAATACGCATTCCTACCTCCACTTAAGGCTTCTCAGCCGAACGAGTCTCGCCCTGAAACGCACCCCCGGGTCGGATCGTTCCTGGCCGAGGGTCACTTGGTCCCTGATGTCCTGCATATGGCGCCCGGACCCTGGGCGGAGGTCGTCAGCTGCCATTGAACCCAGAAAACGATCGAATTTCTATGCTGGACTTCCAGGCTGGCATTTGGCTACCAAGCGACAGTCCGGAACTCCAGGCACCTCTAGACATATACGGAAATATCCCTGAGGGCACCTGGGGTTTTTTCGCGATCTTTGCCGGCTCCGCGACAGTTGGCCTGATGCCCGGGCCGGCAGCACATGGTGAAGCTTGGTCGGCCCGACGTCATAACGTGGCTTGGAGCGAGAGCAATGACCACCAGCCAGAGACCGCTGCCCTTCCATGCGATGTCGGCAGCCGCAGTTCTTGACGCCACGCATGCAACGGACAAGGGCCTCAGCGCCAACGAGGCCGCGCGCCGCCTCGAAGCCTACGGTGCCAACCGGCTGCCCGAAGCACCACCCCGCAACCCCTTCATGCGCTTCCTCGCGCAATTCCATAACGTCCTGATCTACGTCCTTCTTGCATCCGCCGCGGTCACCGCCGCTCTGGCCCACGTCGTCGACACGATCGTCATTCTTGCCGTGGTTGTGGTCAATGCACTCATCGGCTTCATCCAGGAGGGGCGCGCCGAACAGGCGATGGAGGCGATCCGCGGCATGCTCGCCCCTCGATCGTCGGTGCTGCGCGACGGACAGCGGCAGACCGTGGACGCCGCCCACCTCGTGTCCGGCGACATCGTGCTGATAGAGGCAGGCGACCGTGTGCCGGCGGATCTCCGGCTCATAGAGGCACGCGGCCTGAAGGCCGAGGAAGCCATCCTGACCGGCGAATCCGTACCCGTCGACAAGACGACCGCACAGGTCGAAGCCGGGACAGCGCTCGGCGACCGCTCGTCGATGCTGTTCAGCGGCACGCTCGTTTCCGCCGGCACCGGACGAGGTGTCGTGGTCGCCACTGGAGCCGGCACTCAGATCGGACGGATCAGCGGCATGCTCTCCCGGGTCGAAACGCTGACGACGCCGCTCGTGCACCAGATGGACGTTTTCGCGAAATGGCTGACGGTCTTCATCCTGCTGGTGGCCGGTTCGCTGCTCGCCTACGGCTATTTTGTCGGCCACCTGCCCTTCTCAGAACTCTTCATGGTGATCGTCGGCCTGTCCGTGGCAGCGATCCCTGAAGGGCTTCCCGCCGTCCTGACGATCGCCCTCGCCGTCGGCGTGCAGGCCATGGCAAAGCGCAACGCCATCATCCGCCGGCTGCCGGCGATCGAAACGCTGGGATCGGTTTCGGTGATCTGCTCCGACAAGACCGGCACCCTCACCCGCAACGAAATGGTTGCCGCCTCATTGGCAGCCGCGGGATATGACTATGTGGTCGACGGCAACGGCTACGCCCCCGAGGGCGCCGTCCGCTGGAACGACACCGATGCGCGTCCCGACGCGCATCCGCTTCTCGTCGAATTCGCCCGTGCCGCCAGCCTGTGCAATGACGCGGTCCTGCGTCAGCACGATACTGCCTGGCGTGTCGAAGGCGATCCGATGGAGGGGGCTCTGAAGGCACTCGCCGGCAAGATCATGCGCCGTGGATCGGAACCCTTTGCGAACTGGGCGCGCACCGATGCGATTCCCTTCGATGCCGCCCATCGCTACATGGCCGTCCTTCACCACGACCATGAAGGCCACGCCAGCATCCATGTGAAAGGTGCGCCGGAAGCGGTATTGGCGATGAGCGCCGACCAACATACAGCCACGCTCGATAGGGTCCCCCTCGATCGCGACTACTGGCACCGCATGGTCGATTCCATGGCCGCCGGCGGCCAGCGCGTCATTGCCGTTGCGGTACGCGCCGTGCCCTCCTCGCACACCGTCCTGAACACCGCAGACCTCGAAGGCCAACTCACGTTTAT
Organism: Pseudomonadota bacterium; assembly: GCA_046048295.1. Lineage (GTDB taxonomy): Bacteria > Pseudomonadota > Alphaproteobacteria > Rhizobiales > Hyphomicrobiaceae > CBDCWA01. The sequence goes on along the minus strand of JBJOGJ010000268.1, from coordinate 1,953 downwards.
CGGCTTGATCGGCCTGATCGATCCCCCGCGTACCGAGTCGATCGACGCCGTGGCCGAGTGTCATGCGGCAGGCATCCGTGTAAAGATGATAACCGGCGACCATGCTGCGACGGCGCGCGCCGTCGCCAAGCAGATCGGGCTTCGGAACACCGATCTCGTTCTGACCGGAGCCGACATCGACAGCATGGGCGACGGCGAGCTGGCCGAAGCCGCCGTCAACACCGACATTTTCGCCCGCACGTCGCCCTCCCACAAGCTGCGCCTCGTCACCGCACTGCAGTCGCGTGGCCTGACCGTCGCAATGACGGGCGACGGCGTCAACGATGCCCCTGCCCTCAAACGCGCCGACGCCGGCGTGGCCATGGGACTGAAGGGAAGCGAGGCAGCAAAGGAAGCCGCCGATTTCGTATTGGCAGACGACAACTTTTCCTCGATCGCCTCTGCCGTGCGCGAGGGGCGCACGGTCTACGACAACATCAAGAAGGTGATTGGGTGGACCCTCCCCACGAATGCGGGCGAAGCCGCCACCATCATTCTGGCTCTCCTCGCAGGCTTGAGCCTGCCGATCACTGCCGTGCAGATACTTTGGATCAACCTGATCACGGCGACGACACTTGGCCTTGCCTTGGCCTTCGAACCGTCCGAGCCCGGCACCATGCGACGGCCGCCGCGCCAGCGCAACGAGCCGCTCCTCACCGGCGCGCTGATCTGGCATATGGTCCTAGTCGCGACCTTGTTCGTTGCCTGCGTGTTCGGAATCTACGCCTACGCCATCGATCGCGGCTACCGCGTCGAGGTCGCCCAGACCATGGCGGTGAACATGCTGGTGGTGCTGGAGATCTTCCACCTGTTCTTCGTTCGCAACATCCACGGCACATCCTTGACATGGGCGGCCGCCCGGGCAACGCCTGTTGTATGGACCTGCGTGATCGTGGTGACCGCGGCACAATTCGCCGTCACCTACCTGCCGCCGCTGCAAATCCTCCTTGGCACGGCGCCGGTACCGTTCAACGATGGTCTGCTCATTGTTTTCATCGGCGTTATCTTCTTTGCGATCCTCGAGGCCGAGAAACAGATGCGGCTCGCACTGAGACCCCTGACGCTGCCGCAGTGAGCGCCGATAGCCGCCTGTGGCAGCCCCAGTCATCCGCCCCGGTCCTCACCGACGATGACCATCGCACGCCGGCCCGAAGCCCTCACCCCTCCGATTGCCGCCCCTCCCGGTAGGCAGCCGACAGTTCGTTTTCCAGTGCCTTCTCGATCGCTCCGCGCGGGCGCGTCATCCGCGCCATGAGATCGTAGAGCACCGGCGTCAGGAACAACGTCAACAACAACGCGCCGCCGAGCCCGCCGATGATCACCGTCCCGATCCCGATTCGGCTTTCCGCACCTGCACCGGTCGCGATCACCAGCGGCACCGCCCCGAGGACCGTCGAGATCACCGTCATCACGATCGGCCTGAGGCGGAGAACCGACGCCTCGATGACCGCTTCGCGCACACCCTTGCCTTCGTCACGCAACTGGTTTGCGAACTCGACGATGAGAATGCCGTTCTTCGCCATGAGTCCGATGAGCAGGATGATCCCGATCTGGCTGTAGATATTGATCGAGATGCCGCTGAACCACAGCGCATAGACCGAGGCGGCAAGCGCCAGCGGCACCGCAAGCATGATGATCAGCGGATGCACGAAGCTTTCGAATTGCGCTGCCAGCACGAGGAACACGATCAGGAACGCCAGCGCCAGCGTCACCGCGACCCCGCTCGAGGTATCCTTGAACTGCTTCGACTGGCCGTCGTAGCCAAGCTTGGCATAGGGCGGCAGCACCTCCTTTGCCGCATCCTCGATGAGCTTCAGCGCCGAGCCGAGATCGTACCCGCCGGTGAGTGCCGCCTCGATGCGCACTGACGGCAGCCGGTTGAACCGCCTGAGCGTCGGCGCCGCCGCCACCTCC
>JBJOGJ010000267.1:0-5157 GCA_046048295.1 Pseudomonadota bacterium | reverse complement strand
AGCCGAGGCGGTGTCGATCCTGGAAATCAGCCGTGGCATGGGCTCTCTGGCGTTAGGGACCACACCAGCAAAGCACCACCAGGGCCCGAGGACAAGCCGCCCCCGTCAAGCGTGCGCCGCCTCCGAGCCGAGCGGGGCACGGACCGGGGGAGCGCCGGCGCGGTCTGTGTCTGAGCCAACCATGCCCAACGCGAGCCCGAGAGCATCAGCGCCCCCGACGTAGGCACCGTCGAGCCAGACCTGGGGCACGGTGATCGGCGTCTTCGGGCCGACGATCGGCTTCACCCGGGCGATCATTTCGTAGAGTGCACGCGGATCCCGTACAACGTCGTGATAGACATAGGGAATGCCCGCGGCCTCGAGATGGCTCTTGGCGCGAATGCAGTGCGGGCAAGTCGCCTTTCCGAACACCTGGGTGCCTGTGACGCCGGAGCGCCCGACGTGGGCATGGATGACTGCCTCCGCCAGTATGCCGCGATTGAGCGCATGCCCCTGGCTGATGATCCGCCCCTCGACCATCACGATCGGCGCGTGCCAGCCACCTTTCGGCAGCGGCTTCCACCAGTTCGACAACCAGTCTTCGGTCACGAGTTCGATCGGAATGCCGGCAAGCTCGTTCTCGAAGGTATCCCGGAGTATGTCCTGGGTAAGTGCGCATTCGCCGCACGGGATCTTCACCTTGAAGGGGCCCCACTTGCCAGCCCAGCGAAAAAGCTGAACCCTTACGGGTGCGACGGAGGCCGTTTCAGTTCGACTGCTCATGATTTCCTCAATTCTTTGCGGGGCTGGACTTGCCCTTGGCCGAGTACGGCTGGAATGTGTCGCGGCGGGCATAGAAAAGCCAATCAAGGCTCATAAACAGCCTGTGAAGGGACCGTGAGGTTCCCGATGCCGACAAGTTCCCGGCAGCTATGAAGGTGGCACGTGGTTCCAGTTCGTCCGAATATTGCAACCGACAACCGCGGCAGGCTGAGCGTTTTCGCCGCCCTCCTGGGCTGCGTCCTCCTGACCGCGGCGTGCGCCAGCAGCAGCGGCCAGATCGAGGGCTCGGGGATCGGCACCATAGGTCCCGACGGCCGCTACCATCTGAGCGCAGAGGAAAAGAAGCTCGATTGCAAGCGGCTACGCGGACGGATGCAGATCCGGATAATTCAGGTGCGTGCCGCCAAGTCACGGCAACCGACCAGTACCGTCTCAAAGGCGATGCACCGTACGCTGCAGCCCGTCTACGGTGGAACTCAGTTCGGCGCCCGCCCGGAGGAAGATCTGCGGCGCGACCGCGCACAACTGAACGCCTACAACCTCCGCCTCGCGGAGATGAAGTGTGAGAAGTTCGATCTGGATCGGGAACTTGCCGTTCCCTACAACATCAACAACTGACCTGCGGCTAGGGTGCCGGGAAGAGCGCGCTGGTCCGGCCGGTCATCCAATAGGCCAGGAGACCAAGCCATTCCTTCGTCGCAAGGTCTGTGCGTTCGAGGCCCTGGGTGGCCCAGCGGAACGCGACGGCTGCGTCGCTCCAGCCATATGTTCGATAGTCCGAAGGCCAGGCAACGACATCCATTCCCTGAGCCCTGAAGGTGCCGACGGAGCGGGGCATGTGATAGGCCGACGTCACGAGAATAAAGCGCTGTCCCTTCCGAGGCTTCAGAAGCTGGCTGGTGTAGACGGCATTCTCGTAGGTGTTGCGCGATTTTCGTTCGACGATGATGCGCTTCCCCGGTATGCCGTTCTCCATCAGGAAAGCTGCAACCGGCGCAGTGGCGTCGACATTGTTTTGCAACAGCGTTGCCCAGGCGCCCGAAATGACGATCACGGCATCGGGATGGCGACGGGCAAGTAGCATGGTCTCGAGCAGGCGCTCGGCAGCCTCGTTGACCGTCAGCACGCCACGGGCCTGCGCCATGCCGGGATCCTCATAGCCGCCAAGCAGAATGATGCCGGCAACAGGCCCAGGATTCGTAGTGCGCTTGAAGCGCTCCTCGAGCGGCATGGTGAGACAGGTGCCAAGAGGCAGGAAGCCACAGACGACGAGAAGAGCTGCGCCTGTCACAGCCAGCCGCAGCCCAAGTCGAGGGCGAAAGCCCAATGCGACCAAGGCGGTACCCGCGATCAGAAGAATGGCGATGAAATTGGATGGCGTGAACAGGAGCGCGAATAGCTTGGAGGCGAGATAGAACATCTGCATCCGATCCTTCCCAGCACGGCACCTGGGGCGCCGACCGCCCCGCGCCCGCCGGCGAAGCCGTTATCACGAATGGCGTTCGAAAGCCATTGCAGTTGCCTCGCCGCCGCCGATACAGATGGCCGCAACGCCGCGCCGCACGTCATGCTTCCGCATGGCGTTCAGCAGTGTGACGATGATGCGGGCACCGGAAGCGCCAACCGGATGGCCGAGAGCACATGCTCCTCCGTGAACGTTCACCTTCTCATGCGGCAAGCCCAGGTCATGCATGGCCGCCATCGTCACGACAGCGAATGCCTCGTTGATCTCGAAAAGACCGATCGAGGACGTATCCCAACCCGTCTGGTCGAACAGACGCTTCATTGCGCCGACCGGCGCCGTCGTGAACCAGGCCGGCGCCTGCGCAAAGCTCGCCATGCCGGCAATAACGGCCAGCGGCAGCACGCCCAAACGTTCGGCGGTGCTCCGACGCATAAGGACGAGTGCGGCGGCACCATCGGATATCGAGCTGGAATTGGCGGGCGTAACCGTACCGTCCTTCCTGAAGGCAGGCTTGAGCTCAGGGATCTTTGCCGGATCGGCCTTGAAGGGCTGCTCATCGCGTTCAACGATCCGCGTGCCGGATCGCGAGGTCACCGGGACGGGCACGATCTCGCTGGCAAAGGTCTGGTCCTCGTTGGAGCGCCTTGCGCGATCGAGGCTTGCAAGGGCAAAGGCATCCTGCTGATAGCGCGTGAACTGATAGTGGCGGGCGGTATCCTCCGCGTAGGTGCCCATCAGGCGGCCCTTGTCGTAGGCATCCTCGAGTCCGTCGACGAACATGTGATCGAGCGCCTGGGCATGGCCGAGCCGCGCACCCGAGCGCATGCGCGGGAGAAGATAGGGCGCGTTCGTCATGCTCTCCATGCCGCCGGCGACGAGAATATCGTCAGGCCGGAATGCAAGCGCCTCCGCAGCCTGCATGACCGTCTTCATGCCGGAGCCGCACATCTTGTTGACGGTCGTACAAGGGACACCGTCCGGAAGGCCGGCGCCGCGCGCCGCCTGCCGCGCCGGGGCCTGCCCTAGGCCGGCGGGCAGAACGCACCCCATCAGCAACTCCGAGATGTCTTCCGGCCGAATGGATGCCCGTGCGACGGCGCCCTTCACGGCGATACCGGCGAGGTCGGTTGCAGTCAGCGCGGCGAAGTCACCCTGGAAGCCGCCGATCGGTGTTCGCGCGCCCGAGGCGACAACGATGGCATCACCGCCAGGAAGGAGAGATTGCATGATCTGCCTCCGGGAGCCTTCATCGCAGGTTGCGACGGTCGGCCCAACCATTGAACTCCTTGTATTGTACCGGACAGAACACGCCGCGGCACCTGCCGGTGATGCGGATGCCGCAGGTGCCGGCGCGAAAGCCATAAAGCGCAACGAAATTTCCGCCGGGACCCGAGCGGATCTGCAACGCGCCGTCGGGCGGGATGCCGGTCACGCAGAGCCCGGCCGCCTTCAGCTTCTCCTGTGCCTGCGGGGCGGGCTGCTGCGGCGCCCGGCCGGATTGCTCAGCGAGATAGCGCCCGCTGGACCAGCCGGAAACCCCTCGAAAGGCGACGGGACACCAGCCGCGCCGACAGGGACCGGTCACCTGCACGCCGCAAGCGTCGTGGGGAATGCGCCCGACCTCCGAGTTGGAGGCATCGGGCCCGCTGCGAATGCGAAGCGTGTCCGAGGATGCGACGCCGCGGACGCACGCCGCCCAGGCGCCGCCCGGCGCAATCGTGGTCAGCCCAACGACCGTCAATGCCATGAGAGCGAGAAGCCTGAGTTGCACCATATCCTCCCGTAGAGCTTCGCAGACGCACGATTGTCACCCAATCATGTAGGAATATCGGCAGAATACAAACGCCAGGCGAAATTCAGCTGTGTGCAATGAGCTCCCGCCCGATCAGCCATCGACGTATCTCAGACGTACCGGCCCCGATCTCGTAAAGCTTGGCGTCGCGTAGCAGGCGGCCGGACGGGAATTCATTGATGTAGCCGTTGCCGCCAAGAAGCTGGATGGCGTCCAGTGCCACCCTGGTCGCATTCTCGGCGGCATAAAGGATCGCGCCGGCCGCATCCTGGCGCGTCGTCTCACCCCTGTCGCAGGCGGCTGCAACCGCGTAGACGTAAGCGCGGGCAGAGTTCATCGCCACGTACATATCGGCGATCTTGCCCTGCACGAGCTGGAAGGCACCGATCGGCTGACCGAACTGCTGGCGCTCGCGGACATACGGCATGGCAAGATCCAGGGCCGCACGAATGATACCGAGCGGTCCGCCCGCAAGCACGACACGCTCGAAGTCGAGACCGGACATGAGGATGCGCGCACCGTCACCTTCGCGGCCAAGAACATTTTCGGCCGGAACCTCGCAGTCCTCGAACACGAGTTCAGCCGTCGGCGAGCCGCGCATGCCGAGCTTGTCCAGCTTCTGAGCGACGCGGAAGCCATCAAAAGCGGATTCGACGATGAACGCCGTGATGCCCTTCGTACCGGCGGATGGATCGGTCTTCGCATAGACGACGAATACATCCCCGCCGGCACCGTTCGTGATCCACATCTTCGTGCCGGCCAGGACATACCTGTCGCCCTTGCACGAAGCCTTCAGTTGCATCGACATGACATCGGACCCGGCACCTGGCTCAGACATGGCGAGGCCGCCCAGATGCTCCCCGGAAACCAGCTTCGGAAGGTATCGTTCGTGCTGCTCCTTGCTGCCGTTGCGCCAGATCTGGTTGACACAGAGGTTCGAGTGGGCGCCGTAGGAAAGCCCGACGGAGGCCGAACCGCGCGACACCTCCTCCATGGCAACGCAGTGGGCGAGATAGCCAAGTCCCGAACCGCCGACCTCCTCTCCGACGGTGATGCCGTGCAGACCGAGCTCACCCATCCTAGGCCAGAGATCGCGGGGGAAGGAATCCTTGCGATCCACCTGTTCGGCCATGGGGGC
>JBJOGJ010000266.1:0-5220 GCA_046048295.1 Pseudomonadota bacterium | reverse complement strand
ACCGCCGATCAACAGGCGATGCTCGCCTATCTCGACCAGCTTCTGCTGAACAAGGGCGATGTCGACGACGAGACGTTCAACAACCTGGCGGCCCACTTCTCGCCGCGCGAAATCGTAGAGATCACGCAGATGGCAACCGCTTATCTCGGGACGGGACTGTTCATCAAGGCAATGCGGATCGAGATCGACCCGCCGGACGTGAAGGCGACGCCGGGCAAGTTCTAGGCCGCAACGTCACGCCGGTCCGGCAACGAGCCGGGCCGGCCGCTTGGGTCGCCTGAGACGGCGTGCGGCGATCAGCGCCGACGCCCGCCGCGCCGGAGCAACGATACGCACAGGCCGTCGTGGAACGCGCGCCAGGGAATGGGTCGTCGCGGCGAGCCCCCACACGATCGCCATCAGCAGATAGAGATGTCGCCAGTGGTCGACGTCGACGATGAGGCCCTCCAGGACATTGCCCATGAAGGCGGCGACGGCCACGATGAGCAGCGGCTGCACGGGACTTCGACGGAACGCCCGGCGCAATCCGTAGAGACAGGTGAGCACCATGAGCGCGAGATAGACCGTGCCGCCCAGCCAACCGGCATTCAGGTACATGCTGAGGTAGACGTTATGCACCTCCTCGTGGTGATGACGTCCGGCGAATTCGAGCGCGCCGATCCCGAGCGGGTGCTCGGCGATGAGCCCGAGCGCCTTCTCCTGCCCCCCGAACCGGCCGTTGGGTCCGACGTCGTAGCTCTGCGTGAGTTGCGCGCGTTCGTTCATCAGCTTGGCGATATTGTCGAACTGCAAGGCGACGGCAACCAGCAGCGCCATGGTGGCGAGCCCGCCGGTCGCCAATACGATGAGGCCAACGCGCTGCCAGTTGGTTTGCGAGACGACGAACGTCATGGCGCCATAGATCGTAACGGCGATGAACAGGTTGGCCCATGCACCGCGCGAAAAGCTGATCAGCACCGCGAACAGCATGATGGCGAGCAGCACGACCTGCCATGGCCCGCGCCGGCCCTCGCTGAACATGCGGTGGAATGTGTAGAGGATGGCCGGGATGACGAAGGGACCGAATACGTTCGGATCCTTGAACGGACCTGCCGCGCGACCGTATTTGGTGAAGAGTTCGGCGGCGCCCGGAAGGAGCCCGAAGTAGCCGATGATCCCCGCGATCGAGGCAATGAGAGCGCCGGCTGTGTAGGCGCGGAATATCAGGTCGGTATGAGCCTTTGGCCTGGCGGCGACGAAGCCCGCGAAGACGAAGAACGCGAGATAGAGATAGAGTGAGATGGCCGAGTGCTTCGTGGCGACGTCGAATTCATAGGCCTGGCTCGACGAGATGAAGGCGGCTGCGGCTGCGATCAGCCAGAACGCGAACGTGACGCAGATCGCGGAATTGAGGACAACCAGTCCGGCCGCGGGCAAGCCGACGATCAGGGCCATGGTGAGCGCGTCGACCGGCGCCGGTTCCGAGAACACAACGGCCCCGGAAGCGACCGCCAGCCAGACGGTCGCCAGCATGAGCCGGTGCACGGCACTTTTCGAGCGGCCGGCGTCGCTGCCGGTCCATGTCGCCACTGGCGCGGACATTGGCTTCGTCCTCAGTAGGCGCTATCGGTCTTCAGGAGCGCGAGCGGCGTCTTGATGAGAATGTAGATGTCGAAGAACAGCGACCAGTTGTCGATGTAGTAGAGGTCGTGCTCGACGCGACGGCGCAGTTTCTCCTCCGTATCGGTTTCGCCCCGCCAGCCGTTGATCTGTGCCCAGCCGGTGATGCCGGGCTTCACCTTGTGGCGCGCGAAGTAGTTGGAAACGGCCTGATCGTAGAGCTTGTCGGCGGCCTTTGCCTGCAGGGCGTGGGGCCGCGGGCCGACGAGCGAAAGCTGGCCGGTGAGAACGTTGAAGAGCTGCGGCAACTCGTCGATGCTCGTCTTGCGGATGAAGCGTCCAACCGGCGTTACCCGCGGGTCGTCCTTGGTGACGAGCTTCGCGGCCTGTGCGTCCGCCATGTCCGTATACATCGAGCGGAACTTGTAGATCTCGATCAACTTGTTGTTAAAGCCATAGCGCTTCTGCTTGAACAGCACCGGGCCCTTGCTGTCCAACCGGATCGCCGCAGCGACGACCGCCATCAGCGGGGCAAGCGCGACGAGCGCGGCAAACGCCACGACGCGATCGAACAGCGACTTTGCCATGCTGCCCCAGTCCTTGATCGGCTTGTCCGCCAGATCGAGCATCGCGACATTGCCGATATAGGAGTAGGCGCGCGGGTTGAAGTGGAGTTGCGACGTCGGGCCTGCGAGGCGGATGTCGACGGGCAGGACGCTCAGGGTGTCGAGCATCCCGACGAGCCGCTTCTCGGCCGCGAGTGGCAGGGACAGGATGACCAGGTCGACACGGGTCTTGCGCACGAACCGGAGGAGTTCGTTGAGGTTCCCGAGCCTCGGATAGCCAAATGTAAGACCGGGGCTGCGCGGGCTGTTGCGGTCATCGAACACCCCGCAGATTCGGATGTCGGTTTCGAGGTCGCCTTCGAGGGCCCTGAGAACGACTTCGCCTTCGGCGCCGGCACCGTAGACAACGGCACGCTTGTTGAGGCGACGCTGCCTGGCCCACTTGCGCATCAGCATGCTGAGCAGACAGCGCGACGCAATGAGGCCACCGGAGCCCGCAAGGAACCAAGACAGGAGCCAGACGCGGGAAATGCTGCTGCTGGCCTTGAAGAAGAAGATCACCGCAACGAGGAGCCCGAGCGCGATCATCCAGGCGGTTACGGCGGTCGGGACGTGCAGAATCGAGCGCGTGACGGTCTTGGTGCGGTAGATGCCCATGATGTCCATCAGCGCAACGGCGACGAAGGCGGTGCCGATGCTTGCGGCCGGATAGAGGTAGGAGGCGAAGTAGTGCTGCTGCGGCACATACGCGACGGCGATGGCAATTCCAAGTGCCGCCAGCATCGCAAACTCGCCGAGCTTCACGAGGCCGGCCAGAACATCATGTGAGATCAGGCGTGTACTGTCCGTGGTCCGGAAATCCGCCAGGCGGGGCAGCGACCCGTGCGAGCGCATCAGAACGCCGGCGCGGTCCCCGGTACTGAATTCGGCGTTAGCCATATGGTCTGCTTTCCTTGCTGCAAAGGTTTGGCTTGCAGACGGGAAAGCAGGGACCGTGCCAATCGGCGCCGCGCGTCAGGGATACGTTAAGGACGTGGCCGAATTGGTTAACGGAGCCGCCGTCCAGCCGTAGAAATCGCTGATGGATCGGGCCATGGCATCGACCGTATAGCGTGCCTTCACGGCGTCCCTGAGCTCCAGCGCACGGCGTTGAGCGACATCCGGGTCGGTGAGCACCGCCATCATCCCCTTGGCGAGCGCAGTGGAGTCTCCGGCGGGCACCAGCGCGACGTCCGTGCCTTGTACGATTTCTGGAATGCCGCCGACGTCTGTCGCGATCAGTGGCACACCCGCTGCTGCAGCCTCGAGCACGATGTAGGGCAGGCTTTCAGCGCGTGAGGGAACGACGAGGACGCGCCCACGGCGAAATGCGGCTCGCGCCGGCATGGCGCCGGCGAAGGTTACGGCTTGGCTGATGCCGAGGCGCGTGGCCAGCGCCTTGAAGGTGTCCGCGTCCGGTCCGTCCCCAACCACGGTGAGCGAAAGATCCCGGTAACCCTGCAGCAAGGCGATGGCTTCGAGCAGGACGTCGACGCCCTTGAGCATGCGCAACTCGCCGATGAACAACAGGTCCGTGGCCTCGCTGTCGGGCTCGTTCAGACTGAATTCGCCGTCGAGCAGCCCATTGGGAATGACGCGCTGCGGGCAGGCGGTATCGCCGACCTTCTGCTCGAAAGCACGGCGAGCGTACTCGCTCTCGAAGATGATACCCGTCGTCCAACCGGCAAGCCTGCGCTCGAGACCCAGATAGAGCCGTCCGCTGAGCGAGCGAGGTGCATAGTGGAGGCTGCCGCCATGCGGGGTGTAGAAGCACCTGGCGGAATTGCCGCGCACGCTCATCAGCGCACCGGCGATGCGGGCATAGGCCCCACCCTTGGCGCTATGACCATGCAGGATTTCTGCGTTGAGGCGCGTTGCGATCCTGGCCGCAGACACCGCCGCCCCCATGTCGCGCGCGCCGATGCTTCGGCTCATCGCAACCAGCGAGAGGCCGAGGGGAAGATCGGAGGCGAGCGCATCGAGGCGCCCGGCGGTCAGGCCGTCGCGGCTGGAACTGTCGGCGATGACGCCCACGCAGTGACCTGCCGCCGTCTGGGCACGGGCCAGATCAGAGACGTGCCGGAACAGTCCGCCGACAGGCGCCCTGAGAATGTGTAGGATACGCAACTTCTTCCACTCCGCGCGCTTGCCTGCAACAGGCCGGACACCGACCGCGGAGAGTGTCTCAGAAGAAGCGTTCGAAAACGTAAACGGTATCGCCGGGCATCACGACGTAGTCGGAGGGGACCTCCATGGTCTCGACGAGCCCGTTTATCCGCCGGCTGATCCGCATGCGCTCCATGCTGGCGCGCTCGGAGTATCCGCCGGCAATGGCCACCGCCGATTCCACGGTCATTCCGTTGACGTAGGCGAAGGCGCCGGGATTGCGCACCTCGCCGAGGATGAAGAAGGGGCGGTTGCGGAAAACGTCGATCGATACCTGCGGATCGCGAATGTAGCGCGCGCCGAGGGTTCCCTTGATCTTGCGCTCCAGGCCGTAGGTCGTAAGTCCGCGGGCGTTGATGTTGCCGACCAGCGGGATGGAGATCTTGCCGCCGTGATCGACCTTGTAGATGCGCGACAGGTTGGGGTGTCCGTAGATGAACACCCTGAGTTCGTCACCTGTATCGAGCAGATAGGGGCCATCACTGTCGGCGACGGCCTTGGGCCCGCCGAGTATCGCCGGGCTGACAGGCGCAGGTCCCTCGTAGACCTCCGCCGAGACGACCCGCGTCGACCAGCCGCTGTCCTTGACGTTTCCGCCAAGCCCGCTCGCCTCGATGGGCCAGCCCGGCCCATGCGCACAGCCCGCCAGCGAAAGCGAGAGCAACACGACCAACCAGTGGAGACGCGGCGACATCTTTCCGAAACCCTTGCAATGACGTGCCTGAAACTCGGCATACCTGACGATTAAACCCGCAATCCTTTAACAAAACCTTTTGCAGCGTCGCACAATGGAACTCTTAAGGAATTCGCAAGGCGGATGCGGTCTAATTCGGCACAACGATTAACAGGC
>JBJOGJ010000265.1:0-5241 GCA_046048295.1 Pseudomonadota bacterium | reverse complement strand
CTATACCTGTGTATATGTTCCGGCTCACTCTCTGGGGTACGCGGTAGGCTTAATTCGTTGCATCTCGCAACCTACTGCCTAAACGGTGCCCGGGAAAAGCAGAGCTACATTATCGGGCCATGAGCGGGACGGCTGACGCCATCCTGGTCCTCTGGTTTTCTGCTGGGCATCGCAATCGGGCGAAGCCCGGCGGGGTGTTTTTGCTGTTTTGTCCTCGAAGAGAAGAGATGAAAAAGGTCAAGGGGCCCTTCAGATGCCGACGATACAGCAGCTGATTCGCAAGCCGCGCGAGGCGGTCACCACGCGCTCGAAGTCGCGCCACATGAACAGCTGCCCGCAGAAGCGCGGGGTCTGCACCCGCGTCTACACCACGACGCCAAAGAAGCCGAACTCGGCGCTGCGCAAGGTTGCCAAGATTCGACTGACCAACGGCTACGAGGTCATTGGGTACATTCCGGGCGAGGGACATAACCTGCAGGAGCACTCGGTGGTTCTGATCCGCGGTGGCCGCGTCAAGGACCTGCCGGGCGTGCGCTATCACATCATTCGCGGCGTGCTCGACACCCAGGGAGTCAACGCACGCAAGCAGCGGCGCTCAAAATATGGTGCCAAGAGACCCAAGTAAGGATTGATGAGCGGGCCCGAAGGGCTTGGTCTAGGAGCAAGGACGACACAGATGTCGCGTCGACACAGAGCTGCCAAACGGGAAGTTAACGGCGACCCCAAGTACGCGGATATCGTCATCACCAAGTTCATGAACGCGGTGATGTATGAGGGCAAGAAGTCGGTCGCCGAGCGCATCGTTTACGGTGCGCTCGACCGTATGCAGGATCGCGCCAAGCAGGATCCGGTGCAACTGTTCCATCAGGCGCTCGAGAACGTGATGCCTTCGGTTGAGGTGCGTTCCCGTCGCGTGGGTGGTGCAACCTATCAGGTTCCGGTCGAAGTTCGCGTCGAGCGGCGGCAGGCGCTGGCCATCCGGTGGCTAATTACGGCTGCGCGCAATCGCAACGAGAATACGATGGTGGATCGGCTTTCGGGTGAACTGCTCGATGCGGCAAACAACCGTGGAACGGCGGTCAAGAAGCGGGAGGATACGCATAAAATGGCCGACGCCAACCGCGCCTTCTCGCACTACCGGTGGTGATCAGGATTTCGGAGCAAGAAAATGGCTCGTGAATACGCAATCGAGGACTATCGCAACTTCGGCATCATGGCGCATATCGACGCCGGCAAGACGACGACCACGGAGCGTATCCTCTTCTATACGGGAATTTCGCATAAGATCGGCGAAGTGCACGATGGCGCGGCCACCATGGACTTCATGGACCAGGAGGCTGAGCGCGGCATTACCATTACGTCCGCTGCGACGACGTGTTTCTGGCCAGGGCGCGATGGCAAGATGCGCCGGCTGAACATTATCGATACTCCTGGGCACGTTGACTTCACCATCGAGGTGGAGCGCAGCCTTCGCGTCCTGGACGGCGCAGTGTGCGTGCTGGACAGCAACGCTGGTGTGGAGCCGCAGACCGAGACGGTTTGGCGCCAGGGCGATAAATACAATGTTCCGCGCATCATCTTTGCGAACAAGATGGATAAGACCGGCGCGGACTTCTATATGTGCGTCGAGGAGATCAAGTCGAAGCTCGGTGCTCGTCCGGTGCCGATCCAGTTGCCGGTTGGCGCGGAGAGCAATTTTGCCGGTGTCGTCGACCTCGTGAAGATGAAAGCCATCTTCTGGGAGGGCGACGACAAGGGTGCGAGCTTCGTCGAGCGGGAGATTCCTGCAGATCTTGCCGACAAGGCTGCACAATTCCGCGCCGAAATGATCGAAGCGGCTGTGGAAATGGACGACGATGCAATGTCGGAGTACCTTGAGGGCAACGAGCCCGACGAGGAGACGCTGCGCCGACTGCTCCGTAAGGGCACTGTCGAGGTGAAGTTCCACCCGATGCTCTGCGGTTCCGCCTTCAAGAACAAGGGCGTGCAGACGCTGCTGGATGCCGTCGTAGACTATCTGCCGAGCCCGGTGGAGGTTCCTGCCATCAAGGGCGTGAGCACGAAGGACGGTTCGGAGATGACGCGCAAGTCCACGGATGACGAGCCGTTGTCGATGCTGGCATTCAAGATAATGAACTTCGAGCATGTCGGCTCGCTGACCTTCTGCCGCGTCTATTCCGGCAAGCTCGAGCAGGGGATGGCGCTTCTGCAGTCGACCCGAGACAAGAAGGAGCGCGTCGGACGCATGTACATGATGCATGCCGACGAGCGTAAGGAAATCAAGGAGGCCTTCGCCGGCGACATCATCGCCCTGCAAGGCCTCAAGGATACGCGCACCGGTGAGACGCTTTGCGATCCTTCGAAGCCGATCATACTCGAGAAGATGGAGTTCCCTGATCCCGTCATCGAGATGAAGATCGAGCCGAAGACCAAGGCGGACCAGGAGAAGATGGCGCTTGCCCTTAATGAGATGTCGCTTGAGGATCCCTCGTTCCGTGTGTCGGTGGACCAGGAGTCGGGTGAGACCATCCTCAAGGGCATGGGCGAGCTTCACCTCGACATCAAGGTCGACATTCTGAGGCGTACCCACAAGGTCGATGCAACCACGGGCGCGCCTCAGGTGGCTTATCGCGAGACCCTGGCGCGGCCTACCGAGGTGGACTACACGCACAAGAAGCAGACCGGTGGTACCGGGCAGTTTGCGCGCGTGAAGCTGCGCCTCGAGCCGAATGAGACCGGGGCGGGTAACGAGTTCACGTCAGAGATCGTCGGCGGTGCGGTTCCGAAAGAGTATATTCCGGGCGTTCAGAAGGGCATCGAGTCCGTTTGGTCGACGGGGATACTGATCGGCTTTCCGCTTGTCGACATGAAGGTGACGTTGTTCGACGGTGCGTTCCACGAGGTCGACTCATCGGCGATCGCGTTCGAAATCGCGGCCCGCGCGGCCATGCGTGAAGGCTGCGAAAAGGGCGGCATCAAGTTGCTCGAGCCGATCATGGACGTCGAAATCGTGTCGCCCCAGGATTTCGTCGGCGGGATCATCGGCGACATCAACAGCCGCCGTGGCCAGATCCGCTCGCAGGATCTGCGCGGCAACGCGGTCGTGATCAAGTGCTTCGTGCCGCTGGCCAACATGTTCGGCTACATCAACACGCTGCGCTCGATGTCTACGGGGCGTGCCCAGTATTCGATGGTGTTTGCACACTACGCGGAAGTTCCGCGCAACGTCGCCGACGAGGTAAAGGCCAAATATGCCTGACGAGGGCGTGCTTCCGGGACGATGCATTCGAACCGGGGGCGGCCTGACGAACTGACAGAGTGGATTGAAGGCGAGCACGCTCGCACCAGACTAAGGAGAGCCTAAGATGGCGAAGGAGAAATTCGATCGGTCGAAGCCGCACTGCAACGTGGGTACGATCGGGCATGTTGACCACGGCAAGACGACGCTGACAGCGGCGCTTACTCGCGTTTCAGCTGATCGTGGTTGGACTGGTAAGGCGATCGAATACGATGAGGTTGCGAAGGCATCGGAGAGCCAGGGCCGTCGCGATGCGACGAAGATCCTGACGATCGCGACGAGCCACGTGGAGTATGCGACGGAGAACCGTCACTACGCGCACGTGGACTGCCCAGGGCACGCTGACTACGTCAAGAACATGATCACGGGCGCTGCGCAGATGGACGGCGCGATCCTTGTTGTTTCGGCGGTTGACGGTCCGATGCCGCAGACGCGTGAGCACATATTGCTGGCGCGTCAGGTTGGCGTTCCCTACATCGTGGTGTTCCTGAACAAGTGCGACATCGTCGATGACGAGGAGCTTCTGGACCTGGTTGAGATGGAGGTTCGCGAGCTTCTCGAGAAGTACCAGTTCCCTGGCGACGATGTGCCTGTGATCCGCGGTGCTGCGCTGAAGGCTCTGAACGGGGAGAAGGGTCCGCTGGGGGACGAGGCGATCCTGAAGCTGTACGAGGCGCTGGACACCTACATTCCACTTCCTGAGCGTCCGAAGGACCAGCCGTTCCTGATGCCGATCGAAGACGTTTTCTCGATTTCGGGTCGCGGTACGGTTGTGACCGGGCGTATCGAGCGCGGTGTGATCAAGGTCGGCGAGGAAGTTGAGATCGTTGGTCTTCGGGACACGCAGAAGTCGACGGTTACGGGCGTTGAGATGTTCCGCAAGCTTCTGGACGCCGGCGAGGCTGGCGACAATGTGGGCTGCCTGTTGCGTGGCATTGACAAAGAGGCTGTGGAGCGCGGTCAGGTGCTTTGCAAGCCGGGCTCGGTGAAGCCGCACAAGAAGTTCAAGGCGGAGGCCTACATCCTGACGAAGGACGAGGGTGGCCGTCACACGCCGTTCTTCAAGAACTATCGTCCGCAGTTCTACTTCCGGACGACGGACGTGACGGGTGTGGTGACGCTGCCGGAGGGCACCGAGATGGTGATGCCCGGCGACAACTGCGCAATCGACGTCGAGTTGATCACGCCGATCGCCATGGAAGCCAAGCAGCGTTTCGCGATCCGTGAGGGCGGCCGCACCGTAGGTGCAGGCGTCGTCACCGAGATCGTGGAGTAGAGAGTCTGGACCGCATTCCATCGGGTGTGTAAAACTGTCACACCCGATGGTTAAAACTGTTTTATCGAGTGGGCATGATGGAATCGTCCCGTAGCTTTCAGGGTTCTTGTCAAGAAAAAAGTGTGACAAGGGTCTTGAAACCGGCTATGGAAGCGGTTTCCGAAAGCCTGCTCGCCGGCCCCATGGGCTGGAGGGGTGTAGCTCAATTGGCAGAGCGTCGGTCTCCAAAACCGAAGGCTGGGGGTTCGAGACCCTCCACCCCTGCCATTGGCTGGACGCAGTGTTCGGTGAATCGAGGGCGCTCTCAGCGGGGCGCGGGTAGGTAGAGTTCAAGAAAGGCCCGTGGGATATCGTCGGCATGGCGAACAATCCATTCCAATTCATCCAAGAGGTTCGCCAGGAGGTTGCGAAAGTCACCTGGCCGAGCCGCAAAGAAGTGTGGGTCACCACTGTCGCGGTACTCATAATGGTGTCGCTGGCATCGGTCTTCTTCATGTTGGCCGACCAGCTCATCGGCATGGCGGTAAGCTGGTTGCTGTCGCTGGGCTCGTGACGTTTGGTGGTTTCTCGCGGCTGATTACAAATACTGAGGACTGACTGGGCATGGCCAAGCGATGGTACATCGTGCACGCTTACACGAACTTCGAGCGCAAGGTGGCGGACGCCA
>JBJOGJ010000264.1:0-5244 GCA_046048295.1 Pseudomonadota bacterium | reverse complement strand
CGACCGGAGCTGAAGGCATTGGAGGACGACCAGCTCCCGTTCGAACCGCCGTCTCCCCAGCAAATGGCTCAGGCGGCCGCAGGACAGATCCCGCTGCTGCTGCCCGACCGCTCCTATCGCGTCGGGGCGGTGGCGAAACTCACAGGGACCGCCAACGCTCGTTATCTCTATGTCGCGCGCCCGGTAAGCCCGAGAGTGGTCGGGCAACTCCGTCGCACGGAGGCGGGCTTCCACGAGTACGAGCAGTTCCGCCAGCGCCGCAGCGGCTTCAAGCTGGTGCACGGATTGCTGTATCTGATGATTTCGCTGACATCGCTCCTCGCAGCCATATGGGTCGGCATTTGGTTCGCCGGACGCTTCGTGGCACCGATTACACGCCTGATCGGAGCAGCCCAGGAGGTCTCGCGCGGCAATCTCGGCATAGTCCTGCCCGTGATCCGTGGCGAAGGCGATCTGCGCCGCCTTTCCCAGACTTTCAACACGATGACCGCGGAACTCAAGGGCCAGCGCGACGCTCTCGTTTCGGCCAATGAACTCCTGACCGAGCGGCGCGCCTTCATCGAAGCCGTCCTGTCGGGCGTAAGCGCCGGAGTGCTCGGCATCGACGGTGCAGGCAGGATAACCATCGCCAACAACTCGGCGCAGGCACTGCTGGCCGTTCCCGAGTCGGATCTACAGGGGCGCCACCTGTCGGAGGTTTCGCCGGAATTCTCGACGCTCTTCGATTCCTTTGTCGCCGATGAGCGGCGCAATCGCAGCCCGGACCAGATGACGCTCCAGGTGAACGGCGAAGAGCGGACGTTCGCCGTCAAGATCACGCGCCGCCGGGCAATCGGCGACGAAGGCATGGACAAGGGCAGCGTCATCACGTTCGATGACATCACCGAACTCGTCGTTGCCCAGCGCACGTCTGCCTGGGCCGATGTCGCCCGGCGGATCGCACACGAGATCAAGAACCCACTGACGCCGATACAACTTTCGGCGGAACGTCTGAAACGCAAGTATTCGAACTCGATTTCGACCGACCGCGAAACGTTCGACAAACTGACCGACACGATCGTGAGACAGGTCGGCGACATCAAGACCATGGTCGATGAGTTCGCGGCCTTCGCCCGCATGCCGCAGCCGGAGATGACCGATCACGACCTGCGCGATGCTGTGCAGGAACCCGTGCTGCTCTTCCGCGAGAGCGAACCCAATATCGAGATCCGGCTCGGACTGCCAAAGAGCGCCGTTCGCGCGTCCTTCGACCGCCGGCTGCTTACCCAGGCCCTCACCAATCTCGTGAAGAATGCCGTCGAGGCGATCAATACCTACGCTGAAAGTCCAGACGCGGAACCGGGCTTCAAGGGGATCGTCGAGGCCAGGCTGACGACTGAGGGCGACGAAGCGGTGATCGAGGTGATCGACAACGGGACTGGCCTGCCCAAAAGCAACCGCAACCGCCTGCTCGAGCCCTACGTGACCACCAAGGGGCACAAGGGCACCGGCCTCGGCCTCGCCATGGTCCACAAGATCATGGAACAGCACGGCGGATCGCTTACGCTCGACGACGCGCCACCGGCTCCGGGCCGCTCCCACGGAGCGTTGATCCGCTTGCGTCTTCCGGCGAAAACGAATTCAGAGGCGTCCACTCGTGCTAGTGCGTCGCCTGTATTGGGGTAACAAGGTATTGGCAACCAGAATCCGGTGCAAGGAGTGACATATGGCAGCCGACATATTGGTCGTTGACGACGAGACGGATATCCGTGATCTGATCAGCGGCATTCTGGAGGACGAGGGTCACACCTGCCGTCTCGCCCGCGACAGCGATGAGGCGCTCCGCGCCATCGAGAACCGGCGTCCACAACTGGTCATCCTGGACATCTGGCTCCAGGGCAGCCGCCTCGATGGCCTCGAGGTCCTCTCGACGATCAAGCAGGTCTATCCAAATCTGCCTGTCGTCATCATCTCTGGGCACGGCAACATCGAAACCGCCGTCACGGCAATCAAGCGTGGTGCCTACGACTACATCGAGAAGCCGTTCAAAGCCGACCGGCTGATCCTCGTCACCATGCGCGCCCTCGAGCATTCCCAGCTCCGCCGTGAGGTCCAGCAGCTCAAGGAACGCTCTATCCAGAGCCAGGAGATGATCGGCCGCTCCGCCGCGATCAACCAGCTCCGCAACCAGATCGAGCGCGTCGCCCCGACCAACAGCCGCGTACTCATTCGTGGCGCATCGGGTGCCGGCAAGGAACTGGCTGCCCGCGTCATGCATGCCAAATCGAGCCGTGCCGACGGCGCCTTCGTCGTCCTCAACGCCGCAGCAATGGCGCCCGAGCGGGTCGAAGAAGAACTGTTCGGGGTCGAGGAGTTGACGGGCGGGCCGCGCAAGGTAGGCGCGCTCGAGGAGGCGCATGGCGGCACGCTCTACATCGACGAAGTCGCAGACATGCCGCTCGAAACGCAGGGCAAGGTGTTGCGCGTGCTGGTCGAGCAGAAGTTCCTTCGCCTCGGCGGCAACCAGAAGGTCGCCGTTGACGTCCGCATTATTTCGTCCACCGCGCGGGACCTCGAGCGAGAGATGGAGGAGGGGCGTTTCCGAGAGGACCTCTATCATCGCCTGAACGTCGTGCCGCTCCGGGTCCCGAGCCTTGCCGAACGCCGCGACGACATTCCCGACCTCATCCAGTACTTCGTGCAGCAGATCGCACAGGCCTCCGGCCTCGCGCCGCGACGCATTGGAGAGGATGCCATCGCGGTCATCCAGACACATGACTGGCCCGGCAACGTTCGCGAGCTGCGCAACAACATCGAGCGACTGATGATCCTGAGTGGCGGCGAAACCGACGCGATCATCACGGCGGACATGCTGCCTGAGGAAATCGGCTCGAACGTGCCGCTGCCGATCAACAGCGGCGACGAGCACTTGATGTCTTTGCCGCTTCGCGACGCACGCGAAATCTTCGAACGCAATTACCTGCTGGCTCAGATCAACCGCTTCGGTGGAAACATTTCCCGCACCGCTGAGTTCGTCGGCATGGAGCGCTCGGCGCTCCACCGCAAGCTCCGCGCCCTTGGCGTGAGTTCGGAGCAGCGCTCAGGGCTTACTGGTACGGGCTGAATGGACTAGACTGTCGGACTGGTGCCGGAGCACATGCCCGGCAGAATTTTCGCGGTGAAGCATGAACGTTTTGATCTGTGGCGCCGGCCAGGTCGGCCTCGGAATTGCCGAAAGCCTCGCAGCCGAAGGCAACAACGTGTCGATCATCGACAGCGACCCGGCCCTTGTCCAGCGGGCCAACGACATCCTGGACGTACGCGCAACGGCGGGCAACGGTGCGCATCCCGACGTACTTGCTCGCGCCGGGGCCAACGAGGCCGAAATGTTGATCGCGGTCACGCTCTATGACGAGGTCAACATGGTCGCCTGCCAGGTGGCTGACCGGATCTTCAACATCCCGACGAAGATCGCGCGCATCCGTGCCCAGTCGTATCTGTCGAACGAGTGGTCGGAACTGTTTGGCCGAGATGCCATTCCGATCGACCAGATCATCTCCCCGGAAGTCGAGGTCGGGAACACCGTGCTGCGACGCCTCGAGCTGCCGGGCGCGTTCGAAACGGCGACCTTCGACAAGGGCCAGGTCTCGGCCATCGGAATTGCCTGCGGACCGGAGTGTCCGGTCCTCGACACCCCGATGCATCAGCTCACCGACCTGTTTCCTGACCTGCCGGCGACAATCGTCGCCGTCGTGCGCTCGAACGTTCTCTTCCTGCCGTCAGCGGATGAACGCCTGATCGCCGGTGACGACGCCTACGTCGTGGTACCGACCAACCAGATAGCACGAACGCTCAAGCTGTTCGGCCACGAGGAGCAGCAGGCACGCCGCGTCGTCATCGCCGGCGGCGGCAACATCGGACTCTACGTCGCGCGTCAGATCGAGAAACGCTATCCGAATATCCGCGTCAAACTGATCGAGGCGAACCGCGAGCGGGCGACCGAGGTGGCCGAGCGCCTCACCCGATCTGCAGTACTACACGGCAGTTGCCTGAGCGAGGAACTCCTGCGCGAAGCGGAGGTCCCCGCGGCGGAAACGATGGTTGCAGTCACCAATGACGACCAGGTCAATATTCTGGCCTCCCTGCTTGCCAAGCAGATGGGCTGCAAGTCGAGCCTCTGCCTGGTCAACAGCCCCCGATACAGCACGCTGATAAGATCGCTCGGCATAGACGCCCAGGTGAACCCGCGCGCAGTCACAACCTCCCGTATCCTGCAGTTCGTCCGGCGCGGCCGCATCAGAGGCGTCCACTCGGTCCATAACGGCGCCGGCGAACTGATCGAGGCCGAGGCCCTCGAAACCACTGCCGTGGTCGGAAGGCCGATTCAGGAACTCGGACTGTCCGATGGTGTCAAATTCGGCGCCATCGTGCGGAACGGCGAGATAATCGTGCCGACGGGCGAGACCGAGCTTCAATCGAAGGATCACGCGATACTCTTTGCACGTGCCGATCACGTGCGTGACGTCGAGCAGCTTTTCAGCGTGCGGCCGGACTTCTTCTAGGGGGCGGCGCGTCAACGGCTCCGCCATGAAAATGGCTGACAAACAGAGGTGAAATGGAAATCGAGTTGCGCTAATGTCTGCGATGGACCGCTCTCCACGCCGCCAACAACAACAACGAAATCATACGGATAACAACAATGCCAAACGAACGGGCGCAGAATTTGCAGGATACTTTTCTCAACAACGTCCGCAAGAACAAGATTCCGCTTACAATCTTCCTCGTCAACGGCGTCAAGCTCCAGGGTATCGTCACCTGGTTCGACAACTTCTGTGTTCTCTTGCGCCGCGACGGCCACTCGCAACTGGTCTATAAGCATGCGATCTCGACCATTATGCCGAGCCAGCCGGTTCAGCTGATGGACCAGGAGACGCAGGACACCAACCAGGACTGAACCGACGACCGAGAAGCCTAACACCCCCTTGAGCGAACCAGCCGGTCAATCCGACGGGAACGTTGCGGCTGGCAGGACTGCGCGCGCAATCGTCGTGGTTCCGGTGCCACCGGGCCAGGAAGCTCGTGCGCCAGTCCAGCCGACTGCCCGGTCATCGACAGCCTCACGCATCCATTCCCCCGCCGATCGACTGGCCGAGGCGATAGGCTTGGCGCGCGCAATCGATCTCGACGTTGTGAACGCAGCCATCGTCCAACTGCAGCGCTACCGGCCCTCCACGCTCCTTGGAAAGGGCCGTGTCGAGGAACTTA
>JBJOGJ010000263.1:0-5266 GCA_046048295.1 Pseudomonadota bacterium | reverse complement strand
CAACCGGTAATCCACTGGCTCCCGAAGCCCAGCGCATTCGAAGCGTTGACGATGTTCATGCACATCGCCCCACCTGAAAGCTTCTGCTACATAAGTGGAATTCGGGCGGCCTTCTCCATGTTGGGATGCGATGTCACCGCCAGAAGAAGCGGCGCACGCTGCGGCCGCCTGCGCTCGATTTCGAGCTGCTTCTCGTCCGCCTCAGGATGTTCACGCTTGTAGATTTCGGCATACAGGTTGGCAAGCGCGACCTGTCCTTCCTTGCGTACCACCTGGATACGCCACGGGGTGCACATTGCATGGTCTGGCACGCGCATGCCGGCCGTAAGGATGATTTGCAATTGCTCATCGTCCGGGCCTGGCTCGACTAGCTTGTCGGCAGGGATCGAGCGGCGTTTGAGGAGCAGGTCTATCGCTTCCATGTTGAGCCCTTGTTGCTCTGGTTCAATTCGAATTCATCACGTTGCGCGCCGCCAAGCCATCACCCGGGGCGCCCGGGCGTAGAAAATAGCAGAGACTTGATGACCAGGGGAACCACGTTCGTGGGGCGTATGATCTCACCTATGTCAATGAAGTCCAGTTCCTGCAGCTGCACTCCGTCGATGGATATCACTGCATTCGTGACTCCGAGCTCCGCAGCGAACAGCCGTCCCAGCGCCCGCCCGACGTCCCCCTCCATTACGATGACCAGCGGCTGCCCCTGCTCCAGCAGAGTGCTGAGCCCCTCAGCCAATCCGGCCCCAAGTGCATGAAGTCGACTGTGGAAAGGCTCGCCAGTCCACTTGAATGCGATCGCGACCGGCTTGCTGCCGTCCTCAGCGTCGAGGCGGACAAGCCCTGCACGCACCTTTGCGGCGATCCGCGCACTGTCGATGTCGCCCGCAAGATCAATGCCGAGGTGCGTCACCGGGACGTTCCGGAGAGGCAGGACCCTCTCATCGGAAACCAGTATGGTGTTTCCCGACACCTGGACCGAGAACTGCGATGCTCCGATTACGGTGGCGCGGATACCCTGCCCCGGATCGAACACCGGCCACGCCAGTCTCTTATCCCCAAGCGCCGAGACGAGCGCACCGGCAAGCTGCTCGCCGAGATCACAATGTAAACTCGTCTCCCGCTCGAAAATGTATTCGGCAACTCCGCCCGAGAAGGTGATCATATCGGGTACCACGCTGCGCGGCAGGTCCTCCGTCACCATCAACGATTTCGCGACTGGTGACCGCGGGCCGGTCCCTGCGATCTCAACGATCAGATCGGCCATCTTAGATCCGAGCCGTCTCCGCGCTACTTCGTCGAGTATCTGACCCAACTCTATGGCTACTCCGCAAGCCTCAGCAATCTGCCGCCCCGGTCCCTCGATCCGCGATATCTGGCCCCGTTCGTCCCAAGCGATAAGGCGTCCGCCGACGGCAAACGCCGCTGTACCGAGCACATTTCCGCCGTGCATGAGCGCAAGCTTCGTCGTGCCTCCACCGATATCGATATTCAGGATATTGTTGTGCCGGCTACGAGACAGGCCCACCGCACCGGAACCGTGCGCGGCCATCAGCGCCTCGAGATGGTGGCCTGCAGAGGCACAAACGAACTTGCCGGACTCCGCCGAGAACAGCTCGGCGATCTCCCGCGCCTTGCGGCGCTTCAGTGCCTCGCCCGTGAGAATGACAGCACCGCTATCGATATCCTCACGGGCGAGTCCCGCTGCCTGATAGCCATCATCGATGAAACGCGCCAGCGCCTCGGCATCGATGGAATAATCCGCCCGGTACGGCGTAAGAAGTATCGGCGACTTCCAAAGGATCTCCCGTGCGGCAACTACGAACTGGCTTGAGAGCCCCTCGGTAAGCCGCTGGAGATGGACCCGAGCGAACATAAGGTGCGACGTCGATGATCCGACATCGACGCCCACAGTCCGAAGCTCGACATTGTCGGATTCCCATATGATCTCGGCCAGGATCTTCCGCTCTTCCTCGGAAGGATGCTCGTGATCGAAGCTAAGATCATGCATACGCGAGCTCCCTAACCCCCGTGGCCTTCAAGATACTGCGGATGATCCTTGTAGAGATTCGAAATGAAACCGCTGTCGTCGATCTTGCGAAGGATATCGAAGTCCCACAGCGCCAGCGGATGCACTCGGGCAGCATCTCCATTCTTTTCATCCTGCTTAAGCGCTTCCTGATACACGTTCGAGATGGCAGCAAGGCTTGGATAAAGCCTGGGCTCCAGCACGGGCGCAAGATCGTCGTAGAGCTTCTCCGCCACATGGCGATCGAGTTGCCCTTCCTTGTTGTGTCTCTCCATCAGGATCTTGATCGTCTTCTCACGATTGATTTTGAAGTACGCGATGCCTTCGAGCACGGACTTCAGAACCCGCTCGACGACCTCGGGCTTCTCCTTGACCATCTTGATCGATGTTGACACCGTCATGAAGAAGATCATCGGCTGCACGGGAATGTCGATCACCTTGAGGCCCATACGCTTTGCAAACTCGATGCGTGGCTGTCCGATGAAGCAGGCGTCGCAATCTCCCTCATTGACCATTTCAAGGAGGCTCTTGCGTGACACCTCTTTCGTACCGTCTGGATGCTCGATGCGCACCTCATGTACCAGTTCGACGGCATCTTCGTCCGGATTGAGGCCAGATTGCTTGAGATAGAGCCAGGTATTGAGCCCCGGATGGCGCCCGCGCGAGCCGAATTTGCGGCCACGAAGATCGGACATCTTGTCGATCCCGGCATCCTCTCTCGTAATGAGCGACAGACGGTTGTTGGAAACCGTCTGTCCGCAGTAGGCCCAGGTGTCGCCGCGCGCACGTGCCGCATAGGTCGAGACATGGTTGCCGGACACGAACTCCACCTCGCCCGTCGGCACGAGGTCGTGCGCATCGCCACGGCTGATCACCCGGTCGTAGTCCACCTTGAGATTGTTGCGCTCCCAGGCACGGCAGGAATCGATGACATGCATCAGTGCCAGATGGCTCGATGAACGATAGGGAAACTGAATGTGATCCATGTTCTGATCCTTTGCGGTTTTCTTTGCCTTCAATTGCAATCAATGACCTCGGCATCCAGGCCGTCGCCCGCGTACTTCACGGTGCAGGAGAGCCCGCTCTTGAGATCTCCGCGCTGGACGGCAAGCCCGCCTATACTGATCTTCGTACGGCTCGAGCTGACCTTGGCCTTGTGCGTTGCATCCCCTGCCTTGAACACGATCACGCGTCCGCCGTTCTGGACATCGGCAAGCTTGGTGCTGACACCATTGAGGTCAACGTTACGTTTATGCAAAGCGGCAAGGGTATCAGGCTTTGTGGCACAGTCTATGCTCGATGCCTGCTGTCCATCGCCCGGATAGGCAACCAGACAATCCATTCCCGACTTGACATCGGCCCGCTTCGCATCCTTGGCGTCAATTTTGATCTTGGTCCGGCTTGAACTCACCTTTGCGCTGTGTGTGTGATTGTGCACCTTGAAAAGCAACTCCCGACCATCAGACTTTACCTCGTCGAGCTTCACCAGCACAGTCGGCATCACCGCGTCCTTGGTGAGCTTTTTCGCGAGACGAGCCATCTCCTCGTCTGACAACTGGGCAGCCGGCAGCCCATGCTTCACTCGAATGCTCCTGAGATAGTCGAGGATATCAGAGCTGGGGTAGGCCGTCGCAGCAACTGCCTCGTAGACATCCTGTCCCGTCTGCGGCGTGAAGTCAGCGCTGAACTGATGCTCACCGAACTTGATGAACTCTGGATCCTTGGCTGCCTTCGCGAATGCCTCCCCGTATACCTTCACGATCTCGGGCTTCGTATCAGGCGGCAAAGCATACCATTTGTCGACCTGGTTGGCCTTCGTCCAGTAATCGAATGCCCGTCTTGCGATGCCGCTGGTCTTTCCTTCCACCAGTTCCGTAATAATGGGCACGTCCTGGAACGAAGTGCGCCGACTGTATTTGCCGCCAGAGAACTGACCGATCTGCGCCAGACCGACGAACTCTCCGTTTGCGGACATATTCCGGTGCATTGCGATTACGGAAGTGCCGAACGCATCTATTTCGCCGCGACGCGCCGCAAGCGCCAGCGCAGCCGAGCCTGGGTAGCCGACCACGTATTGGAAATTCCAGCCCAGCAGCTCCGAGCCCCATACCATCAGCTCGGCCCAGGTGCGCGTACCGTCGAGCACGCCGCCGATCACAGGGGGCTTCGATTTGTCGAGCAGGTTCTCCTGCTTGCTCTTGCGCATGATGACGACTGAGCCGCCGCGGAAGATACCGCCGAAGAACTGGTATTTCGTAGGATCATACTCCACGACCTTTTTCCTCAGGGCGTTCGCATTGACATACGAGGAAGAGCCGCCGATCCACGTCGTCCCATCGCGCTTGCCACGTGCAACGAAATAGTTGTTCGCCTTGACGCCATGCCCGGCCGGCATGTTTCGATAGACCAAGCGCGGCTTGCCCGGAAGGTACTTCTCGAGATATTGGCCGACGAGCCGCGTCGTCCCATCCGTACCGCCACCCGGCGAGCTACCAACGATCACGTTGATCGTCTTGCCCTTGAAGGTAACGTCGGCGCCAATCGCCGGACTGATCATGAGCCCCATCGCCGCTGCTGCAAGCGGCAAGTGCACAGAGGTGTGCCTATCCTGTTTCATAACGTTCTCCCTGTATCTAGCGTTCTTCTGTTTTTGTGACTTTGGACAGGCACGCCGCCACGCGCCTGCCATTGCGAAACGCCCTCGAAACTCTTGTCAACCTCCTCTTACGAATACGCCGACAGCTTGCAATCAGGACCTACCGTTGAGCAGCACGCTTTCATCCATGAATTCACCCATCCGACACTTCGCACCGCTCTTGCCGAGCTCTTCGAGAAAGATCTTGTGGATCTTGGGATCCTGGTCCTCGTACTCGATCTGGGAACCACCATCCTTGACGTTGACGTCGACACCCATCTTGATGCGCCGCTTCTCCTGCGAGAACGGATAGCGGCTCGAACCGAAGGCTGTCGCGAGGTAGCGCACCGGCACTGCACCGCCATTGAAGTGTTGATGGAAGATCATGTTGGTGGGCGCGAAAACACTGCCTGGCTTCCAGTCGAAGCGCGTGAATTCATCCTCGCCTTCATACCAGAACAGTGAATAGCCGTGCCCCGCAACGATGCACACGTGGAAGTCGGGCCCATGCCGGTGTGCTTTCTTGTATGTGCCGACCGACATCTCCGAGATGTGCGCGTGCATGGTGCCGTCTGCGAGCATGAAGAGCAGGTTTGCGCTGCCGGCAC
>JBJOGJ010000262.1:0-5298 GCA_046048295.1 Pseudomonadota bacterium | reverse complement strand
CACCCTTAAGTCTCTCTTCCACCAGCGTGCGCAGTTGCTCAGCAGTACGGGCAATCTGCTCGCTGAGCCCGGATTCCGTTCGCGCGATCAGATCGCGAAGTTCTCCGCGGACGCCGTCGTCGTTCAGCTCCGTCGTCCGCCGAAGTATGTCAACTTCGGTGGCTGCGATCACGGCCACGTCCTCCAGCGTCAATCGCTTCGACCCCGATTGACGGCGCAGCGTCGAGCGTAGAGACTTCACCTGCGGATCGGACCGGTCCAGGCCGAATTTCTGCAAGGCAATGAAGAGGGATTTCTCGTCCGAAAAAAGCGGTTGCGATTCGCAGTAGCTAAGCCAGTCGGCCTCTAGAAACCAGTTCGGGATCACGAGTGGATCGGAATATATCCGAGTGCTGACGAATGTATCGGTTCCGTCGAGCCGGCGATGGATGTACTCCCGCCTCTCGGGCAGATAATTCAGCAATTCGGAGTACGCCGCCTCGCCTTCGAGCGATATCCGCTCGATAGTCAGCTCTAGGTCTGTGAACTGCAGCTCGAAGAGCATGCCATAAGGCGAGTATTCGACCAAGAAGTCCTCAATGGTGATCTCGAACGGGCCGGCGGAAAGCTCGTCGGTCTTGACGGCCAGATAGTTCGAATCACCATCGAAGTGCTTGATGCTGAGCGTCCCGGCGTTCGGCGCCACGCCGCAGATCTTGAGTGCCGTCTCTGGAAGAATGGGGCAGAAGAAGCCCACCTTTAGCGTATTCGGCGCCGTATCAGAGCGGAAGAGGCACCCTTCGTCGGTCTTCCTGGTTTCGCAGTCGGTGTGGAAGTAGGGCAACTTGCTATACAGTGGAAGGTGGGGTGATCGGTACCAATCCAGATTAAAAAAATCGATTTGGCGCCGGCTGATCTCGAGCGTGTTCTGATTGGACGCAACGCTGACGGCGCGCTCCATCAGCCGCTGCCGCACCTCAGCAAGTGGATCTTGGCACCCACTGCGGACGTAGAGGCAAATTATCTCCGTGCGGCGCTCGAGCAGGTCTATCTCGTAGGGGTTTTCACTCAGGAATGCCGCCTGGCGCTTGCGTAGTTCGTGCAACTCCCGGCTCAATCGCTCAGTCACCCGCTCACGGCGCGAAGAAGAGAAGGGCGAGCTGTCCACGGCCTTAATAAGAGCCTTGACGCGCTCGATCGGATAGAGTTCGTCCTCCCATTTCACGCCTGAGAACACGGCAATCTTCATTTCGAAATCATCGAACAGGGAACGCAGGCGCTCGAGACTGAAGCTTTGCTGGTGCCTATTGAGATGCGGCCAGTCGCAAGTGGTGAAGGAGAACTCTCGGCGGGCGTCCAGAACCTCGCTGAACGGCACAGTGACGAGGATGTAGCTCTTGGCCACGCGCTGAATCTCGGTGCCGGCCCGGCGCAACTCCTTGGTGCCCAGGTGCTCCAGCACATCGTTCGCCATAACGAGATCGAACTCATGATCCGCGTAGGGGATTTCAAGGATCGAGCCCTCGCGCTTCTCACGCTGCACGTGCTTGAGCGCGACCGAGCTGATGTCCATTCCGACGACATGCCTGTCCTGCGGAAGTCGATTCGTGATGAGACCATCGCCACAGCCGACGTCGAGGATCCGGTGCGCCTCTCCGGGAAGTGCCATGAGTATGTCGGCAAGGACCTCCCGATGGTAGGGATGCTCAATCCCCCATTCGCTCGTGTCGTAATAGAGCTGGTCGGGCGATGCCGTCGTGTCCATTTTTCGCACTACAACTGTTTTTACTGTCGCTCCGATGGAGCGATGCGATCATTCGAAGCGAGAGAAGAACGACAGGAATTTCTCCCGTTCGTATTCCCAGTTGAATTCACTTGCGGCAGATTCGTACGATCTTGCCCGGCATGCGTCGATCTCCTCGGGGCGGGCCAGAAAATCGTTCAAGCACTCGGCTATCGACTCAGGTGCCAGGCTTTCGAAAAGAATTCCGACATTTAGCCGGTTCGTCAATCGACGCATCTCGATAAGGTCGGAACTGGCAACTGCGAGGCCTGCCATCATATACTCGAAATACTTATTGGGTAGGGCGTACTGTGTATTGGTGCAGACGTTTATAAACGGATTAAGGCCGATGTCGCATTGGCTGGCCGCGGGAACGAGTTCGTGCACGCCAACGGGATCGGCAAAGGTAACCCTCTCCTCCACCCCGATCTTCTTCGAAAGTGCCTTCAAGTCATCGCCGTACCGCCCGATGCCCCTGAATACGAAGTCGGCATCTGGGACCAGGGGCACGGCTTCGATGACCTCGTCCAGTCCGCGATAGGCAAAGTACGAACCATGATACAGGATTTTGCGGCGGTCGTTCCGACGGTCCAGGATCGCGGGGTGAGGCAGGTGCCGCTTCGATGGGACATTCCAGATCGTCACGAAGCCTGGCGCCTTATACTCCTCTGCGAAATATGTGCCGAGTGAGTCGCAAACGGTAAGGCGCCCATCCGACGTGCCGATGAGAGATTTCTCCAGGTTCGAGTAGAACTGATGCCAGATCTCGGAGCGCATGTGCGTGGCGAGTTGCTCAGGATAAATCTCGTGTGCGTCGTAGATCAGCGGAATGGACAAGTTCGTCTTGAGCATAAAACCAGCGAGTAGCGTATCCAGGTCGTTGCAATAGACCAGAGTCGGGCGCTGCTCTACGGACATGCGGTAGAGTTCGCGATTGATGAGCATGATCGAACGGATGGCTGCAATCTCAAGTCTGAGATTGCGCTCGGTCGCTTCAGTTCCGTTGACCACGCGGGCCCGGAGTCGGCCAATCTTCTCGACCAGCCGGTACAGGACCAAGGACAATTTGTCGGTTCCAC
Source organism: Pseudomonadota bacterium (assembly GCA_046048295.1). Taxonomy (GTDB): domain Bacteria; phylum Pseudomonadota; class Alphaproteobacteria; order Rhizobiales; family Hyphomicrobiaceae; genus CBDCWA01. The sequence continues at coordinate 2,457 of JBJOGJ010000262.1, read as the reverse complement.
CGTGTGTCATGACCAGCGGGCACGCAGCCTCGACGATCGCGGCTGCGGCGGGGCAAATCTGCCCGATCTCCGCCATTTCGGCCGACGTATAAGTGTCGGGGACCGGGACTCGCGATACGGGAATGTCTTCCACCACCTCTTCGGGGGCAAGGTCGCCGGTGCGCATTTCATAGACGCGAACATCATGGCCCTGCTCCCGCAGGGCATGGCTTATGCGGAGGACGCGTGGATCGCGTCTTGTTTCATTCAAGTTGAAAACTGCGATATTATGTCTTGACACGCTAATTTTCCCCCTCAATCAGCGTGCTTTTAACAGGCATAGCGCCCTTCCGCAACCCAATCGGCTCGGGGGGCTGGAAACGAGGTTAGTAGACGAGTCTAGTGGCCTCGGGGCTGGCTAATTCTGCCTCCGGCGATTGCATTAACCGTGAACGTCACGGAGAAAAGGAGGATGGCCTGGAACCATGTCTGCCAGATGCTGTAGCTGAATGCGATCATTGGCATTATCACGGCAATTTGCGCGGCGATGCAGGCCTGTTGAAGACGTGACAATGAAGCGGCTTTCAGCTTGGTCGCCCTGATAGCAGACAGTCCAACAATGCAAAATAGCATCGCGCCAATTGCTCCCAACTCGTACCATACTTGAAGGAAACCGTTATGGGGGTGTCGGGCGGCCTCAGGATCGACGACCGCTGCCGGGGTTTTTTCCATATTCTGCCGAGAGGAGTTCCTTGAGACCTCAGCAGAGGCGCCGGCCCCAATGCCGAAGATTGGCTGCTCCATTGTTCGATCGGCAATGTAGTTCCAGATGATTGATCGCTGGCGAGCCGATTCAAACAACCACGGTGCGTTATGAAGGCCGGCAGTGTGCGGCAGCTTGGCCAGTGGTACAGCAACTAGAACGGCGATGCACCAAACACCAGCCAAAGCCTTGAAAGCAATGCTTGGGGAGTACAGCGCTAACGTGAATGTCAGGATGCCGACGATAGCGCCTACCAGGGATGACTGGTGGCTCGATATTGCAATGATCAAGAAGGCAACGACAGCTGCCGCAATCATGGTGGGCAACTTTACAATTTGAGAAACTAGCAGATGGATGCTTAGCAGTACGGGACAGATGAGCAGTGTAAAGACAGCAATTCGCCGGTTGATCGTTGTGTCACTCAATGCAATGATTTGGTCGCCCTTTCGTATGATATGATAAGAATCTTGTTCCATAATCGATGGGAAGAGGTGCAAGACATAACGGGCTACTACTTGATCGTTCAATAGTTCGATCAAGAGAAAAAGTGCTAATACGGTGGTGCCGCTAGTCACGCCAAGCGCAACTAGCTTATTGGCGGTACTGGGATTGAGTCGGTAAAGACTGTGCGTTGTCAAGGCGGCTGCAGCAGACATTAGTGCTAATAGAAATGCCTTTGTCGCGCTCTCCATCGGATCGAGCGACCATGCGGTAGAGGCAAGAGCCCAGCCTGCAAAAACGAGAATTGCTAACTTAGGCCAGCTTAGGTTGAACCATGTCGCCGCAGGGGCACTGCGCAACAAGTTTCCCAGAGCCGCGGTTGCGGCAAAAACTATGAGAAGTGCCGCCGCCGCGCGGGGGGTGATGCCGAATATTGCTATTGGTACGAATGACGAAAGAACCACCAGTGCCGGTGGTGCACCTAACGATTCATTTCGTGCAACAGTGGGGCTGCACAGCCGAGATGACACAGATAGAGTTCCCCGTTTAACGATTTCAAGTTAGGCTAAGCTTACTACAGCTCAGGATCATAATGCACCCCCTATGAAGTGGTCTGAACCGCCCCGGTTTCGCCGGAGGCAGTTTCGTTTGAGTCATGCTGCGATGGCTTGGTCCTCCTGGCAAGAGTAACAGTTGGTCTTCGCTTCGGCCGGCGTGATGCTGCCGATCGATGAGAGCAGGCGTCGATTGTTGATAAGGTTGGCCAGAACTTGAAAGCTCAATCAGCTCGCTCAGCGTGTCTCAGGCTTCCGCGGCCTCGGTTTCTTGGATCTCATTTGCCACGGCCACGGCCACGGCCACGACCGCGGCGTTCAGCTTCTCCACTTGGTGGACAAAGCCCTGAAGCTCACTCGAAACCTCCCCCTTGAGGGCCAGCTCGTTGATCCGAGATGAACAAAACATGCGCTCGGAAACGAGATCAGCAAGCTGTTGTCGAAGGGCGCCTAAAGCGCCGTTGGAGGGGTTACGCTTGACCATTTCACCAAACTCCAGACCGCAGAACTAGGGGTACGCATCCGGTGAAGACCACAAGTTGGGGCTGTCAGGTTGAGGCTGGGTGCCAGTTCCACGGTAGGAGCAGCTCAAGCTGCTTTGCAGGATGGTCGGCGATGCGGCCGAGAACGTCGGCGAGCCTGTCCGTCTTCACAGTCTTTGAGACAGAGATGCGGTTCGCGTAGCGGAGGCTTTGGATCATCGGTTGGATTGATCTAAGC
>JBJOGJ010000261.1:0-5332 GCA_046048295.1 Pseudomonadota bacterium | reverse complement strand
CCATATCCGAGTACGTACCGGGCGGCGGCGTAGCCTGCGGCGGAATTCTGCCATACACCGTCAGCGACTGGTTGCCCCCCGATCCCGTGCCTGCAACCGTATTGGAGCCGATCGTGCTGCCCCATGGCATGGTCCGCGCCGCATCTCTGTAGAGCCCGTATATGATCTCGTTTACCCCGAGCGTCATCTTTCGCTGCGTCGGATCGCTCGCTCCCGTGAGCCCGCCGTTGAGCCCGACTTGATAGCTCAGGCCGGAAGTGCAGTTGACCGTCAGCGCGTTCGTTCCATCGTTGTTTCCGCTCAGCAGTCCGATCGAACCGAAGTTCAGGTCTGTCGCCGAAACCGTGCATGTACCGGTATTGTTGGCCTGCACTGTGAACGGCGCCTGGGTGGCATTGATCCCGGTGAAGATCGCGCACAGCGGAAGACCGAAGAATGGATAGGAATAGGTGAAACTCGTTTGCCCACCGCCGAATGAAGATAGATACATTCCCGTCGGCAAACCGGTTTGCCCTGCATTGATGCGGACCCGGACCGTCATCGTGTCCGAGCCAAAACCCGAACCGTTGAGGTTTACCGTCCCGAGCGGTGGTGTACCGGCTCCCGTGTATGAGCCCCAGAATTGGCTGAAACCGGCATCCTTGTAGATATTGTAGCTAAGCTGGTTTGCGCCGTTCAGCATGAACCGCGGATCGCCGCTTCCGGCAGCACCGCCACTGCCGGAATTGATGTTTGGGCAATATCGGATTGTTTGCCCGGGATTGCCCGTACATGACACGGTGAGAGTTCCGGTAAGGTCGAACGTCGTATTCTGTGTGAGGTCGATGTTCCCGAAGTTGAAGCTCGGCATTGAGAACGAGCAGCTTTGGGCGTTGGCTGCCAGCGACGACGCAACATAGATGATCAAGGCTGCACCGATGCGCGCAAGAAGGTTGCGTGTATTCATTTGCAGACCACCCCATCGATTGCGGTTTGCGTGTCAGCCTCGGGTGTAAACTGAAACTCAGCACGGCAGGTGCGACCGTCGAGATCTATCTCGATTTGGTTATTGGAGGAAAGGTTCTCGAGGTAGATCTGGCCGTCGTATCCGACCACGAACTCAGTTCCCGATCCAACATGCCTGCCGGTGAAACCTGCAGCGACGAACTTGCCGCTCTCATCGCGGACCGTGACGAGCGCCGCAGTTGTCGTCGGCTTCAGATCGAATTTGACCTTTACGGCACTGCGCGCTCTCGGCACGGCCTTGACGCGTGTCTCCGGCGTTTGCACCGTTGCCGGCATGTCATCGGGATTGATGGTGATCTTGTTGACCTCCCACGCCCTGAGACTTGGCACGAGAATGCGCCCGTTCTCGTCCGTCCGGCCGACGACACGGTTCTCGTGGCTCACCTCTACATCCGGCGCACCCGTCTCCACGATTGCAAAACTGTCGTCGATCCGCCGGGAGGTATACATCCCGTCGGCCGTCACCGCCACGGCGCCGTCGGCATAGAAACTTCCGGCCACGAGATCGTCCGCCTGGGCTACATGCCCCCTCATTCGCACTTTCGACCCAATGTAGTCCACGGACGCCTGCCTGACTGAGCGCCGCCCTTCGGTATCGCGAACCTGCCACCCGAAGCTCCCTGGCTTGTTGTCCGCGCTCTTGCTGTAGATCACAGTTCCCGCACTACCGTCACGATCGTAGTCGTAGCTCGCTGCCGCCAGGCTTCGGTTTCCAAGTGAAACGCTGAGCCCGACGAAGGCGCCCATGTGGTCGTCTTCCGTCAGATCCTTGAAGGCGCTGGCATGAAGCGTGACATTCTCCCTCAGTCGCTGCGAATACCCGACATTGGCGATGTTGAACTCGTCATTCTCGAAAGATGCCCGATGCAGGAAGCTGAAGCTCAGGCTGCCGCCCAGGGCTTCCAGCGGCACGCCGGCCGACACGAACGCCAGCGACTTCGGCGGCAGGAGCGTGAGCGCCGAGAACGGCAGAAAATAGTTGTCGAACGAATTGAACGAGAGCGACGCAAGATCGCGATAGTCGCCGAAGGCATACTGGCCGCGTGCATTGAAGAAGACCCGCCCTAGTCGGCTCTCGAAGGCGCCGTAGATTTGTGCGCCCGTCCCGCCGTCATAGGTAGAGGCCGAAAGCGCGAGCGAGGCGACGCCGATCGACCCGAGCTTTGCCGTCAAGCCGGCACCGCCGTTGAACAGTCCCGCACCGGCCTCCGCATGCCCCGAAATCGTTAGACCGTCGGAATAGCCGAACCGTGCGCTTGCCATCGCAATGAGCTCGTTGTCGTAGTCGTTCGATTCAACACCGTAGTTGAGACGAGCCGTCCCCGCTTCGACGGAAAAGTCGAAAACGCTCTTCCGGAGCAGGTCGGGAGAAGAATAGAAAGGCGCCTCCGTTACCGTTTCGCGCCCGCTCGCATCGCGCACGACCACCCGCGCCGTTCCTCCGCCGGTAACGACGGGGATGTTGGAAATCGTGAAGGGTCCACTGGGAATATCCCTCGAATACGTCCGGATATTGTTGACGTAGACATCGACCGTGGATGGCACTGCCGCACTGCCCGAAAGCGAAGGCAGAGGCCTCGTGATCAGGTCGGGACGCACCCCGAAATTACGCCGCATCTGGAAGCCGCCCATTCGGATCGGCCTGGTCCATGGCAGCCCACCCGAAACCACATCCCCCGCATTGAACGTAACGAGGCTGTCTTGCAGCGAATAGCTCCACGTCGACTGCAACCGAAGCGATTCGAAGTCGTTACTTCCGATGATCCCTGAATTCTCGAAAGTACCCCATTCGCCAAACAGCCTGCCGTCGAGGCTGAGCGTCGTCCCGTCAAGCATGGCATATCGGCCGAAACTGCTCTGGTCGAATGTCGAGAACAATCCATAATTGATAACCGCACCGGTCGTCGTGCTAGCTTCCGGCGCCGTCTTCTCGGTATCGTAGGCAACGAGCGTCTCGCGCCTGAGGCTGTCCGCCACCACCGTTATCGAGATCGTCTGCAACGCCTCGTCATAGACGTATGAAAGCCCGGGAATGCTGTCGAGCGGTACGAAATCGTCTCCGCTGCCTGCCCCCGGTGGCACCACCCGGATTTCGTTCAGGTCCTGACGGCGCGCGCCGAAGCGACCGTCTGCCAGCTTCCGATACGAGACGATGAGTCCGGAATTGGCGCCGTTGACCTTGGTTTCGAGCTGATACGGAATATTTTCGACAGTGATCTGAGCAACACTGGCGGACTGCGCAAAAAGCAATTCAACCCGGCCCCAAAGGACCAGGTTGCAAAACAGCAGCGCAACTACATATGGTACTTTCGAACTTTTCCTACCTGGCCGCCCGTCTTGTTGCCTCTCCCTTGATCCTGCCATTTTCCGTCATTGCTGTTACGGTGAACGCAGAACTGGTTGGTAGTCGTCCTTTCGCCTGCCAGGTCATGGTTGCCCCGCCGAGCACATAGCCGACGAGCCCGTTTCCGAACGAGCCGACCTGACGCGACCCGCTGAAGATGCTGAGTTCAGAAATCCGAACACGTCTCGGTCCCGGATTTGTGGCCGTCAGATAGGTCTTGCCCTTGACCTCCGAGAGCGACCACGCGAGCCCGGTGCGAGCCGATTTTGCGCCGCCGAAGAATACTGGAATCGAATAGCGCACGGCGAAGCCGACCTTGAACGTCTGCGACTTCTCGCGGCGCGGGATTTCGTCGATCAGGAGGCGATAGCTCTCCTCCCCTCTGATCGGCTGCTTACTGATCCGCACGAGCCGGATGATATTTCTCCTGCCGACGTCCACCCGGGCGAATGGCGGGCTGGCCACCACGTCGCGCGTCGGCTCCAGGACTTCCCTGCCGTCCTTCTGCGTCCAGCGGAAGATGCGAGCTTGAATGTTGGCCTGCTCGCGGCCAACATTCTCGATCGTCACGGTAGTGGCGGCGCCCCTCGGTATGTCGACGATGATCGGCGCGATCCTCAGCCCCGATGCAATGCCTGCTGACGGCACACCGGCCAGACAGCTCAGGCATATGATGAGAGTTGCAATCGCGCGGATGATCATTGGGTTCCCCCTGAATCAGTAGGTAATGGTCGCCTGGATCGTGTCGGTGTAGGAATCCATCACCGGCGTCGTCTGCCCCGCTGGAATGCGGCCATGAACGGTGATGTTCTGGTTCGATCCCGTGCCGGTTCCAGCCACACCTGCCGGTCCCGTGTCGCCCCATACCGTTCCGCCTGGCGCATCGGTGAACAGATTATAGTTCAAGAAGCTGGTGCCGGTCGTGTCGTCATCCATCGTACGAGCCGCGACGTTGCCGGAGAGACCACCGTTGAGTGTGACCGTGTACGGCGCGCCATTAGTGCATGTAACGGCGATGGTTGTCGTCTGATCCGTGGGCGTCAGTGACAACGGATCGTAGTTGCCGAACGCCAGGTCGGTCGCCGAAATACTGCACGAGGCAATGATCGTCGCCGTGACGTTGAAGTTGGCATTTGCAGTTGTCTGAGCCTGAGCCCCCGAGGATGCAAACATGCAGATTGCGGCGAACAGCGCCGCCATGACTGTGCTGGACTTACTGAACATCTTGGAACTCCACTTGATCCCTTGGTCGATACTGATTGCAAATCAGCGCTCCGGCACGCACCCAACGCACCGGCAAGCCTACGCGTACTGCGGGCCAGAATGAGCCAATTCGGTTAATGGCCGGTTAGTGGTTGTACGAAATCGGGACCGCAATGCCACTCGCATTGCCTATGCACGTCGTCAGGGACACACCGCGATCTTGCCCCCGGCCTGCTCCGGGGATAGCCTTCCGGTTCCATCAGCAAGCCAGCACCGGATCACCTCGTGACGACACCTTGCATCATCACCGTCGCAATCACCGGCTCTCTGCCGACCAAGGAAAACAACCCTGCCGTGCCGATTACCGTCGACGAGCAGGTGGAATCGACCCACGAGGCTTTCGAGGCTGGCGCGAGCCTCGTCCACTGCCACGTCCGCAACGACGATGGCACCCCGACCTCCGATCCCGGCCGCTTCGGACGGCTCCTGGAGGGGCTCCGCAAGCATTGCCCGGGCATGATCGTTCAGTTTTCGACTGGCGGCCGCTCCGGCAATGGCCGTGATCGCGGCGGCATGATCCCTCTGCAACCCGACATGGCTTCGCTGACTACGGGCTCCTGCAACTTTCCCGTCCGCGTCTATGAGAACAGTCCAGACCTCGTCGACTGGCTCGCCGCCGAAATGCTTGCACACGGCGTGAAGCCCGAAGTCGAAGTGTTCGATTTGTCCATGCTCTTCAAGGCCGTCGAGATGATGCACGCCGGCCAGATCGCCGGCCCC
>JBJOGJ010000260.1:0-5338 GCA_046048295.1 Pseudomonadota bacterium | reverse complement strand
CTGGCTCGCCAGACCGCCGAGAGGAAGGACCAGAGTGCGATCGAAACCGCAATCAAGAGAGCGATCGCGATAACGGCCACGTAGACCTCTGTGTCGAACACATACCCTTGCCAGTTCACGACGATTCTACCGGGGCGGTCGGCGAGCCAGGACAGGCCACTCGCAAGCGCCAGAACAGCCAGTAGAAATATTACGAGCCTGGTCATTGCTTGGCTGTCCCCTCAGCTGCCTTGCCGGCTTTCGCAGAGCCTGAGCCGATGGCAGACTTCAACTGCGCCTCTACGTTGTTGATCGCAGCCAGAACCGACGCACGCGCGCGAACCTTGTCGAGCCACTCCTTCGCCGCCGGTATCATTGCCTTCTCGGAAAGTGCGGAAGACAACTCCACGACCCGGTTGAGCTGACCCTTGTCCAGAGCGGCCTCCATGCGCGCCACCACAGCCTCGGCACCATCGCCTTCGACATCGTCACCGACACGGCGAACGCGGACGACGGACTTGGCTCCCGACATCAACCTGCCAATGATCGTTTCGTCCTTGCTCGCATTGTCGGCCGCAATGATTTGATACGTAAGCGGCCTGAACTCGGCGGCGAGGTTTTGCACCGACGGCACGCCATGCTCCTTGAATTTTTCCAATCCGGCAAGGTCGAGCCTGGCAGTTCCGAGGCGGCCTACGGCTGCGAGTTCGGTGGCATAGGAATCACCACGATCGACTGCACGCTTCAGATTGGAAAGCTCGATCGCAAGCAATATCCGTTCGGCCGCAGACTGGCGCTCCTGCTCGCGATTGACGACACTGTCCAGCCGCTGCTCGATGGAACTCAGCGCAGTGGAGATCGGCGATACCGCCTGCTTCACATCGCTCGGGCGCGCGACCGACTGCAGCTCCTTCTGGATACGCTGGCGGATGGCTGCGATCTCGCTCGCCAACGCGTCGCGCTCGCTCCGCAGCTCGGCGATCGACTTGTTTGCGCGCGACTGCGAGGCGTCGAGCTTAGCCACGGTATCGCCCAGCTTCTCGGTGCCGGACTTCAGGCCCGACAGCTCGCGGTCGAGGCGGATCGTTCCCGCACGCGCGGCCTCGCCCGTCTCGGCAATCTTTTGTGTGCGCGTATCGAGTTCCTGCTGGACCGACTTCTCGATCGCAGCGAGGCGCGAAGCCAGGCTCGATTCCAGGTCGGCGATCTTGCCGGTTATCGCGGCGAGCTGGGGGATCGGTCCTGACTGCTTGCCGCCGTCGCTGCCCGCCATTGCGAGCGTCCGCAGCTGTTCCTCCAGGCGGGAGAGTCGCTCCTGGTATTCCGGCCCCTGGCCCGCGGCGCCGCTCTGCTTCATTGCGGCTGCGAGAGTGTCGGTCTCCTTGGCGAGGATCTCCTGAGTCTTGCGCATTGCCGCGATGCGGCCTTCCAGCGCCGTGACCTCCGTCAAGCGGCTCTCGGCACTGACCAGCCGCTTCTCCAGTGCCTCGACGTCACGCTGGCCGGTGTTGGCCGAAGCGCGCTGCTCGAGAGCGGCCAGCCTCGCCGACACCTCCGTCGTCGAACCTGTCATGTCGGAACGGTTGCCAATCAGCTGGGAATTGATCGAGTCGGCGCCGATCAACGCCAGCATGCCGCCTGCAATGCCTGCAGCCAGATGCGTCATGAAACTCGTGAAGGACGATCCGGCAGGCGGCGGAGCCGTGGGCTTGCTGCCCGAGCCCGGAGATGCAGCAGTCGGCGCTTTCGAGACCGGCTCGGCGGCAGGGCCAGGTTTCATCCTGTCTCCGTTGCCTGTTACGGTCGACGTCTTCGCCTTGTCGTCGGGCTTGCCGCCGCCAGCAGCCGTTGCCGGCGCGCCTGCGGCCTCAGATGCGGGGCGTGGCGCGTCGCCAGGCTTGGGCGTCGTGGCCCCCGCCGCAGGCACCGCTGTGCCTCCCGGCGCAGCAGGCTTGCCTTCGGCCGACGAGCCCGCCTGCGAGACCGGTGCCGCCGGCTTTTCCGCTGTGGCTTCCGGTTTCTTCTCACCACCGGTGATCTCGACACCGGTCGGCTTCAAATCGATGATTGCCGACGGCTTCTTTGGCGAGGAACCGGGCGGCACCGAACCGGGCGTGCCTTTTCTCGATTCGTTGTCGTTGTTGGCCATAGGCAGTCTACTCCACAAACGCTGCGCATGCCCGCGGTCCTAGATCCGCAATCCCAGGTTGGCTGCGGCTTGGAACGAGACATCCGAACTTTTATCGTACACGTTGAGATATCAGGGCAATTGTGACCCCTATGAGGTCAACAATGCAAGTATCTCCCGTAGATTGGGTCGCTCGGCAATGCGTATGTCTCGACATGCCAGCGGCGCCAATTGCCGTGCCACACTTTCTGACAAGCATATGTGACATAACTTGGCTACAAGCTCTAGAATATTGTGATTATCGACCACCTTTAACCAGGTCTGCGCCGTACGCGGCGAAAGCAACAATACCGCATCGATTGCTCCGGATTGGAGCTTCTCCAGTACTTGCGGGGAAAGCGCGGTGGCGGGCCTGGTTCGATATACTACTGGGCTCATGACCCGGAAGCCGAGACGTTGCAACTCGGACGGCAGTTCGTAAGCGCGCACGTCCCCTGAGAGATAGACGATCGGTCCCGCATTCACCTCCGCCCGCTCGGCTATGACGTCCAGGAGGGCGGCAGCATTTCCCGGTCCCTCGACCACATTGGCAAATCCCAGCGCCTTGGCGATGCCGGCCGTGCCCGGTCCAACCACAAACAACGGCAACTGCAGCGCCAGGTCGGCATCCGCGGACTGCGCAATCGCACGCAGGGCGTTCCGGCTGGTGGCGACGAGGGCCTGTGCCTCGTCGAGCTCGATCTCATCGGTGTCTTCGTATGTCACCGATATGAGGGGCTCGATGACGACCTCGTGGCCCTGGGACACGAGATGCGCCTTGAGCGCCTTGGCGTCCTCCTCCGGGCGTGTGACGAGAACTCGCACTACGTGCTGCCTCCGGTCGCCAGGAATTGCGGGCCGGCCACTTCAAGTATGGACGTAGCTGCATCCTCTGCCAGCCGAACTGCAGCCTCCGGCCGCCCCTGGACAATCCGCTCATGCACTTCACGTCCATCGGGCGAAAGGACCATGCCGCGAAACTCCAAGCGATCGGAGGTGAGCGTGGCAAGCGCGGCTATCGGAGTCCGGCAGGACCCTTCCAGGACTTTCAGGAAGGCGCGCTCGGCGGCGACGCAGAGTGCCGTCCGCTGATCGTTGAGCGGCGAAAGGATCGTTGCTGTCGACTCGTCATCGGCGCGGGCCTCGATGCCGATGGCGCCCTGGGCGGCGGCCGGCAACATGTCCTCGATGGGTAACAGAGCCGAAATCACATGCGCCTTGCCCAATCGGTTCAGTCCGGCTGCTGCGAGAAAGGTTGCATCAGCCTCTCCACGCTCGAGTTTGGCGAGACGCGTTTCGACGTTGCCGCGAAAGCCTACGACCGTCAGATCGGGTCGGAGCCGCAGGGCCTGTGCGGCGCGGCGAAGCGACGAAGTACCGACTACAGCGCCCTGCGGCAGTTCGGCCAGGCTTTGGAAGCGGCTCGAGATGAAGGCATCGCGCACGTCCTCGCGCGGCAGCGTGGCGACGATCGCAAGGCCCTCGGGCAGCACGGTCTGCATATCCTTCATGGAATGGACGGCGAGGTCGATGCGTCCATCCAGCAGCGCCTCCTCCAGTTCCTTGGTGAAAAGGCCCTTGCCGCCGATGTCGGCCAGCGGACGGTCGGTAACGCGATCGCCCGTGGTCTTGAAGATCTCGATCTGAACCGCTGCCGGGTCCAGACCGTGGGCGGCAACGAGCCGGTCCCGCACTTCATGTGCCTGGGCCAGCGCGAGCGGCGAGCCACGTGTTCCGAGCCTGATCATCCTGCCTGCCGTCAAATCGAGCCTCCATTGCCGTCATGGAGGCATATCGGTGATCGGCGGTCCGGCACAAGCCCCGCTGCCGGTGAGCCGCGATGGCGATCCGACAACGAGGTTGCGCAGACGGGCGGGTATGTCTAATGCAGCCGCATGACGGAAACCCTCATACTCGGGATCGAAACGAGCTGCGACGAGACGGCGGCGGCGGTTGTCGCACGGGCCGGACCGGTGTCCGGGCGCATCCTCAGCTCTGTCGTTAGGTCGCAGTGGGAGGAGCACAGGGCATTTGGCGGCGTGGTGCCGGAGATCGCGGCCCGGGCGCATGTCGCATGCCTGGACGAGATCATCCGCGATGCGATGGCAGAAGCCGGCCTCGGCTTTCCGGACCTGGACGGTATCGCGGTTACCGCTGGGCCCGGCCTCATCGGCGGCCTCATCGTCGGCGTTACGATGGCGAAGGCGATCGCGATGGCGCACGATCTGCCGCTTGCCGGCGTCAATCACCTCGAAGCCCATGCGCTGACTGCAGGCCTTACCGACGGCCTCGCACCGCCCTATCTGCTGTTGTTGGTCTCGGGAGGGCACACGCAGGTGCTGATGGTGCACGACATCGGGCGATATGAGCGCCTCGCCACCACGATCGACGATGCGCTCGGGGAGGCATTCGACAAGGTCGCCAAAATGCTCGGCCTGGGGATGCCGGGCGGGCCCAGCGTCGAACGCTGGGCACAGGACGGCGATCCGGAGCGCCTGCCGCTGCCGCGTCCGATGAAGGGACGGGCAGAACCGCACTTCTCGCTCGCCGGCCTGAAGACAGCGGTCCGGCAGCAGGCGGAACGCCTCGCGCCACTTTCGGACACGGACATCCGGGACCTCACGGCGGCGTTCCAGGCGGCGGTCTGCGATTGCGTCGAGGATCGCCTCATGCGTGTCACCGAGTTGCTCGGCACATCTTCGCCGGGGCATCTCGTGGTCGCAGGAGGCGTCGCCGCGAACCTGGCGCTCAGGGCCCGGCTCGAAAAATTCGCCGCCCGCAGCGGGCTCGAGCTGCACGTGCCACCGGTGGCACTCTGCACCGACAATGCGGCGATGGTGGCATGGGCGGGTGCATGCCTCTTCTCACTGCGGCCAGGTGGGGATAAGCAGATTGTCGCGCGGGCGCGGTGGCCGCTCGACGACATGGCCAAGCCGGTGCTCGGCGCTGGGCGACTGGGTGCAAAAGCATGACAACGAACGCGATCAACTCAGTCGGTGTAATCGGGGGTGGAGCCTGGGGCACCGCGCTGGCACAGACCATGGCGCTGGCTGGTCGTCAGGTCCGGCTGTGGGCCTACGAGGCAGACACGATCAAGGAGATCAACAACCGGCATACGAACCGCCTCTACCTCCCCAATGTCGAGCTCCACGAAGCAATCCTCGCGACGGCGGAGCTCAGCGACATCGCAGC
>JBJOGJ010000259.1:0-5348 GCA_046048295.1 Pseudomonadota bacterium | reverse complement strand
AAGCGGTGCTCGATATCGTCCGCCGCCGCCGCACCGAGGTAGAGACCGCCGCTGACCTGCCGCAGGACCTGCTCGCCCGGCTTCTTGCCGCCCGAGATCCGGAAACCGGCGAACCCATGGACGATGATCGCCTGGTCGACAATCTCCTCACGCTTCTCGAGGCAGGCCACGAGACAACGGCCAAGGCCCTGACCTGGTCGCTCTACCTGTTATCCCGCGCCCCCGAATGGCAGGACCGCATCCGCGAGGAGGTTCGCGCGATAGCTGGTGACAGCCCCCTCACATCGGATCATGTCGAGCACCTCCCTGTCACCAGCCAGATCTTGAAGGAGGCCTTGCGCCTCTACCCACCTGCTCCCGTCATGATGCGCATGCCAACCAGAGACGTTGATCTTGCAGGACATGAGCTTCCCGCGGGCAGCTTCATCATCATCCCGATATTTGCCCTGCACCGCCATCGCATGCTGTGGGCAGACCCGGACCGTTTCGCCCCGGAACGCTTCACACCCGAATTCGAGGAAAATCTTGCCCGCACGCAGTACATGCCCTTTGGTGCCGGTCCCCGCATCTGCCTCGGCATGTCCTTTGCCATGGTCGAGGCAAAAGTGCTTCTCGCCACCCTGGTTCGCGGTGCCCGCTTCTCCTGGGACGGTTGCCACGCACCCGAGCCGATCAGCCGGATCACGTTGCGCCCGAAAGGCGGAATGCCGGTCATCGTCGAGCCTCTCTGATTCATTGAGATTGCCATCGCTCCGGCCAATACAGAAATACGGCCGGCACACGCCACGCTCGCTGTCTCAGCACATCCGGCCAAGGCATCGATCGGCAAACGCAAACCGAAGAAATAGCGTCGAATTTGATGCAAAGTTTCTCCGATTTAGTCGAAAACTAGCCCCCGGCCTAACACGGATGGTCAGGAGATCCGTTGTATTTTGTTGGAGTTGAATCGACCGACCTCCGGGGTAAACATGAACCGCCTTACGGCTATTGCACATGCGATGACGAAAGCTGCGCGCACTTCCCGTGCGGAACAGGAGATTGTGCGCATTGCAGAAGCCATGCATCGTGAGCGCCTCGAAAACATCGCCGACCAGCTGGGTGCTGACCGGCAGATTGCACTGTCCGGTCTGAACGTCGAAAGTGACGCCCCCTCTCAAGCCCCATCCCCTTTGAAGCCGACGGCGTAGAACCTCCCGCTGCTGAAAAGTGTTGTCCTCTCCGCGACGCTGCGAGAATGATGGCGCAGGACCACGCGCACCGCTTAGCGCTCTTTCACGGAAGGGAACCAGCACCATGAACGATGCCCCCTACATCCCGCCGAAGGTCTGGAGATGGGACAAGGAGAACGGCGGCAAGTTCGCCACCATCAACCGGCCCATCGCCGGCTCCACGCATGAAAAGGTCCTGCCCGTTGGCAAACACCCGCTCCAGCTATACTCCCGCGCGACCCCCAATGGCGTGAAGGTCACGGTGATGCTCGAAGAGCTTCTTGCACTCGGTCACGAAGGCGCCGAATACGATGCCTGGATGATCGATATCGGCAAGGGCGATCAGTTTTCCTCGGGCTTCGTTGAGATCAATCCCAACTCGAAAATACCCGCTCTCGTCGACAGAAGCACGCCCTCACCCTGCCGCGTCTTCGAATCCGGCTCGATCCTTCTGTACCTTGCCGAGAAGTTCCAGGCCTTCCTGCCAACCGATCCTGCAGGCCGAACGGAAGCTCTCAACTGGCTGTTCTGGCAGATGGGCAGCGCCCCCTATCTGGGCGGCGGCTTCGGCCATTTCTACGCCTATGCACCTGTCAAGATCGAGTACGCGATCGACCGTTTCGCCATGGAGACCAAGCGCCAGCTTCACGTCCTCGACCGCCACCTGGCTGCCAATGAATACATGGCCGGCGGTCAATACACGATCGCCGACATGGCCATCTGGCCCTGGTACGGTCAGCTTGCACGCGGGAAGCTCTACGGCGCCGGCGAGTTCCTATCGACACATGAATACACAAACGTCCTCCGGTGGGCGGACACGATTGCCGAGCGGCCGGCCGTGATCCGCGGACGCATGGTCAACCGAGCCTCTGGCAGCCTGAAGAACCAGCTCCACGAACGCCACAGCGCCTCCGATTTCGAGAACCGGACCGCAGGCAAGCTCGCGAAAGACTAGATAAACGCCAGCATATCGAAAGGTATCCGCCAACGGGTACAAAAATCGCCAAATTTGTGCTATAGCTTACGAAGCTAGGAGCAGATGCAGAGTCGCTCGGATGGATTCGGCCGCGTCTCGTGCAGGAAATCGCAGGGAATGACGATGAACAAACTGTTGCTCGTAATCATGCTTGCAGTCGCCGTGACCAGCGTCGTGCCGGTTGCAACGAGTTCCGACGCAGTCGCCTGCCCTCGGCACAACCCGAGGTGCTGACCGGACGCCACCACCGTTAGTATCGAATTCTTCCTTGCCGGGGGCTCGCCGGGCCCCTGACGTCGCCAGAGAAATCTGCGCGGCGTCTCTGTTTGATATATCCTGGTTTAGGAGGCACGCTTGGGTGGTTGCCCGCTGCATTCGTTAACAGTCATATTGGAGGCACATTATGTCGCCGGCTGGTACATCCACAGGCCAGGCCGAGCAGCGGCCGATGCTGTCCGATGAGCACCTCGCGCTCTATAAGTTTAAGATCCTGTCCGAGATAAAGGACGACATCCTGGGCTGGGCACAGATCCGCTTGGCAATTCTCACCACCGTGTTGAGCTTCATAATCGTTTCCGGCAGCTTCGTCGGCATCAAACTGCTTGTCGAAGGCCACATCGAGCGCATCGCCAAGGCGCCCGTCGAGCAGAAGATCAGTGTTTTGCAGGCCGCCGGTGAGCAGGCCAAGCAGCGCGTCGAGACGCTCCGCATTCAAAGCGAGCAGGTCATTGCCATGAGCATGACGGCCCAGCAGGAACTTGTGAAGCTGCGTGGCGAAGCCGACATGGTCAAACGCGTGATTAGCGAGACCGGCCCGAAAGTGGAGCAGGCGACGAAGAACCTCGAGCGCATGAAGGAAGGCATCGACCTGTCTACCCAGTTTCTCCATGAGCAGGCATTGAAGACCAAGGCCGACATTCTGCACATGCGCAACCGCATCGAATTGCTGAACTCGGGTTTCCAGATCATCGACAAGCTCGCGGCCCAGATTCGCCAGAAGGACCCGGAATCCGAACTCGCAAGACAGTTTGCGGGATTCAGTGGTGAATGGCGACAGGCCCGCGAAGCCTATGAGTTGCGAGCCGCCGACATCGAGGTAAGGCGCGGCGTGAAGATCATCCACTACGTCAGGGAGGACGCGCCTCAAGCGAAACAACTGCGTTCCAAAAAGCTGGTCGAGACCTTGCTTGCCGCAGGCTACACCGCCGAGGGCTGGACTGCGGAGACAGGCATGTCGGACATCGAGGCCTCGGTCGACGTCGGCAAGCAGTTCGGCCTTGATGCAAAAATCCTTCTGAACCCCGTTATGATCGTCGATCCACAGAGCAGCATCAACCTCGCCGACCTGAAGGCGATTGCCGACCGTCTCGGCTTTCAGTTGCCGGAGGTGAAACGCATTCGATTGTCACCGAAGATGAAAGGCATTCTCGCAGGCGCCCCCAGCGGCACTTTCGAAGAAAGCAATCTTGTCCTTATCGCCGAGCTGACCGACCAAAGCTAATTGTCCACCGCCTGGAGATGATTGATCAGCTACGGCCGCACCGAAACTAGGCTTGGCTCGCTCACCTATTTCACCAGGATCTCGAGGCGCATGTTGGGATGAATGCCGCAATACGCCTCGTAACTCCCCGCCTTTTTGAAACGCAGGACTGTGCTCTCGCCTGACGCCTGGACGCCGGAATTGAACTTCATCTCGGGCGCGAAAACTGTGACATTGAGCGGCCGGACGTCGTCGTTCAACACAGTGAGCGGCTCTCCAAGCCCGATCTCCACACGACCAGGCACGAAGACCTTGTCCTTCTGGCCGACCTTCCGCGTCTTGATCACCGGCAATTTCTTCGCAAGCGTCGCGCCGCTCGCAAGCTTGATCTTCGCCTCCGGCTTCGGAGGATTCTCGCTCGACAACGTCTCCATGAATGCGATGATGCTATCAATCTCACGCGGCGTCAGCGCCAGCCTCAACGGAATGTCCGGCGACCGCGTCGGCCTGTCGACGACGCCGGAGATATAGTGGTCCATTACAGCCTCGAGCGAAGCCAGCGAGCCATCGTGCATGTAGGGCGCGGTCCACACGAGTTCTCGCAGGCTGGGCGTCTTGAACGCGCGGTTGATGCTCTCTAGTTCCGCCACCGGCCCGCGCCCGAGGTCTTCGCTGGCCGGAAGCCCGATATCGTGGAATCCGTAGTCCGTGAACGCCCATCCAGAGTGGCACGACGCGCACCTGCCCTTGCCGTTGAAAATCTTGAATCCCTCGATCTCCTCCGGGGTGAGAGCCCCCGGGTCACCGTTCACCCAGCGGTCGAACCTGGTCGGTGGCGATATCAGCGTGCGCTCGTAGCTCGCCAACGCTTTCACGATGTTGATTGGCGAAAGCTCCGGCTCGTTCGGGAAGGCGTCTGCAAACGCCTTCGCATAGCTTGCATCCCGGCGGAGCTTGGTCACCGTCGCGCCGATGGACTGCGCCATCTCCTTTGGATGTTCCATCGGCCCGCGCGCCTGCTCCTCCAATGACCGTGCCCGCCCATCCCAGAACAGCGCCTTGGCGAACGCAACGTTCCATAGCGTCGGCGTATGTCGAGCGAGTTGCTCGCCGGCGACGCCTTTGCCCAGCGCGACACCATCGCTGAATGAGAGGCCAGGATCATGGCACGTGGCACACGAAAACGTGTCGTTGACGGAAAGCCGCGGATCGTTGAATAGGCGCTCACCGAGCGCGATGCGCTCTGGCGTCGGGATATTGTCGGGCGGCACCGGCACAGCATGAGGGCGCTGGTAGAGCCTCTTGAGCGCATCGAGCGCCTCCGTATCCTGACCAACGTCTGCGGCACTGGCCGGCGAAACCGGGCGAAGATGCCACTCGACGGCAGCAAATCCGGTAAGAACCGCCAACACGAAGACTGCGGCCAGAACGCCGGCCTCTCCCCAGTGACGTCTGTTCCGCATTGCTATTTGCTTCCGTAGAGATAGGGACCTGCCGCAAGCTCGACCCGGGCAATGTCCGCCAGTACCTCCGCATGCGTCTTGACTGGCCTGGCTGGCGGACTAGCTGCAGGCCAGGCCTGTTTCAGAATCGCAAGCTCATTTCTCACCGCGGCAAGCGCCACGGCGTCGATCTTCTGCAGCAGCGCGGCATTGGCTTCGATTGCCCGCTCCGCATGCCAAAC
>JBJOGJ010000258.1:0-5360 GCA_046048295.1 Pseudomonadota bacterium | reverse complement strand
AGCGACCCTTTACGACAGGCATCGCCCAGTGCCGGAGAGCATCGAAAAGATCATCATCGGCGTAACCACGCATGCGAAAAACCGGGCTATAGATGCCTATCCATGGTCGGAGGACAGCTCGCGCTTCTGCCCGCGCTATATCATCGCTTCGACGTTCGTCCATGGCCCGCCCGGGATTTCGACCTTCACGGATGAGGCGCTTGGCGATGAGCGGGTCCGGCGCCTTGCTGATAAGTGCGAGGTCGTCGTCGATCAGGAACTCGACTGCATGACGGAGGGCGTCGTCAGCCCTGGCCGTGTCACGGTTGTCCTCGATAACGGGACGCAACATGAGAAGGCCGTTCTCGTTCCAGCGGGGACGCGAACGACGCCGATGTCTGCAGACCGCAGGGAGGCAAAGTTCATGTCCTGTGCGACACGAGCAATGGATGGTGGGCGCGCGCAACGCCTTCATGGCTATATGCGCCGGCTCGGGGAGCAGGAGAAGCTGGATGATCTTTGGGCGCTGCTCCACTCGACGCCTGGCAATCGAGGAAGTTGAGATGAGTGACCTGAGAGGGAAGGGACAAGTTGGGCAGAATGCGCTGACCGCGTCTGAAGCTGCGGCCCGTCTCGATGACGGGACGTTGACTGCGGAAAGGCTTGTCGAGGACTGCCTCGCAAGAATTGCCGCCCGTGAGCCGGAAATACAGGCGTGGGACCATATCGATCCGCAGCATGCACTGGACCAGGCTCGGGCTTGTGACCGGACGCCGAGAAAGAGTGCGCTGCATGGCATTCCGGTAGGTATCAAAGACATTTTCGATACGCTCGACATGCCCACTGGACATGGGTTCGGGCCGTACCAGGGGCGGCGCTGGGGAATCGATTCTGCGTGTGTTGCGCAACTCCGTGCGGCGGGCATGGTCATCATGGGCAAGACCGTGACCACGGAGTTTGCCTGTCCCGTCCGCCGCCGCACCGTAAATCCGCACGATCCCTCGCGTTCTCCTGGCGTTTCGTCGAGCGGTTCCGCTGCGGCGGTCGCGGATTTCATGGTGCCTCTTGCGACCGGTTCACAGACTGGTGGCTCGGTTATCGGGCCATCGGCCAACTGCGGCGTCTACGGCTACAAGGCGAGTCTCGACGGCATAGATCGGGGAGCATTCAGGCACTGCAAGCGTTCGATCGACACCATCGGCCACTTTGCGCGTTCGATCGAGGACCTCTTGTTGTTCAGGCAGGTGCAGACCTGCGAGCGGGCAGTTGCATTGCCCGAGCGTGGTGCCAGGTTGCGGGTCGGCGTCGTCAAGACGAGCAATTGGGATATCGTCGAGCCAGCCATGAAAACGGCGATCGACAAGGTTGCGGGGATTCTCGTTGGCGCAGGTGCGGAGGTCACGGAAGTTGTTCTGCCGCAACGGTTCGATGAGATCGTACCGGACTTCTCGGTGAGCAACGGCTGGGAGGCGGCCGAAGTTCTGGCTGCTGAGATAAAGGACCATTTCGACGCCTTCAATCCACACAACCGGGCGCGGATAGAGTTTGTGCGCACTCTGTCAGTTGAGGACTACCAGCGGGCGTCCAGGGAACTCGCGGCGGCGCGTGGTGAAATGGACGCGCTCCACTCCAAATACGACGTCTTCATTTCTCCGAGTGAGCCGGGCGAGGCCCCCGATGGGCTCGACAAGGTGCATTCGGCGAATTTCGCGCGCTTGTGGACGCAAATGCACATGCCAGCAGTCAACCTGCCGCTTTTCACCGGTGACCATGGTCTGCCTATCGGCTTCCAGGTTATAGGGCGTCAAAACCAGGATGACCGGACACTCGCCTTGGCGGCGTGGATCGACGGCCGGCTCAGGGAGGCACTCGGCGCGGTGCCGGTATCAGCGGCTCAGTAGGTCAGCCGCTCGGTAGTGCCGATATCGCCGGCGAGGATATTCAGGTCGTCCAATGTCTGGCGCGGGAGTTCGATCCCGCAAGCGCGATTATGAGCATCGGCGATTTCCTCCGGCTCGCCTGGGTAGAAGACGCCGGTGCTGTTCTTTGCCAGCGCGCTCGACTTCAGACCGGCGGCCATACGCTCGATTTCTTCGAGGAAGGTGTCGAGCGGTCGAAAGTGGGCGATGTCGAGGGCGATGACGAGGTGGCCGCAGCCGCTTCGCGCCGCGGGCTCGTACGGTCCGTGGACGCCAGGGCCGAACATCGAGCCTGAAAGCACACCTGACAGCACGTCCATCATCACGGATATGCCGTAACCCTTGTGACCGGCCATCGGCATGATCATACCGGCAATGGCGGCGGCCGGATCGGTCGTCGGCACGCCTTCCGACGTCATGGCCCAGCCGTCTGGAATTTCTTCGCCGCGTTGGCGCGCCAGATAGATCTTCCCGCGGGCGACTGCGGTGTTGGCGATGTCGAGCACCATCGCCCTGCCATCCTGCATTGGCGCGGCGATCGACCAGGGATTGTTGCCGACAATCCTGTCGATACCCCCCCACGGAGGCATGGCTGGACTAGCGTTCGTCGTGAGAATGCCGATGCAGCCGTCGGCTGCCATGCGCCGCGTAAAGTACATGGCGGTGCCGAAGTGCCCGGAATTGCGGACCGCAATGGCGGAGACACCATGCGCCTTTGCGCGGCGGACCGCTTCATCGGTTGCGCGCTTAGTGATCACCTGTCCGATACCATCATTGCCGTCGACTACCGCAACGGCTCCGGCATCAACAACAAGATTGCAGCTCGTAGCTGCCGCCATGGCCCCAGTGAGTATGCGCCGGGCATACCAGGGGGTGCGTAGCGTGCCATGGGACTGGTGCCCCCATAAGTCAGCCTGCACCAACGTGTCGGCAAGCAACTCTGCGTCCGCATCGGGCATGCCCAGATGGACGTAGACGCTCGTGACGAAGTGGTGGAGCCGCTCGTGTGGTATGCGTGCTTGGATCGACATCGGTAAGGGCGACTCCGCAGTGTTGTCAAATTGATCGCATATTGCCCGCGTGATGCGGCTTGGCGAAAGCCCCTTGCCGGTTTGGTGGTCCCGTTCTATATCGCGGCAATGCCGAATGCGGATTTTTACGTACGGCAAGGACCAACTGCAAGGATCACCCAGTCCCGCAGCGCGGCAACTGCGGCCCCGGAGCCGGGAGCAGCACCAGGCTGCACCCGTGTCCTGCAACTGTCTCTTGTTCCACGGAAAATGCACTTGAAAAACCATCATCACGGCTGCCGGCCGGCCAGGTTCGGCACCCTGCTCGGGGTCGGGCCCGGCAACGTGGCTGTCTATTCGTCGGACCGCGACAGCATTGACCGCGCCGAAATGCCGAACCGGCAGGCGTTCCGCAACGCCATCGACGGCATCTTCATGGGCTACAAGTGGCAGTGCGTCGAACTCGCGCGGCGTTGGACGTATCTCAACAAGGGGTACATCTTTGACGACATCGCCATGGCCTACGACATCTTCCAGCTCCGCTCGGTACGTGTCGTAGCCACAGATGAACGCCGGCCGTTGAAGTCCTTCCGCAATGGGTCGCGGCGGCCGCCAGAGCCTGGAGCCATGCTGGTCTGGGATGAAGGCGGTGAGTTCAATGTTACCGGGCATGTGGCGATCGTGACTGAGGTTCTCGACGATCGTGTGCGGTGCATCGAGCAGAACGTGGAAGACACGATCTGGCCTGCCGGTGTGAGCTGGTCGCGCGAGCTCAAGCTGACGCGGCTTGCCGATGGTGGTTGGTGGATCGACTGTACGTTTGCGGACGCGACGATCCTCGGCTGGGTCATTCAGACGGACAGCAACACCCATGCTGAGAGGCACGAGATGCCGGACCCGCTGCTCTTCACTTTGCAGATGGGCAATGTGACAGGAGAAAGTGGCGCTCAGTGGCTTGATCCTGGGCGGGCGGAGGAGGCGGCCTACATTGAGAGCATGGGAGGCAGCAAACTCTCCAGCAGGAACGAGGACGCTGGTAAGTTCTTCTCGATCAGCAACACGGCCTACCAGGAGATCAAGCGTGCGACGAACGAGTTGCACGCCATGTTCATGCACGCGACGAACCGTGTTCTCGAAGATGACGTGCTGCTTCGCCGTTTTCAACTGCCGCCAGCACTATGGTCGCGCATCAGGCAATCGTGGGCGAACAGACGCAACCAGATGATTACCGGCCGGTTCGACTTTTCGATGACGCCCAAGGGCATCAAGGTCTACGAGTACAATGCCGATTCAGCGTCTTGCCATCTGGAATGCGGCACGGTCCAGGGCCGGTGGGCCGACCACTACGGCTGCCGGGTCGGGCGGTGCGCGGGGGCGAAACTCCATGCGAAGCTGGTCGAGGCGTGGGCGGATGTCGAGGTTGATGGAATCCTGCACATCATGCAGGACCGGGACATGGAAGAGACCTACCATGCGCTCTATATGAAGAGCGCGATGGAAGCGGCGGGTATCCGGACGAAGATCATCACGGGCGTCTCGGGTTTGGGCTGGGACGACGAAGGCTGCGTCGTCGATCGCGACGGCGTTCGCATCAATTGGGTATGGAAGACCTGGGCCTGGGAAACGGCACTCGACCAGCTGCGCGCGGAACTCGCCGACGAAGATACCTCCATGCCGGTCGAGGATCTGGGAAGCCGCTTACAGCGGCCGCCCCGGCTCGTTGACGTTCTGCTGCGCCGGGAGGTCATGGTCTTCGAGCCGCTCTGGACGCTGATCCCCAGTAACAAGGCGATCCTCCCGGTGTTGTGGGAGCTTTACCCGGATCACCCCTATCTGCTGGAAACTCGATTCGAACTCACGGATTCGCTTTTGCGGAAGGGGTATGTAGCCAAGCCCATCGTTGGGCGTTGCGGCGCCAACATATCCATCTTCAACCGCCACAACGATCTCCTTGCGGAAACCGACGGTCGTTTCGAGAAGCGGGACCAGATCTACCAGGAGTATTTCAAGCTGCCGGAGGTCGATGGGCGCTACGTGCAACTCGGAACGTTCACCGTTTCCGGTACACTCGGCGGCATTTGCGTTCGCGTCGACCCTTCGCTCGTGATCACCACCGACAGCGACCTGCTGGCGCTTCGCATCGTCGAGGATGCGGCTTTCCTCAAGGGTCTCAAATGAGGCGTTTCTGGTTGGCAGGTCGAATTCTGACGTTTGGTGCCGGCTGAGGGATTTGAACCCCCGACCAACGGTTTACAAAAAGCAAAACTGAGAAAAATATGTCTTAATATCAGCAACTTATACGGGCGTCCGTTGCAAGAACTCCCGCAAAGTGCCGCCTAATTCAGGGTCGAGTCCCGCGAATCTCCCGCAAATTCCAAAGATGTTCTGCAAGCATTGAGTGTGGCGGAAAACAGCCCCCGCGACTCGGGGCGGAGGCGGGCATGAATGGCCG
>JBJOGJ010000257.1:0-5362 GCA_046048295.1 Pseudomonadota bacterium | reverse complement strand
TGCTGGTGAGCAGCCAGGATCACGTGCTGCGGCAGAGTACAGACGAAAGCTACCGCATTTGCCAAGCCAAGCATCAATGCCAGTCGTGCGTCGGCGGACTGGCCGAAATTTCCTAGCGAAGCATGTGACAGGAATACGTAGACTGCTGTCGCAACGATCGCCGCAACAACCGCAATACCCGTCATTATGACGACGGCCGTGCTTATGAGCCGGTTCGCTTCGTCGGACTGGCCGCGTGCAAATGCTTGTGCGAGGTAGCGCTCGACCGCCATCGGCAGCCCATTGTAGAGCAGCGTGATGGTTCCAGCCAAAGATGCAATGATCAGCCAGGTTCCGTACTGCTCCTGCCCGAGGTAGGCGATATTGAAGGGAAGAATGAAAAATGTGCTGAGAACGGTCGCAGCAAGAAGTACCCAGTTGGAGAATACGCTCTTAAACATGGATCAGTCGCATTCCTTCACGCCGGGCAAGATCGCCTCCAACTGGAGTGCCCACAACGCATAGACCGTTCATGCGATGCTAGACAAGGCGAGCTACATGCCAAGGCTAAAGAGCCGCACTTTCAATGACTCATGGCTTCTTCTTCAATAGAAACTTCAATTCAGACGTCAGATGTTAATCAACTTTCAGCACGCACCTTGATTTCATTCCAGTCATGCCTTTTGTGAAGTGCACGGACACTCCGCCGGGTTTTGGCGGTTCAACAATAAGCAGATCTTTTCGCAAAGCTGCCGCATGCATGAACGGGGGCCTATTCACGTTGTCGATCGCCTCGCACCGGGCGGCATCGAGACACTGGTTCTCGACATGCTCGGCGCCGGGAGCGAGCAGCGCGTGTTCAGCCTTCAGGGCGAAACGAAAGCGCTCGTTGAACATTGGCGCGCCCTCGATCGCTACTCGGACAGGATCGATGCCTTCTCCAAGGGCATGGGAATAGAGCCTTCACTCGTCCTGCGGCTCACCAGGCGCTTGCGGGCACTCGCCCCCAGGGCCGTCATCCTGCATCACGTCGGGCCACTCCTGTACGGTGGCATCGCCGCTCGCCTCGCCAACATTGGCAGGATCATCCATGTCGAGCACGACGTGTGGCACTACTCCGAAAGCCCCCGCCACCGCACTCTGTTGACGATCACCGAGCGGCTCATACGCCCGCGGCATATCGCTGTTTCATCCAAGGCCGGGGACGTCATCCGCGCGATCGTTCCTGGTGCGAGGATCGCGGTCGTGCCACCCGGCATCGACACGGACCGCTTCCGTCCGCGCGACAAGCAGGCGGCGCGTGCCCGTCTCGGCCTTTCCGAGACTCGAAGACTCATCGGTACCGCGGGACGGCTTGCAACCGTCAAACAGCAGTCGCTGATGCTGGAAGCCTTGGTCAAGATCGCACCGGACGTCGATGCCGCCATCGCAGGCAGCGGCCCCGAATTGGAGCCCCTGACGGAGCTGGCGAAAAATCTCGGACTTAGCGGGCGGGTTCATTTCCTAGGCCAGCGAGCCGATCTTGAGGAGGTCCTGCCCGCCTTCGACGTGTTCTGTCTGCCGTCGAAAGCCGAAGGCCTGCCGCGCAGCGTGCTCGAGGCGCAGGCCTGCGGCGTACCCGTAGTGGCGACCGATGTCGGGGCGCTGGACGAAGCGGTTTCAAGGGAAACAGGCCGACTGGTTCCGATTGGCGATGCCGCCGCGCTCGCCGATGCCCTGACCGTAATCCTCGAGGCTGCCCCCTCGGTGGAGAAATCCCGACAACATGTGCTGGACAGCTACAGTCTCGAAGGCACGCTCAGATCCTATGAAAGGGTCATATCCGAGTGAACCCGATCGATCTCACACTCTTCTTGCTGCTTTGCCTCACGATACTGGTGATCGCCTACCACCATATCGGCTATCCGCTGCTGCTCCGCAGTCTGGCTGGCAAACGCCTGTCAGGCGCCGCGAATGGTCTGGCCGAGGTAGAGCCTGCGGGGCCCCGCCTGGCCGAGCTGCCGAGCGTCACGATCATCGTCCCTGCCCACAACGAGGAGCGCTATATAGCTGCAAAGCTTGAGAATCTGGCGAAACTCGACTACCCGAACGACCTTCTGAATGTTGTTCTGGTTCTCGACGGCTGCGTCGACGATACCTACGAAGTCGCGGCCAAGGCGCTGTCCCGCCTGCCTTCGGAATTCCAAGTGGAAATCGAGATCCACGAACGGAATATCGGCAAAATCGCGGTCCTCAACCATCATGTCGGCAACGCGACAACCGACATCGTTGCCCTCACGGATGCCTCGGCCCTCATCGATCCGGATGCACTCATTCGAGCCGCCCGGCACTTTGCGGACCAAAAGGTCGGCGTCGTATGCGGGACGTACCGCCTCTCTGAGGCCGGTAGCGAAGGCGAACGCGCCTACTGGAACTACCAGACCGAAATCAAACTCCACGAAGCCGCGCTGGCGGCTCCCATGGGGGCACACGGTGCTTTCTACGCCTTTCGGAAGCCACTCTGGCAGCCGCTGTCCGCCGACACCATAAACGACGACTTCTTCATCCCCATGCGCATCGTTGCGAATGGATATCGTGCTGTCTACGACCAGCAGATCGTGGCTGTCGAGCTCGAGCGTACCGAGGCCCGGCAAGAATTTCGCCGACGGGTCAGGATCGGTGCCGGAAACATGCAGCAGACGCTACGGCTCGCGCGCCTTGCCAGCACCCGGAACGCGTGGCTCGCATTTCTTTTCCTGTCGGGGAAGGGGCTGAGGCCAATCATCCCATTCCTGATCATCTTGGCGGTCTTCTTGACGATTGCCCTGGCGTTCCGCGCGGGTACGCTTTTCCAGCTCATTCTTGCCGCCGAGCTCTCCGCATTCGCCCTCGCCGCCTATGTCATGACACACCGAAAGCTCGCCGTTCCGCGCCCCGTCGCGTGGCTCGGCTACCTCATCGAAGGCCACACCGCATCCTTCCTCGGCGCCATGCAATTCATCACGGGGCATGGCAATACCGGTTGGACGCCCAGCCGATCGGTCGAATGGAGGAGCAACAGCAATTTCTCGTACGTGCCGTGGGGGGTGGCTACGGCAAAGCGCGCATTCGACGTTGCAGGCGCGGTTGCCGGTATCATTATATTGTCCGTCGTCGCCATCCCGATAGCCTTGATCATCAAGCTCGAATCTCCGGGACCGGTCATCTACAGGCAGCGGCGTGTCGGGCGCGTCACGCCGACAGCGACCCATGTCTTCGATCTGATGAAGTTCCGCACCATGCGCCAGGATGCCGAGAAAGCCTCCGGTCCCGTCTGGGCGACGACCAACGACCCGCGTGTCACGAGGGTCGGTGAATTCCTGCGCAAGAGCCGTCTCGACGAACTGCCACAGCTCATCAACGTCCTCAAGGGCGACATGTCGCTAGTCGGTCCGCGGCCCGAACGGCCGATCTTCTTCAAGATGCTCGACAGAGAGATCCCCTTCTATGGCGAGCGCACGTTCGGGCTTAGGCCGGGCATTACCGGGCTGGCGCAAGTCAACCAGGACTACGACAGCTCGATCGAGGACGTGAAGAGGAAGATCCTCTTCGACCATGCCTATGCAGTCCGGCTCGCGACGCTCGGCACATGGTTCGCGGCTGATGTCGAAATCATCCTCAAAACCCTGGGCGTGATGGCGAAACAGAAGGGGCGCTGAGCTCCGGCGCAGAAGCGGCTAGGTACCGGCTCCTGCGGCGGTGCGGTTGCCCGCGCGCGCCTTCGTAATCAGGAACGCGGCGGCCACCAGCGCCAGACCGCTGCCCATCGCCATGCCCTGACCGATCTTGAATGGCACCATCAGCGCGAGCGCGCCCACCGCCATCATCACCCGGGTCATTGGGCCGGCGCACCAACGATCATATCCCTCGATGGCCGCAGCGAACAGGACCAGACCGATTGCCGCCGTCAGGAATGTAGCAGCGGTTTGCCACAGTGGCCCCTGCCACAACAGCTCAGGGCCCAACACGAAGACGAACGGCACGATGAATGCTGCAAGCGCCAGCTTCACCGCGTGCAGAGCGATCAGCATCGGGTTTTCCTCGGCGATCGACGAGGCAGCATAGGCCGCGACCGCCACGGGCGGCGTGATCGCCGACATTACGGCGAAATAGAGCAGGAAGAGATGCCCCGCCATGACATTCACGCCGATCTCGTTCATCAGCGGCCCGATGAGCACCGCAGCCAGGATATAGGCCGACGGCGTCGGCATGCCGAGCCCGAGCACGAGGCACAGTGCGCCGGCCACGCACATCGTGAGAAGTTGGTCCTTCGAGGTGATGGCGTAGACCACGTGGGCGAACTTCGCCGCGAGGCCTGTCATGGTAATGCCGGCGATAACCAGGCCCGCTGCAGCCGTGGCGCCGGCAACGGCGACCATGCGATAGGTCGTCTCGGCAAGGGCGTTCCAGAGCTTCACCGGATGCAGGAACGTGTCGCGGCGGAATACGGAAACGGCGACCACCGCCACGGAACCGAAAACAGCCACCATTGTCGGCGTGTAGCCATCGAGGAGCGCCCAGGTCAATACGATGAGCGGCACCACGAACATGCCACCGCGACGGAGCGTCGGAAGCATCCGCGGAAGTCTTTCGGCATCGAGGCCGCCAAGCCCCATGCGGTGGGCCATGAAGTGAACCTGTGCATACACGCATATGTAGTAGAGTATGGCCGGGAGCAGCGCGGCGATCGCGATGTCCTTGTATTCGATGCCCGTATACTCGGCCATCAGGAATGCAGCCGAGCCAAGAACCGGTGGCATGATGCTGCCACCTGTCGAAGCCGAGCTCTCGACAGCACCGGCTATCGCCGGCGGATAGCCCATGCGCTTCATGACCGGGATGGTGACCGATCCCGTGGTGACGACATCAGAGGTGGGGCTGCCCGAGATCATGCCATAGAGGCCGGACGAGATGACCGAGACCTTGGCTGGGCCGCCGGTCGATCTGCCGGATAACGAAGCTGCAAAGTCGTAGAAGAAATCGGCGCCTTTCGCGTAGTATAGCAGAGTCCCGAACAGCACGAACATGAAGGCATAGGTCGCCGCGACGCGTGCCGGCAGTCCCATGACGCCATCGGTCGTGTAGATCATGATGTCGACGAAATGGACATAGTCGATGTAGCCATGCTGCAGCACGCCGGACAGGTTATGCCCGAGCAGATTGTAGGCGATGAAGATCAATACAACCGCCGTGAGGCCCAGGCCCGTGCTGCGACGCGTGATCTCAATAGTGAGGAAAACCATCAGCAGGCCAAAAAAAATGTCGAGATCGCTCAGGGGACTCAACAGTGCGATGCGGTCGATGAACTCCTGCCGGTTGATGAAGAAGTAGATGCCTGTCGCCAGGCTCGCACCGGACAGGAGAT
>JBJOGJ010000256.1:0-5439 GCA_046048295.1 Pseudomonadota bacterium | reverse complement strand
TTTCGGCCGCTTCCAGTTGTCGGATGAAAACGCATAGAGCGTGAGCGTGCCGATGCCGGCTTCCGGCGCCGCCTCGACGACGCGCTTCACCGCCTCGACACCGGCTGCGTGGCCGGCATGCCGGGGGAGCCCGCGCGCTTCTGCCCAGCGCCCGTTGCCGTCCATGATGAGGGCGACGTGCAGGCCACCCGACGGTTGAAAACGATCTCCAAACACCAACTGGTCCTCCGTTCCCCATTCCCGGAGATTGGCCGGGTTCACGCCAGCTTCGGCTTGAGTGGACGTACCCCGGCATCGTTCTCGTCTGCCGCGGTTGCCGCATCCCGCACCACCTGCTCCAGCACCTCCAGGTAGGCGAGGAAGCGTTTGCGCCCCTTGGCTGTCAATTTGCAGGATGTATGCGGACGCTTGCCTTCATAGCCCTTGTGCACCGAGACCAGGCCTGCCTCCTCGAGCACGACGAGATGTCTGCTGAGGTTGCCGTCGGTGAGCCCGCAGAGCTGCTTGAGGTCCTGGAATCCGAGTCCCTGCGGCTGTCCCACGAGCGAAGTAAGGATCCCGAGCCTCGCCTTCTCGTGAATGACCCTGTCGAGCCCGTCATAGGCGAAGGGTGCATTGTCGTCAGGTTTCCCCATTGTCTTCTCCGGAAGCAAAGTGAAGGACGACAGCGATCAGCATCTGCCCGACGGCGAACGGCAGCCCCATCAGCCATGGCGCCAAGGCCTTGTCCGCGCTTGCGATGATGAGCACCGCGATCCCGGCAACGAAATACCATCCAGCTGCGATGGCAATGGTCCGAGGCAGCATGCGCACCGCTGCGAACAGGCCGAGAGCGACCAGAAGCTGCCAAAGGCCGGGAAGCATCCATGCTGCCTCCGGTGCAAAGCGCAGCACGACGCCTGTCAGTGCCGCCCCTGCAAATCCCGCCGGCAGGAAGAGTTCCACAGCGTTGAAGATCATCTGGTCCGCCAGCCCGCCGTGATGGCGCTTCGAGCGGGCGACCATTTCGAAACCGATCAATATGCACGCGAGTACGGCGGTCGCGGTCCATGTGTAGAGGTAGCTCTCCGCGCTCGCGGCAAATGTTGCCGGCCATACGGACTGCGCGGTTGCGGTCAATAGGGCAAGCGCACCGGTTGCAGCCATCACCATCGGCCCGAAACCGCGGAACATGGTACCGGCCGCAAGCTGCTCGCGAATCCGGGAGATGTCGGCAAGCGCCCTGTCGAGATCGCGCATGAGGTGTCCTGCAGAAACTTTGAATCACAAAGTAGAACAGTTTGCAGAGAGCTTGCAAGCCCATTCGCAATTGGATGGTTAGCGGACAGCCGAGTGCCGAATTGTGGCCACTACATCTCGACGCCGATTCCGGCGGCCCTGGCCCTCTCGTAGCCGAGCCGCGCGAGCGCCATGAACCCCACGCCCTGGTCGCTGTTCTGCTTGAATACGGTGATCTGCCCGGCCCCCGTGCGGCCCTTCGCCCGCCCCGAAAGCACGTCGCCGAGATCGACGATGTCGTCCCAGGCAATGATGCCGTTTGCTACCGGCTCCGCGAGGTCGCCCTGGTCGTCCTTGACTGCCTGAGCCCGCATGACGGCCACGATCGCATCGGCCCGCCGCAGTGTCTCGTCATCGAGTTCGCGGCGATAGCGCGCGGGCTCGCCGGGCCTGGCGGCGATCTTGTTGCCGTTGACGATGGAGGTGACATGCGACCCGGCCGCCAGACGGCCTCCATCTAGGACGGGCACGTTGCTCGCCGTCGCGCACATCACGATATCCGCCCCTTCGACCGCCGCCTCGGCGCTGCCCGCCGCCGTGAGCGCCACGTCCACCCAGCCCGACATCTCCGCGATGAATGCCCTGACGTTGTCCGCGTTCCGGCTGAAGATCCGCGCCTCCCCGATTGGGAACTGCCGGCACGTCAGGTAGAGATGTCGCCTGGCCTGCCGGCCGGTCCCGATCAGTGCCAGGACCTTGGCGTCGCGCCGCGCCATCACGTTGGTTCCCACGGCGCTGGTGATCGCGGTTTCCGTACCGAACGCGCTGGGTTCGTCGAATGGGAACAGCGGCAGCGAGCCGAGAATGATCGCAGCGAGTTCCGCCGTATCGCTGTCGTACATTGCGTAGAAGCGCCGGCCGATCGCGTTGTAGCTCTGCGCTGCGCCACCGAAATTGATGCGCTCGAAATGCGCGAACAGTCCCGCTGCCGCATGTGCTGGCGATCCGCCGGGGTGGAATGTCGCCCGCCGCCCGTCATTGAATAGCCGCGTATGCACGGAGCCCATCTGCGGCGCTTCGACCAGGCTTCGGTAGGCAGCTTCGACCGCCCCGACGGCGTCCTCCGCCGGGATCATCCCCGCGAGGTCTTCTGCGTTCACGATGAGTGTCATGAAGCCTTACTACACGATTGCTCCGCCCGAGCCTACTTCGGGTTCATTGCCGCGATCGCCCTGTCGATGACGGCCTTCGGCGCCTTGTGCAGCTTGATGATCTGCGCCTGCATGTCCTCGCCGCGCTTTGGGTTCACCGTAAGGCTCTGCTTCTTCGCATCCTCCAGGAACGCCTTGTCTGCCATCGTCGACATGAACGCTCCCCTGAGTGCCGCCAGGCGCTCTTCCGGCACGTCCGGCGGCGCCAGCACCGGGCGGAGGAAGCTGCGCGCAGCGAAGACGAGTTCCAGCACCACGCGGTCGTCCTCGTTCTTCACGTACTCCATGACGAGCGGCACGTTGGGCAACCCAGGCTCCTTTGCCAGGCCCGTCTGCAGCAGAAGGTTGATCTTCTTCTCGGGAATCCACTCCGGTCGCGTGCTGTGGATGCTGCTCGGCGGCCAGCTGCAGCGCCCGTGCACTTCACCCCGTTCCATTGCAAGCACCACGTCGTTGCCGCCCTTGTAGCCTGAGATCACCTTGATCTTGGTGCCGAGGATGGAGTTGAGCACCCGCGGATAGATCTCCAGGTTGCCGCCGACCCCGGTTCCGCCGACGACGAACTCCTTCGTCATCATGTCTTCGGTCGTCTTGATCGGTGAAGCGTGCCACGAGACGCAGAGCGAAGTCTCGTCCTCGATATTGCCGATCCAGTTGATCTTGGTGGCGTCGAACTGCGCCTTGTGCGGAGACAGGATCGAGGCCGTCGTCATTGCGCTGTGCACGATCGCGATGTGAGAGCCGTCCTTCGGCGCCGAATTGTACATATGGTTGGTGGCGCGCAGCCCCCCCGCTCCCGGCATGTTCTGCGGCACCAGCGTCGGGTTGCCGGGCACGTGGCGGCCGTAGTGGCGGGCCAGCAGCCGCCCGTAGCTGTCGAAGCCCCCGCCCGAGCCCGCACTGATGATGAGCGTCAGGTTCGAGCCCTTGTAGAATTCAGCCGGGCTCTTGGCGGCTGCGGCCGCGCCGGCACCGCCGACGCCAAGCGCGAGCGCCAGCGCTCGACACAGGTTGAGGCCTGGGCGCATGTTGATTCCTCCCGAAATTGTATGCTTTTTCTCTTTCGTGTCAGGCGAAGTCGGAGACGCGCTCCCACTTGTCGACGTCCACCTCCCAGCCTTTGTTCTGGCTGAGGTCGAACCCGTTTCCTTCCGGATCGACGACCCGGTACTCGGCATAGGGACGGACTTCGGGGCGCGCCTCGACGAGGTTCTTGCCGTCGGAGAGTTGCGCCACCTTCTGGTGCGCATCCCGCATCAGGTAGCCGAAATGGTGGAAGCCGAAGCGGCGCTCCTCGTGGCTTTCCTCCTGCCCGTCATGGCCGATCCGGTTGTAGGTGGCGTAGCCTTCTTCGTCCCGCGTGCGGTAATAGGGATGCAGCGCAAGGTTGGTGCTGCCATCGCCCATGAAGCAGTTGAAGCGGCCCTGCGACCGCCGCTCGGACGTGGTGTTGAGCTCCCGCATCCCGAAGATCCTGGTCAGGAACTCCGCCGTCCGCTGCGGCTGCAGCATGTGCATGGCGATGTGCCCGATGCGCGGCAGCTGTCGCTTCTCCGCCGGCACGCCGAACGCCCGCTCGGAAAGGCTGATCGGGTTGCACTCGGGATCGAAGATGCGCGCTTCCCCGAAGCAGGGCCCGCTCGGCTCCCGCACGGCGACACCTCCCGGCACGAGCTCACGGTAGGTCTTCAGCACCTCGTCGATGCTGTCCACCTCGAATCCGAGGTGATGCAGGCCGACGTCTTTCCGGAACTCGATCAGTTCCGGCCGTTGCCTGAAGAACGTCAGGTTGAAATATCCGTCTGTGAGCGCGATATCGCCTTCCCGCGTCCGCCCCAGTTCCTGCATGCCGATCTCTTCGGCATAGAACTTCGCCAGCGCCTTGGGATCCTTGGCGATTGCCGCAATGTAACGCATGCGTGCCGCCATGCCCTGTCTCCTTGCTTCTTTCCTGTCCCGGCTTTTGCTTGCTTGAATTCGTTTCGCATACTATCAGCCAAGCTCCGGCACTTGTAAACCGGCCCGCTGCCGCCCTTGCCAGTCCAACTGAGTGCGCCTATCGTTCGCGCAAATTCGGCAATCGAACGGCGAGGAAAGCAGCAATGGAAACGATCAGCGCCCCCGAGCTCCAAGACAAGTGGATCACCGTCGATGGGCTCAGCGTCCGCTATCTGGAGGCTGGCTCCGGCACCCCGGTCCTGCTGCTCCACGGCGGCTCGCTCGGCTCTTCGGCTGACGTATTCCGCCGCAACATCAAGCGTCTCGCCGCTGACGGCATGCGTGCCATCTCCTTCGATCATCCAGGTTTCGGCAAGACCGATCTCCCCGCCGACCACACGACGCCCTACCGCCGCGGCTTCGTCCTGAAGTTTCTCGACGCAATGAACCTGCCGAAGGTCGCACTCTTCGCCCACTCGCAGGCAGGCGGCATGGCTGTGCAGCTCGCTCTCGCCGAGCCGGAGCGCTTTTCGAGCGTCATGATCCTCGGCACCGGCAGCCTCCTTCCGCCGCTCCCCGACAGCGATGTCGACCAGTCCGAGATCCCTCAGCGCAAGGATAATTCGAAGCCGCCCTCCACGCCGACCCGCGAGACGACGCGCAAGCTGATGGAGAGCCAGCTCTTCCACCATGAGCTGATCACCGATCCCGAGTTGGACCTCCGCTACAGCCACACCGTCGGCAAGCCGTTCGAGGCCCACGTCGCGCGTTGGCAGTTGACCCAGGGCCAGCCCGCGAACAAGTCGGAACAGAAGAAGGCGGCGACGCCGCTTTGGCAGCGCCTGACGGAACTGAAGATGCCGCTCCTGATGATCTACGGCCGCGAGGATCGCGCCGAGGCGTGCAAGCGCGCCGAACTCCTGAAGTCTACCTACCCGAAAATCGACATGCACATCGTCACGGGATGCAAGCACATGGTCCCCTGGGATGCCTACGACGAGGTCCACAAGCTGGCACCCGGCTTCTTCAAGAGCTAGGCCCGACCCTGGCAAGCCACGACGAGTGTCCACTC
>JBJOGJ010000255.1:0-5467 GCA_046048295.1 Pseudomonadota bacterium | reverse complement strand
CCGGCGCGGGCGCGGCCTCGGGCGTCTTCAGCCGGTTGATGGCGCGGATCGCGATGAACAGCACGAAGGCGATGATCGCGAAGTCGAGGATGCTCTGCAGGAACATGCCGTACTTCAGCAGTACCGGTTCCCCGGCAGGATTGGTGCCGATGCGCACGGCGGCATCCTTGAAGTCCGCGCCGGCCAGCAACAGGCCCAGTGGGGGCATGACCACGTGTTCCACCAGCGAGGACACGATCTTCCCGAAGGCCGCGCCGACCACGACGCCGACCGCCAGATCGACCACGTTGCCCTTGACGGCGAATTGCTTGAACTCGGAAATCAGGCGCATGTCGATCCCTCCGCTGTTCAGTTGTGCAAGCCACTATACAGCGCTGGCCTTGAGACCGGGCCCTCCGGGTCTGGCCGCTTGGTTGCCAAGCCTGGGGCAACCTGTCTCCTTCTGGCCTGACTGAAACACTCCCGTAACGTCCCGGGAAGAAGGCCGACATGTGCAGGCGACAGACTGCAGCCGCAACGTTCCTGAAACGACTGAGGCTGAAGCATGTCTGCAACATTCCATCGCGGCGCGAAGTCGCTCGTTCTCGCTGCCGTCGCCGCGGCGATACCCCAGTTTGTGCTGGGTGCAGAGGCTGCAGCACCGACTGTCGATGATCTCGACGAAGTGGTGGTCTACGGCATTGTCTACCGCAACCGGACCACGGACACCGCGCCGGTCCTCAGCTACGACCTCGAGTACTTCCAGCGCTTCGAGCCGACCACCGTCGGCGACATGCTCAAGCGCGTCACCAGCGCCGTGTTCGTGTCCGACGTCCTCGAATACGACGGTGTGCAACTGCGCGGCCTCGATCCGGGCTACACCCAGGTGCTCATCAACGGCAAGAAGGTTCCCGGCGCCGGCGCCGACCGCTCGTTCTTCGTCGACCGCATTCCGGCGGACATGGTTGAGCGGGTGGAGATCCTGCGCAGCAACAGCGCGAACCGCTCGGGCGATGCCGTCGCCGGCGCCCTGAACATCGTGCTGCGCGATGCCTACACTTTTGACGGCAACTACCTGCGCGCCGGTGGCATCCACTACGACGACGGCACGACACAGCCGACCGTCGGCGCCGTGTTCTCGGGTGAGGCCCTGGGTGGCCGGGTCCTTGCCGGCTTCAACGTCCAGGATCGCTACAACCCCAAGATCAAGCGCAGCGACCGCTACAGCGATCCGGTCGAGCGCGAGTTCGACAGCGCGGAAGACCAGACGGACACCCGTGACGGCCAGGACTACTCGGCCAACCTGTCCTACGTGGCCAACATCGGCGACACCGGCCGCCTGAGCCTCGACGGCTTCTTCGTGAAGACGGACCGCGAAGCGGTCGAGAACTCGCTGGAGTACAACGCGCCGACCTTCGCCGAGGCGGACGAATACGCCGATGTGCCGGGCTTGGGCACCGTCGACCAGAAGAACTGGGGCATTGGTGCCGAGTACCGCTTCGACATGGCCGGTGGCACCACCGAGTTCGATCTCGACCATGCCCGCTTCGAGGATGCAAGTGCCGACCGGGAAGAGGAGATCGCTTTCGAAGATGGCGTGTGGCAAAGCCACGAGGCCGAGGCCGAGTCGATCGATGCGACCGACAAGGAGACGAGCTTCAAGCTGGCGCACAAGCGCGATCTGGGCGGCTCGCGCCTGGAGCTTGGCGTGGACTACCGCGACAAGTCGCGCGATTCCCTGATCTCGACCTTCGGCTTCGAGGCCGGCGTCCAGGCCGATCCGGTTGTCTACGACCTCGACAACATTGTCACCAGCCGCATCAGCGAGCAGCGCCTTGACCCCTACGTGATGCTCTCCGGCCGCTCCGGCAACCTGGGTTGGGAGGCGGGCCTGCGTTATGAGACGACGGACTCGGACGTCACCTACCGCCCGGAGCCTGATGAGGACCTGGCCGAAGCCTCCAAGAGCTACAGCGAACTGCTGCCGTCGCTGCACTTCAAGTGGGACCTCGGCAGCCAGAACCGCGTCAGCCTGTCGCTGGCGCGCAGCGTCCGCCGTCCGAATTTCAACTTCATGCTGCCCGCCCTGCTCGATGGCGAGTATGGTGACAACGACTTCATCGGCAATCCGTCGCTGGACCCGGAAGTGGCCAACGGCATCGACCTGGGCTTCGAGCGCCGCCTGGGGCAGCGCGGCGTGTTCGGCATCAACGTCTTCTACCGCGATGTGCAGGACCTGATCGAGCTGGTCAATACGGGTGATCCGAGCGAGGACGCGGTCGATTCCTACGACGACGACATTGCCGACTACATGGACGAGAACGGCGTGACTGAAGCCGAGGCGATTGCCGCGGTGCCGTTCGATCCGGAGAGTTTCGTGTTCTCCGCTGCCAACGTGGGTGACGGCAAGGTGTGGGGCATTGAGCTTGATCTGTCCTCGCCGCTCACGGTGCTCGGGATGCCGAACACGGGCGTGTTCTTCAACTACTCCTGGCTCGACAGCGAGGTGAAGGATTTCCTCGGGGACCGCCGCTTCAACAACCAGGCGGAAAGCGTCTACAACCTGGGTTTCATCCACAGCATCCCGGCTTGGGCGGCCTCCTTCGGCGCCAGCTACCGCAAGCAGGGCAACGCGTTCAGCCGTGTGCTTGCCGAAGAGGTGACAACCACCTACGGCGCTGACCTAGAAGTCTTCTTCGAGAAGACCTTCGGCAAGAACCTGTCGCTGCGCCTTTCCGGCACGAACCTGCTTGACGCCAGGAAGCGCGAGTACTTCGACAAGTTCGACAACCAGGCGGACCAGGAAGACCGCAAGTACGACGAGTACGAAGAGGAGTTTGAATACGCGGGTCCCCGCATCCAGCTGACGGTGCGCTGGGCGTTCTGAGTCTCCACCCCAAAAAAGGAATCCCCATGACCCTGTCCCGTTCCAGACGCAGTGTGGCCTCCGCGGTCGCGCTCATCATGTCCGGCCTGGGCGTTGCCCTCGCCGGTGGCACGTCGCACGACCATGGCCACAAGCCGGCTTCTTTCCAGCGCGTGGCGACGCTCCCGAACTTCCTGAACCTGCTGCCCGAGCAGATCGGCGAGACTACGGTGTCCGAGATCGTGGCCGCCACCCGCGACGGCATGACGCTGGTCTACACCGACAGTCCGATGGGGCAACTGGGCTTCATCGACCTGTCAAACCCTGCCAGCCCGGTCCCAACCGGCACCCTCGCCATGGGTGGCGAGCCGACCTCCGTCGCCGTGCTCGGCAACCGCTACGTGCTGGCGGCCGTCAACACCAGCCCCAGCTTTGTCGCCCCGTCGGGCACGCTGGTGGTCGTTGACCTTGAGACCCGCACCATCGTGCGTCAGATCGACCTGGGCGGTCAGCCGGACTCGCTGAAGATCAGTGCCGATGGCCGCTACGCCGCCATCGCGATAGAAAATGAACGCGACGAAGACGTCGCCGATGGCCTGCTGCCGCAGTTGCCGGCGGGTTATCTGACGATCATTGATCTGGTCGGACCGACCCCGGCCACCTGGTCCCGCCGTGACGTCAGCCTGACCGGGTTGGCCGCCTACGCGCCGGAAGACCCGGAGCCGGAGTTCGTCGACATCAATCACCGCAACCAGGCGGTCGTGACCCTGCAGGAGAACAACCACATCGCGATCGTGGACCTGCGCAGGGGCGAGGTCGTGCGCCACTTCACGGCGGGTACCGTCTCGCTGGATGGCATCGACACGGTCGAAGACGACCGCATCAGCCTCACGGGCTCCTTGGCCAATGTGCCGCGCGAGCCGGATGCCGTGACCTGGATTCCGGGCGGCAAGCACCACAAGCCGCTGTTGGCCACGGCCAACGAAGGCGACCTCTTCGGCGGCAGCCGTGGCTTCTCGCTGTTCGATACCGCAGGCCGTGTGGTCTATGACTCCGGCAACCTGCTGGAGCGCATTGCGGTGCGCCACGGCCACTACCCTGAGAGCCGCTCTGAGAACAAGGGCACGGAGCCGGAGTCCATCACCTACGGCCGCTATGGTGACCACGACTATCTGTTCGTCGGCAGCGAGCGCGGCAGCTTCGTCGCCGTGTTCGAGCTCGATGCCGACCGCAAGCCGCAGTTCAAGCAGCTGCTGCCGGCTCCTCTGGGTCCGGAGGGCCTGCTGGCGATCCCGTCGCGCGGCTTGCTGGTGGTCAGCGGCGAAGAGGATGCCCCCTCCTTCGGCGTCCGCTCGGCGGTGTCTGTCTACCAGCTGCGTCCGGGCCAGCCGAGCCACCCGCAGATCATCTCCACCAACGACGAGGCGGGAAATCCGATCGGTTGGTCCGCGCTGTCGGGCATGGTCGCGCTGCCGGGCCATCGTCCGCTCATGCAGGCCGTCTGGGACTCGTACTATGGCGAGAGCCGGGTGTTCACGATCGACGCATCGACGCGTCCGGCGATGATCCGGTCCAGCCAGGTCATTACCGGCAGCACCGGCAACCTCGACCCCGAGGGCATTGCGATCGCGCCGGACAACAGCCGCTGGATCGCCAGCGAGGGCAATGCAACCGACTCGCGCCCCAACCGGCTGCTGCAGATCGACGCCGCGGGCGCCGTGCTGCAGGAAATCGGCTTGCCGGCAGACGTTCTCGCCTGCCGCAAGGCCAGCACCAAGCGTGGCACGCTGGGTTCCGGCTTTGAGGGCGTGTCCGTGCTGCCCGGTTCCGCAGCCGGTGGCAGCCACTACCGCCTGGTGGTTGCGCAGCAGCGCGGCTGGGACTACACGACGGCCGAGTGCGAGACCCTGGATGACGATGACGGCGGCTTCAACAGCGCCGGCGAGCCGCTTCGCTCGCGCCTGTGGGTCTACGACACGGGCACTGCGCAGTGGTCGCACGTCGCCTGGGAACTGGCTGCGAAGCCGGTCAATGCTTCCTGGGTCGGTCTGTCCGAGGTCACCACCGCGCCGGATGGCAGCCTCGTGGTGCTGGAGCGCGACAACCGCACGGGCGCGTTTGCCGAACTCAAGACGCTGGTGCGTGTGCAGCCTCAGGCTTGGCAGGACGGCATGATTTCCGCCGCGGAGAAGTCCGTGCGCGACTTCCAGCCGAAGCTGGAATCCAACAACGGCTTGATCACGGACAAGCCGGAAGGCGTGGCCATCCTCGACAACGGCCGCACCTTCGTGGTCACCGACAACGATGGTGTGGAAGACTGGAGCGGCGAGTCCTGGTTCTTCGAACTGGGCAACTACCGCCGGCTGTTCCGCTGATCTGACAACCAACCTGCTGTCCGGGCTGCCGGTTCCCAGTGAACCGGCAGTCCTGGGGCGGCCCAAACGGCGGGAAGACCCTCAGGCGGAGGGATGGTGGCCGCGGAGCACGGCGCCGTTTTTTTTGCATTCACGAATGCGAACGATTATCGTTCGGAGACTCATCAGCCGATGCTCAGGAGTCTCCGAATCATGATGTCCGCCCCTGGCACGATCCGCCCCTTCAGCTTGCGGCGTTCGGGAGCCG
>JBJOGJ010000254.1:0-5479 GCA_046048295.1 Pseudomonadota bacterium | reverse complement strand
CGGCCCGTTCTTCATTCTGCTCGGGATACTGGTGATCGCGGGGGCGGGCAACGCCGTGAACCTGACCGACGGCCTCGATGGCCTGGCCATCGTACCGGTGATGTTCGCAGCCGCCACGTTCGGGCTGATCGCCTACCTTTCTGGCCGCGTCGACTTCGCCAACTACCTGCAGATCACATACGTGCCGGGCACCGGTGAACTCGCCGTCATCTGCGGTGCCTTGATCGGGGCTGGCTTGGGCTTTCTCTGGTTCAACGCGCCGCCGGCAATGATCTTCATGGGCGACACCGGCTCGCTGGCGCTCGGCGGGGCGCTCGGCGCGATCGCGGTTGCAACCAAGCACGAGATCGTGCTGGCCATCGTCGGCGGGCTGTTCGTGCTCGAGACGCTGTCGGTCATAATACAGGTCGTGTCGTTCAAGCTGACTGGAAAACGGGTTTTCCGCATGGCGCCGCTGCACCATCACTTCGAGCAGAAGGGATGGAAGGAGGCGACGGTTGTCGTGCGCTTCTGGATTATTTCGGTCGTCCTGGCGCTGGTCGGCCTGACGACGCTGAAGCTGCGGTGAATTGCGGGTGATCGCCGGCGCGAGACTCGGTGTAGAATGACGTCATGATTCCCGTCACGACATTCGCCGACCAGATCGTTGCCGTGCTCGGCCTCGGCGGAGCGGCACTCGCCACGGCAAAGGCACTCGTGGCGGGCGGTGCGCACGTGGTCGGCTGGGACGACAAGGAGGCGGCCAGGAAAGCGGCAGGCTCCGAAGGAGTCGAAATCCGCGACCTTCGCGACGCCGACTGGAGCCGGTTCGCTGCACTGGTCCTGGCGCCTGGCGTGCCGCTGACGCATCCCAAACCGCACTGGTCGGTCGAACGCGCCAATGCGTCAGGTGTGGAGATCATCGGCGATATCGAGCTGTTCTGCCGGGAGCGGCGGCGCCACGCACCGGATTGCTGCTTCATCGCCATCACCGGGACGAACGGCAAGTCGACGACGACGGCGCTTACCGCACACATTCTCCGTCAGGCAGGCTTCGACGTGCAGATGGGCGGCAATATCGGCGTGCCGATCCTGGCCCTCGAGCAGCCGGCGCCGGAGCGCGTCTATGTGATCGAGGTTTCCTCCTACCAGGTCGATCTCGCACCAACGCTCGATCCGACGATCGGCGTGCTCTTGAATATTACCCCGGACCACATCGACCGGCACGGGACGTTCGAGCACTACGCAGAGGTCAAGGAACGGCTGGTGGCGGCGGCTGAATACCCGATCGTGTCGGTGGATGCCGAGGTCACCCGTTCCATTCACAAGAGGGTCCATTCGGGCGTGCGGCCCGCGACGGCGCTGTCGCTGGTGCCCGGGCAGGGTGACTACCGGCTCGATGGCAGCAGAGTGCGCGCCCCGGATGGTACGCGGTTCGAACTCGCCGGAATCGCGTCGCTGCGGGGGACCCATAATGCGCAGAACGCCATGGCGGCCGTGGCCGCAACACGTCTCTGCTCGTGCGGCGATGCGGATATAGAGGCCGGGCTGAAGTCGTTTCCTGGGCTGGCGCACAGGATGGAACAGGTCGGACGATTGGGGAACGTCGTTTTCGTGAACGATTCCAAGGCCACCAACGCAGACAGTACGGAGAAAGCACTGCTCAGTTGGCAGCGCGATATCTACTGGATCGCAGGCGGACAGGCGAAGGAAGGCGGCATCGAACCGCTCACACCGTTGTTTTCGCGGATCGCCAAGGCGTACCTCATTGGCGAGGCGGCAGCGGACTTCGCGGCAGTGCTCGAAAACAGGGCGGCATTCGAGCTGTCCGGCACGCTCGAGGCGGCTCTTGCGGCGGCGTCGCGCGATGCGGCACGAGCTGCAGACGGGGAGGCCGTCGTGCTTCTTTCGCCGGCGTGCGCTTCCTTCGATCAATTCAAGAATTTCGAGGACCGTGGCGATGTATTCAGGCGCCTGGTCGCGACCATTCCCGGTGTCGAAACCGGGGCAAGCGGGAGACGCTGATGCGGATCTCGCGTGACGATCGCAGCACACTCGCCGAGTGGTGGTTCTCCGTCGATCGCGTGGTCCTGCTGGTTGCGCTGGTGCTGACAGGGATCGGCCTCGTGCTTTCGCTCGCATCGAGCCCTGCGGTCGCCCTAAAGAAGGGACTGCCTGCCTTTCACTTCGTCGAGCGGCAGATGATTTTCGCGGTGCTCGGTGGGGCAGTCATGCTCGGCGTGTCGCTGCTCAACCCGCGGCAGGCGAGGCGACTGGCACTGGGGCTCTTCATGGTCTCCGTGTTCCTGATGGCAGCACTGCTGGTATTCGGCGACGAGGTGAACGGGGCGCGGCGCTGGATCAGGTTTGCCGGGTTTTCGATGCAGCCTTCCGAATTCGCGAAGCCCGCGTTCGTCGTCCTGTCCGCCTGGGCGCTCAGCGAGCACAGCTCACGACAGGACGTGCCCGCATTCGGTCTCGCTGTCATATTCTATGTGCTTTTCGTCGCGCTGCTGGCGCTGCAGCCCGACATGGGGCAGGCCGTGCTCATCACTGCGGTCTGGGGGGCGC
Source organism: Pseudomonadota bacterium (assembly GCA_046048295.1). GTDB lineage: Bacteria > Pseudomonadota > Alphaproteobacteria > Rhizobiales > Hyphomicrobiaceae > CBDCWA01. Next base: position 2,929 of record JBJOGJ010000254.1, on the reverse strand, counting down.
TGTTCCTGCTCTCGGGACATTCGCTGCTGCTGCTTGCAGGGTTCGGCGTCGTCGCGGTGGCCGGGCTCGCCGCCGGCTACATGGCATTCGACCATGTGCGCTGGCGCATCGATTCGTTCCTGTCGTCCTCGCCCAACATGTATTCACAGACCGAGCAGGCATATCGCTCGTTCGTGGAAGGCGGCTTCTTCGGGCGGGGGCCGGGTGAAGGCACCATCAAGACCGTGCTCCCCGACGCTCACACGGACTTCATCTTCGCGGTGGTCGCAGAGGAATACGGTGTGCTCGCCTGTCTCGGCATACTGGCGCTGTTCGTCCTGCTGACCTTCCGCTGCCTCTGGCGGGCGGCGCACCTGCGCAACCTGTTCCAGCAATTCGCCGTCGTCGGGCTTGCCCTGTCGATCGGGCTGCAGGCGTTCGTCAACATGGCGGTCAACGTCGGCCTGCTGCCTGCCAAGGGAATGACGCTGCCTCTGGTGTCTGCGGGCGGCTCGTCGTTCATTGGCATTTCGGTCACGCTCGGACTGCTGCTTGCACTCATGCGCGCAGATTTCGTACGCGAGTACATGAATTCGCCTGGATTGGTGGCAACACCGGAAGGTGTGGAGGGCGGCAAGGGCCGCGTGGGGACTGGAGCATCGTGAGCATGCCGAGTGTCGTACTGGCCGCAGGGGGAACGGGGGGGCACCTTTTTCCTGCGGTTTCACTGGCCGAGGAACTGGGCCGCCGGGGTTACGCCGTCGACCTGATGACGGACATGCGCGGTCACCAATACGGCTCGGACTTTCCTGCGCGCGCGACTTACCGGCTACCGGCTGCGACACTTGGCGGGCGTTCGCCGATCGCGTTCGCCAAGACGAGCTGGACGCTGTTGAAGGGGCTCCGCGAGGCGCGCCGCCTGTTGCGCGAGATCAGGCCGGGCGCAGTGGTCGGGTTCGGGGGGTATCCGAGCTTTGCGCCCCTGCTCGGCGCCTCGATGCTCAAGATTCCGACGATCCTGCACGAGCAGAATGCCGTTCTCGGTCGCGCCAACAGGATGCTGGCAGGCCGTGTCGATTGCATCGCAACGTCGTTCGAGAGCGTGAGCCTGGTGCCGGATGGCGCAGCAGGCAAGGTGCACTTCGTCGGCAACCCGGTTCGCGATGCGGTAATACGGGCGGCGGCCGCGCCCTATGTGCCGGCGGAAGCCGAGGGGACATTTTCGCTGCTGGTGTTCGGCGGCAGCCAGGGCGCGCGGTTCTTCTCCGATTGCATCCCGGCAGCGGTCAAGTTGATGTACGAAGAGGATCGCCGCCGCCTCAGGATCGTTCAGCAATGCCGCCCGGAGGACATCGAACGGGTGGGGCAGGTCTATGCCGAACTGGGCGTCGATGCCGAATTGTCCAGCTTTTTTGCGGACCTGCCGGAGATCATGGCAAGCTCGCACCTGGTGATCGGACGTGCCGGCGCCTCGACGGTGGCGGAGCTAACGGTGCTCGGGCGTCCCGCGGTGCTGGTACCGCTGCCGCATGCCCTTGACAACGATCAGCTGCAAAATGCAACCAAGCTTGCCGAATCGGGCGGCGGCTGGTGTATCCCGGAGAAGGACTTGCCGCCGGAGTACGTGGCGGAAATGCTCGCCGGCTTCATGTCGCATCCCGACATGCTGGTGGCCGCGGCGGAAGCGGCGCGCCAGCAGGGAAGGCCCGACGCCGTGAGCAGGTTCGCCGATGTCGTCGTCGGCATGATCCAATCTCGACCGGGATGAACAAACGTTCATTCTGGAAAGAATTGGCGTAGATTGCGTTGGGTCCGGCATCGGCTGGCCCGTTCAACGAAGGAACTCCTCGATGGAAATGCCCCAAGACCTTGGCACCATTCACATCGTCGGCATCGGTGGCATCGGCATGAGCGCTATAGCCGAACTGCTGGCAGCCAAGGGCTTCGTCGTCCAGGGGAGCGACCAGAAGGACAGCGCGAACGTGCGCCGGCTGCGCGACAAGGGCATCCGCGTGTTCGTCGGCCACGATGCCGTCAATCTCGTTGGCGCGCGCTATGTCGTGATCTCGACGGCTGTGAAGGATGGAAACCCGGAGCTCGAGGGGGCCCGTGCCAAGGGGTTGCCGATCATCCGCCGGGCTGAAATCCTCGCCGAACTCATGCGCCTCTACGCGACGATCTCGGTGACCGGGACGCACGGCAAGACGTCGACGACCTCGATGCTCGCGCATGTATTCGAGGCGGCGAAGCTCGATCCATCCGTCATCACGGGCGGGATCATCAACAGCTGGGGGTCCAACGCGCGGCTCGGCAAGGGCAAATGGATGATCGTCGAGGCGGACGAGTCCGATGGCACCTTCATCCGCATTCCGACCGAGATCGGGATCGTGACGAATATCGATCCGGAACACCTCGATTATTTCGGCAGTGTCGAGAACATGCATCGCGCCTACGAGGCATTCTATCAGAACATTCCGTTTTATGGCCTGACGGTGACGTGCGTGGACCATCCGGTGGTGTGCGAGATGATCGACAAGCTCAAGCTGCGCCGGGACGGCCGCAGGCTGGTGACGTATGGCATGAAGCCATCCGCCGACATGGTGCTCACCGACGTTCGCTTCGAGGGCGGTGCGACGCTGTTCGATGCGGACCTCGGGTCGCGCGTTGCCGGTGGTGCGCGAAGCCTGCACAATTGGCGTATCCCGGTGCCGGGCCTGCACAATGCCCTCAACGCGCTCGCGACGATCGCGGTGGCAGCGGAGGCCGGAATACCGGACGACACCATCAGGCAGGCGATCTCCACCTTCCCCGGCGTCAAGCGGCGCTTCCAGGTCACCGGCTCCTGGAACGGCGTCACCATCTATGATGACTATGGGCATCATCCCGTAGAGATCGGCGCGGTGCTCGCTGCCGCGCGGGAAAGCGTGCATGGACGCGTTATCGCGGTAGC
>JBJOGJ010000253.1:0-5479 GCA_046048295.1 Pseudomonadota bacterium | reverse complement strand
ATTTCCATCAGCGGACCTCTTTCATACGAGTCTTGAGACTGTTGAGCTTGGTGGCGAGCGAGCTATCGATCATGCGGCTTCCGACCTTGACGACGAGGCCGCCGAGCAACGAAGGATCGACGCGCGTGTGAATCTTGACGTCCTTGCCGACGGCAGCCTTCAACGTGTCAGTCAGCTGGATCAGCTGCTGCTCGGTAAGCGGTACGGCGGAAGCAACATCGGCATCAACTTCCCCGCGAGCGCGAGCCGCCATGGAGCGGTAGGCGCGAATCATGTCCGGCAGCGCGAACAGCCGGCGGTTGCGAGCGATCAGGCGCAGGAAATTCGACGTGAGCTCGCCGGCGCCGGCCTTGTCGACGATGGCCGCGATGGCCTTCGACTGCTCGTCGGTCGAGAACACGGGGCTGCGGACGAGGCGGCGCAGATCCTCGCTCTCCTCAAGGAGAGCCTGGAAGGACGTGAGGTCCCGCTCCACCGCCACAGTCTGGTTCTGTTCAGTTGCCAAGTCGAACAGGGCAGACGCGTACCGCCCGGCCACGCTGGCCATGATTGGATCATCAGTCGCCACGTCGAACGCTCTCATGCGTTGAGGTTGGGAGCTTGGACCCGCCACCGATATCGGCCTGGCGGCAGGCAAATCAAACCGCGAGTCCGGATAGTCCGGAGGATGCGAGATCCTAAGGAAGACGGTTGGTGCTTTATCATGCGATCCGAGGGGCATCAACCCGCACCGCCGACACGGAATGCCGCATTATTGCGGGATTGGCGCAGGACCAGACGCTGGACTGGGTTAACCTGTCCGCCGGCGTGCCGCCGCCATGCCAAGCAGGATGAGGGCCAAGGCCAGCAAAGCCGTCCATTCAGGGCGCTCGGCAAGCACGAGAATGCCCCAGGCCACCCCGAACACCGGGACCAGAAAATTGACCTGCGCGAAGAACGACGGGCCCTGGCGCTCTATCAGGACGAACATCAGGATGGTTGCAGCGGCGGTGTGGAAAACGGCCATGACGAGTGCAGAGGTGAAGGACGGCCACGAGGGGATGGACAGCACGGGCGAGGCCAGCAGGACCTGAAAGGGGATCATTATCAAAGCCGAAGCGAGAATGACGGCAGCGACCAGGGCAGTCGGGGCGGCAGAGGTGCGCCGCTGAATCTCCCGCGTAATCAGGACATTGATGCCGTAGCAGACGGCCGCCGCCGCAACCGCGAGCTGGCGCACGACGTCGCCACCTATCTGCGTGATCTTCGACGGGCCGATCAGGACAACGATGCCGAGAATGCCGAGCACGACGCCCACCACCTTGCCGGCGGTGAGACGGTCGTCACGCGTGTAGACGTGTGCCAGCAGCACGGTCGCAAGCGGGGAAACGGCCATCAGGATGGCTGCCAGGCCACTGTCGATGCGCTCTTCACCCCAGCCGATCAGCATGAATGGAAGCGCGTTGCCAAAAAAGCCGGAAAGCCAGATGAAGCTCCAGGGAAGTCCGATGCCGAAGATGCGCTCGCGCATGTAACGCGCGATGGCGAGCATGACGGCTGCGCCGAGGATCAGGCGCAGGGTGGTGAACGGTATCGCCGGCAGGTCGGCGACACCGATCTTTATGAACAGGAAACTCGAGCCCCAAACCGCCGATACGAGAACCAAGAGGCCGTAGTCGGCGAAGCCCGGGTTGCCTCTGTATGGACTGGATTGCTTGGCGGTCATCTATGGTGGCGACGGAGAGCGGGGACGGCGGACCCTACGCGCTCACCGTGCGCTTGAACAGCCTGTAGCTCAAACTTCGCCAATTCTGGTGACGATGGCCGAGGTCGCCTCCAACGTCCGGTGAACGGGGCACTTGTCGGCGATTTCGAGCAGTTTCGCGTGCAGGGAGGGATCGGCGCCGCCCTCGATCTCGATGACGCGCTCGAATCGATCGATCCTGCCCGCCCGGCCATCCGCGGCCTTGCCGCAGTCGTCGCAATGGTCGGCGGCGACCTTGCCATGGCTGACCGTCACGCCGATCCGCCCGAGTTCCAATTTCTTGTGGCCGGCATAGATGCGCAATGTCATGGCGGTGCAGGCGCCCAGCGCGATGGAGAGGTAGTCGTAGGGGCTCGGCCCGGAGTCCATGCCACCAACGGCCACAGGCTCGTCAGCAAGCAGATTGTGACGCCCGATCGTGACGGCATTTTGGAAGCGCCCTTCGCCGGTCTCGCGGACCAGGACGTCCTGGTGATCGCTCAGTCCCTTGTCGACCGGCGGCTCCTCGACGGCAGGCAGGTAACGGGTGGCCCAGGCTGCGATAACGCCAGCGGCATAGTTGCCATCCTCGGGTCGCGAGAGAAGGTGGTCGGCATCATCGAGGGTAATGAAACTCTTCGGGTGCCTGGCGGCGGTGAAGATCCTGGTGGCGTTGTCGATGCCAACGGTATGGTCCAGCGGCGCGTGCATGACGAGAAGCGCCTTGCCGAGCCTTGCGATCCGATCGGACAGCCTGTGCTCCTCGGCGTTCTCGATGAAATGGCGGCGAATGTTGAAGCGGCGACCGGCGAGCGTGACCTCGGCTTCCCCATCCTCGCGGATCCTGTCCAAAGACGTGCCGAAGTTGTGCAGCACGTGGCCGACGTCGGCTGGCGCGCCGATGGTGACGACCGCTCTCGCGTCGGGGATCTCGCCTGCAGCCGCGAGTACCGCGGCGCCGCCAAGCGAATGGCCGATAAGTATCGATGGGGCGGCATAGTTGGTGCGAAGATAATCCGCGGCGCGGACGAGATCCTCGACGTTGGAGGAAAAATTGGTGCTCGCGAAGTCGCCCTCGGAATTGCCGAGGCCGGTAAAATCGAAGCGCAGGACGGCGATGCCGAGCGCAGCAAGGCCGGCGGAGAGCCGGCGGGAGGCGTGGAGATCCTTCGAGCAGGTGAAGCAGTGCGCGAACAGGGCATAGGCGCGGGGCGCGCCAACCGGCATGTCGAGGGCGGCGGCAAGCTCACCGCCGCCGGAGCCGGGAAATGCCAGGCGCGTCGTCTTCGGGTTCATGATCCCTCCTTATGTGACTGCCCGCAGGCCGGCGCAGGCAACGGCTATAGAAAGCTATAGGGATCTATGTCGACGGCGAGGCGAATATCACCCTTGATCGCGGGAATTTGAGCGAGCCACGCGCGCATATAGGCCTGGAGGTCCAGTTCGCGGGGCGCCTTGACGAGCAGGCGCCAGCGGTAACGGCCGCGGACGACGGCGATTGGCGCTTCCGCCGGGCCGAGCACCCCAATGCGGTCGGCGCGGGGCGCAGCGCGGGCAACCTCGGCGGCGAAGACCTCCGACAGCTGCTTGTCACGGGAGGATATGATGACGGCGGCGAGACGCCCATAGGGCGGGAGCATCGCCATCTGGCGCTGCGCGATCTCGCGCTCGACGAAGGCATCGCGATCTCCGGATATGATGGCCTGCATGACCGGGTGCTCCGGCATATGGGTCTGGACCAGGCCAATGCCACGGGTCTTCTCGCGGCCGGCGCGGCCGGTGACCTGATGCAGGAGCTGGAAGGTCCGCTCGGCAGCGCGCGGGTCCGCCTGCCCGAGGCCAAGGTCACCGTCGACGATGCCGACAGTCGCAAGGTCCGGGAAGTGGTGCCCCTTGGCGACGATCTGGGTTCCGATGATGATCTGCGCCTCGCCGGCTTCTATCTCGGCGATGATCTTGCGCATCTCGATCAGACTGGGGATCAGGTCGGAGGACAGAATGACCGTCCTGGCATCGGGGAAGCGCGCAGCGACTTCCTCGGCGATGCGCTCGACGCCGGGACCGCAATTGGCAAGGGTGCCTTCCTCCGAACACTTCGGGCACTTCTCGGGAACAGGAAGCGAGAAGCCGCAATGATGGCAGCAGAGGCGCTTGCGGAAGCGGTGCTCGACGAGCCAGGCGGTGCACTGAGGGCATTCGACGCGGTGGCCGCATTTGCGGCAGAGCGTCAGCGGCGCATAGCCCCGGCGGTTCAGATAGAGCAGGGACTGCTTGCCCGCGGCGAGCGTGCGCTCGACAGCCGTGACGAGCGGCGGCGCAAGCCAGGTGCCTTTTTCCGGCTGGTCGATACGCAGGTCGATCGCGCCTACCTCCGGCAGCTCGGTGCCGGAAAAGCGGCCGGGCAGGACGATATGGCGATAGCGGCCGGTACGGGCGTTTACGTGGCTCTCGATGGCGGGCGTCGCGGAGGCGAGCACGACGGGGAAATTCCCGAGGTGGCCGCGGACGACAGACATGTCGCGGCCCTGGTACTGGACGCGATCCTCCTGCTTGTAGCCCTGGTCGTGCTCCTCATCGACGACGATCAGGCCAAGGTCAGCGAACGGGAGGAAGAGGGCGGAACGGGCGCCGACGACGACGCGAGCCTCGCCAGTGGCGACGGCACGCCAAATGCGGCCACGCTCGGCGGGCGACATGGCTGAATGCCATTCGGCGGGCGGAGCGCCGAAACGGGCCTCGAAGCGGCTCATGAACTGGCCGGTCAACGCGATCTCGGGCAGCATTATCAGCACCTGACGGCCCATTTCGACGGCGCGCGCCACCGCTTCGAAATAGACCTCGGTCTTGCCCGAGCCGGTAACGCCATCGAGCAGCGAGACGGAATAACCGCCGGCGTCGATGGCCGCTCGGAGCGCGTAGACGGCCTCTGACTGCGCATCCGTGAAGTCGACCGTGACGTGGGACGGGTTCGGACGGGGACAGCGGCGCTCCGGGATGGCGACCTCGACGAGGTAACCCGCCTTGACGAGGCCATCGACGACGCCCGAGGTACAGCCGGCCTCGGCAGCAAGGGCCGCCTTGGAGCGAACCATGCCATCGGCGGAAATCTCCATGGCGCGCTTGCGGGCCGGGGTGACCCGGCCGGGGTCCGCCGCGTCGTTGGCAAGAGCGACGCCGAAACGGGGCTTCACCGGCTCGAATACCGCCTTGGCGGACATCATCATGCGCACGACCATCCCCAAAGGGGAGAGCGTGTAAGCTGCGACCCATTCGGCGAAGCGCATCGATGCGGCAGGCAGCGGAGGCACGTTGAGGCGCTCGGTTATGGCCTTCAGGCGTCCAGGCGCGACAGCGGTCTCGGGCCCAAGCGGACGGTCCCAGACGATGCCGATGCGGGACTGCGAACCGAACTGGGCGATGACGAAGTCGCCGGACGAGACCGCAAGGCCAGGGGCGGCGAGGTAATCATAAGTCTGGTCCAGCGCCACCGGCATCATAACCGGGACGCGCGTTTCGGCCGGCGCCGCGTCACCCATAATTTCGATTAGACTGGTCAAGACCGCACTCTTACGACTAAAACCCTCGAATCAATGCGAGGATAGCGCTCCCGTCGGGCGATGCGAGGGCAAAAGGGAAGTCCAAATGAAGTTCTTTGTCGACACTGCGGATGTGGGGGAAATCAAGGAGCTTGCAGCAACCGGGCTGCTCGACGGTGTGACGACCAATCCGTCCCTGATTGCAAAGACCGGACGCGAC
>JBJOGJ010000252.1:0-5498 GCA_046048295.1 Pseudomonadota bacterium | reverse complement strand
GGCAGCTGTTGCAAGACGGATTGCAAAGCGTGGGTACATTAAGTGTCCTCCCGTACAACGCTTCATGAGGGCCTCTCGTTTAGCGCAGCAGGGCAGGGGTGTCTACTTAAGCCGGCTCGGAAACCGTAAGCCGCCGCATCAGGCGTACTTCTTCCGCCGGAAAATTGTTGCGGGCATGGTTGAGGCAGCGGTTGTCCCAGATCAGCAGATCGTCCACCGCCCATTCGTGCGCATAGACGAATTGCGGCTGCTCGCAGTGATCGAACAGTTCCAGCAGCAACTTCTCGCTCTCGTCCCGGTCCATGCCGACGATATAGCGCGCCATGAGCCGGCTGAGATACAGCGTCTTCCTGCCCGTCTCGGGATGGACCTTCACCAACGGATGCGCCGAGTTCGATAGGGAATCGTCGTCGTCCTTCGTCTGGTGCCGGAGCGTCGCATAGACATCGTAGAAGTAGCGCGCCTCCAGCCCCTCGAGCTTTTGCTTCATCTCGTCGCTGAGGGCTTCGTAGGCTTTCGTCATGTCGGCGAACTTCGTCTCGCCGCCCCGTGACGGAATCTTCCTGGCATAAAGCGTCGTCGCACGGTACGGCACGTCGCGGTGTGCGCCATCCGAGTGGAAGTGCATTTCGCCATCCGGCAGCGCACCGATCGGCTGCCCGTTCTCGCGGATGTTGGTGATCAGCATGATGCCGCGCTCGCGGTCGCGGCCTTCGTTCTTCACCTGTCGCGCGCCCTCGCCCCGGTCTGCCTCTCCGAACATGGCGGCAAACCGCGCCTGGTCCTCGATCGAGAGGTCCTGGCCCGGGAAGCAGAGCACGTGATACTTCAGGAAGGCGGCGCGAATGGCATCGGCCGTCTCGTCGGAGACCGGCTTGCTGAGATCGACATTCTTGATGCGCGCGCCGAGAACCGGGCTGAGCGGCTCGATGTCTAGTCCCTGGGTCGCCAGTGCCATAGCTTCCTCCGTTTCAATTTCTGCGTCTTGCGAGACCGCCAACGTATACCCTGTTTGCCGCCTCGGCGACATCAGTGCATCGTCATGCCGCCATCGACGTTGATGGTCTGTCCGGTAATGAACCCGCTCGCATCCGACAGCAGGAACAATACTGTCCCGGCGAGGTCGTCCGGTACCTGCGGCCGGTTGAAGCACCGCCCCTCGCCGGTGGCGGCCAGGTAGTTCTGCGACGACGTGGCAAGCTGCGTTTCGCTGAGTGTCAGGCCGGGCGTCACGGCATTCACGCCGATGTTGTCGGCGCCCACTTCTCGCGCGAGCGCCCGCGTCAGCCCGATCACCCCTGCCTTCGACGTCGTGTAGTGCAGACGGTTGGGCATTCCGGCCCAGATCCGGGACGATGAGATGTTGACGATGCGCCCGCCGCCCTGAGCCTTCATGTGAGGGTAGACGGCGCGGCAGCACAGGAAGATCCCCTTGAGGTTGACTTCCATCACCCGGTCCCATTGCTCGACCGGGATCTTGAACCAGTCGCCGCGCGGCAGCGTGCTCATCAGCGATGCGTTGTTGACGAGCCCGTCGACCCGCCCGTACGTCTTGACGGTCTTGGCAACCATTGCCTCGACCAGTTCCGGATCCGCGACGTCCGTCGTCACTGCCAGCGCCGCGCCGCCGGCTGCACGGATCTCCGCCGCCACGGCCTCTGCTTCCTCGCCCGCGATGTCGGCGAGGACGACGTTGGCCCCGCCTTCGGCCGCCCGCTGGCTGTAGACCTTGCCGATCCCCGTTCCGCCGCCCGTGACGATGATCGTCTTGCCGGCGACGGAGTATGACGTATTTGGATTGAACCCGCTCATCGATGCCCCGCAGCGTTTCCCTGTCGTTGTCGCCCGCAGGCTATCGCGAGTTTCAGCCGCGATCAACGAACGCCAGGCAAACTTTGAGGCCAGCAGACCGGGCCCTTCGGCAACAGGCCGGATCAGCGGCCCTGCGACTGCGCGGCGAGTTCCCGCACCAGTTGGTATTCCGCCGTGACCAGCGCCTCGGGCACCGCCTTGCCGCTCTCCTCGAACTGCTTGATCCGGGCCTTCAGCGCCACCAACGCCTGGCGTGGATCGTCGACATCGTCGATTGCCTGCAGGACGTCGAGCGACAACTTGTCGTGGTGTTCGATCTTGATGCCCATGGGTGGCCTCCTCTTGAAACATATGCCCCGAGCCTGCCGTATCTGGATGCTCCATGGCCCGGGCGGCGCGGAACGTGTTAACCAAATGTGGCGCCTGTTTGTTATGTTGGAGGCTGTTCCGCGGAATCCAATCCCGGGTGTGCGATTCTCCACCATTTGTGATCGTCCGGCGTCGGAATTGTGCGCTGCGAAGGATTTGCTGCCATGCAAAATCTAATTACAGACGTGGGCGGATTAAGTGTCGGTCACGCCGAGGATGCCAGTGTCGTGACCGGCGTCACCGCCGTCCTGGTTTCACGCCCGAACGTCGCGTCTTGCGCCGTGCGCGGCGGCGCTCCCGGCATTCGCGATGGCCATCTGCTCGAGCCCGACATGACCATCGAGGGCATCGACGCCGTCGTCCTGTCGGGCGGCTCCGCGTTCGGCCTTGATGCGGCCGGCGGTGTCATGTCCCATCTTTGCGCGTGCGAAATCGGTCTCGCCGTCCGCGATGCGCGCGTCCCCATCGTCGTGCAGGCCATCGTCTTCGATCTCCTGAACGGTGGCGACAAATCCTGGGGTCCCATGCCGCCCTACTGGGCGCTTGGCCATCGCGCCGCCGAGCTGGCTGGGGAGGGGAGATTCGCGCTGGGCACGGCCGGTGGCGGCTATGGCGCCACCACCGCCGACTTCAAGGGCGGCCTCGGCTCCGCCAGCGCCATGACATCCCATGGCCTCTGCGTCGGCGCACTTGCCGTTGTCAACGCCATCGGCTCTGCGACCGTTGGCGACGGCCCGCACTTCTGGGCCGCACCTTATGAAGTCGGCTCGGAGTTCGGCGGCCGCGGCATGCCGCAAACGATCCCGCCCGATGCGCTCCGCCTGCGGATGAAAGGTGCGTCCGAACCTGCCACGACCATCGCCCTCGTGGCGACCGACGCTATCCTGACCAAGCCGCAGGCGAAGCGTCTTGCCCTGATGGCGGACGACGGCCTCGCCCGCGCGCTCCGCCCTTCGCATGCGCCGATGGACGGCGACACGGTGTTCGCCGTCGCCACGCAGAAAACTCCGCTGCTGGACGATCATCATGCCCTCACCGAACTTGGCGCCGTGGCGGCCGACTGCCTCGCCCGCGCCATTGCCCGCGGGGTCTACGAGGCAGCGGTGCCGCCGGGGGGCTATAGCGGTCCGCCCGCCTACCGCGACGTCTTCGCCTGAGCGCCGTCGCCGTCATCCTCCGCGCGCGGTTCTGCCAGAACGAACCGCTGCTCGTGCCTGAGCCCGAGGTAGAGGCTCACGCACATGAACATCAGCACGATCGCGAACGGCAGCCCCGTCACGATCGCCGCCGCCTGCAGTGCGCCGAGGGCATCGGCACCACCGCCGAACAGCAGCGCCGCCGCGATCACGCCTTCCATCACCGCCCAGAAAATGCGCTGCGGCACCGGCGCGTCGATCTTGCCGCCCGCCGTGATGCTGTCGATGACCAGCGAGCCCGAGTCCGACGACGTGATGAAGAACACCAGCACCAGCACGATGCCGGCGAACGACGCGATGGACGCGAGCGGCAGGTTCTCGAGCATGTGGAATAGCGCCAACGAGACGTCGCCGATGCCTTGGGACAGTGCGCCGACGTTGTTCTCGATCTGCAGCAGTGCCGTTCCGCCGAACGCGCTCATCCACACGATCGTCACCGCTGTCGGCACCAGCAGCACCGCCGATATGAACTCCCGCACCGTCCGCCCCTTCGAGACGCGCGCGATGAACATGCCGACGAACGGTGACCACGAGATCCACCAAGCCCAATAGAACACCGTCCAGCCGTGATAGAACGTCTGGTCGCTCCGCCCCGTGAAGCTCGACAGCGGCACGATGTTCGCCGCATACGTCCATGTCGTCGCCGCAATGGTCTCGACGATGTGCCACGTGGGACCCGCCAGGATGACGAACGCCAGCAAGCCGGCTGCCAGCATCATGTTGAGGTTCGAGAGCACCTTCACCCCGCCATCGAGTCCGCGCACCACGGACGCCACCGCGACCGCCGTCACGCCGAAGATCACCGCGACCTGTGTCGATATTCCTGCCGGCGCGCCGAACAGGTAGTGGAGTCCGCTTGCCGCCTGCTGCGCCCCGAAGCCGAGCGACGTCGCGAGCCCGAAGATCGTCGCCATCACCGCGACGATGTCGATGACGTGGCCGAACCATCCCCAGGTCTTGTCCTTCAGGAGTGGATAGAAGCCGGAACGAATAGTGAGGGGCAGTCCCTTGTTGTAGGCGAAGAACGCGAGCGTCAGTCCGACTACGGCGTAGATGGCCCAGGGGTGCAGTCCCCAGTGGAAGAGCGCCGCCCCCATCGCAAGCTGCGCCGCTTCGGGTGTCCGCGCTTCGACGTTGAGCGGCGTGCCGGCCCAGTTCGTATAGTAGGCGGTCGGCTCCGCCACACTCCAGAACATCAGCCCGATGCCCATCCCTGCCGCGAAGAGCATCGAGAACCAGGAGGGCGTCGAGAACTCCGGCCTCGCGTCCGCTCCGCCGATCCTGATCCGCCCCACCGGCAGCACGATCAACAGCAGGCAGAAGATCACGAACACGTTGCCGGCCAGCATGAACAGCCAGTCGAAAGCGTTGATCGACCAGCCCTTGGCGCCATCGAACATCGATTTCGCGGCTTCCGGCGCAATCAGCGTGCCCGCCACGAACACCAGCACCAGCACGCCCGATATCCAGAACACCGGGTTGTGCAGGTCCATCCCGAACTTGCGGACGTTGTCCTGGCCGACCTCGTAGGATGTCTCGTAGGTATCGGGCATGGCGGGCCTTTCTGCTGTCGACAGAGAGACCCCAGACCTACCCCGCGCCGCCTCGCACCGACATACGGGGCGCAACATCCGGGCAAGGTCGTATGAGCGCCGCCAGGCATCGCCAGACCCGCATTTTGGTGCCTCGTCTGTCTATCTGCAGCGGGCCCCGATCACAGGCAGCCGGTGATCGTTGTGCCGCACTTCACGTACTTGATCGCATCCCAGGCGCAGCAGGGCACTGCCTTGTCGCACACCCACGAGCGACGCTCGCCGTCCGGGAAGCGGTACTGGCAGAGCTTCTGGTTCTTGCCGACCTTCGGCTTGGACGCCTTCTTCGCGCTCTTCTGGGTGGACTGGGCAGCCACCGTCGCCTCCATGACGACCGGCGCCGAGGCGAGCGCGAATGCCGCGAGCACGAGCGCGGCGATGATCTTCTTGAGCATATGCAACACTCCGATCCTGGTTGACCTGTCCCGGCATCTGACCACGCTCCTGCCCCGCCCGCCAACGACTTCCGCCGCCCCCGATACGATTCCCCGCCCCCCGTGCCCCGCCTGCATCGGATGGGATCGACGAT
>JBJOGJ010000251.1:0-5528 GCA_046048295.1 Pseudomonadota bacterium | reverse complement strand
GCGTTCGGGTGGAGGCGGAGCCTGGTAAGCATTTGCACTCCCATCAGCTGGAGTGGTTGCCCGTGCCGGCACTCGCGGCCGACTGGGCCACGAATGCAGGTGACCGCACTGGTGAGATGGACCGGTGCCGGGCGACAAGTGCCCCAGGCGCGGGACGGCTCCGGTCCCATCTTGAAAACTAATCGACGGCCCGTGCCGTCCCGCCCCCTTTTATCGGGGAGAACAGAACGAACGACGCAAACCGCCAGGGCCAACGTCCTGTGGCGCGATTGGCGTGGGCAATCTTGACTACGGGCTTCCGGTTGTGCGGCTGTCAAACCAACTCGTTGTCAATTCTTGTTCATTTGCCGGACGAGGGCCTGTTGCTCGGGCGTGGCGGCAGCGACTTCAGGTAGGCGGCCATGGCCTGCCTGTCGGCCGGTGACAGCTTTGCCGTGTTCTCGACGACGTCGGCCATGGTCGAGCCGACGCTGTCGAACTCCGGGTTCTGGCCGGTCGCGAGCAGGTAGGCGATGTCCTTGGCGCTCCAGGACTTCAGGCCGGACTCGTGCGGAGTGATATTCGGTATCCACCCTTTCCCTGACGGATTGGGGCCGCCGGCATGCCGCCGGTTCGGATCGATGCCGCCCGAGAAGTCGCGCTCGCTGTGGCATTCGGCGCAATGGCTCGGTCCCTCGACAAGGTAGGCGCCACGGTTCAGTTCAGGCGATTTGGCGGGGTCCGGCTCGAAGGACTTGCCGTCGAGATTTTTCAGTTTCCAGAGGCCGAGGCCGCGGCGGACGTTGAAGGGGAAGGATAGCTTGTGGGGGGCGTTGGGTGTGGCGTCCTGTGGCAAAGTCTTGATGTAGGCGAACAGATCGCGCACGTCGTCGAGTTTCATGCGCTGGTAGGAGGTGTATGGAAAGGACGGGTAGAGGTGCTCGCCGTCCTTGCCGACTCCCTTCAGCATGGCGTTGGCGAATTGCAGTTCGGACCAGCTGCCGAGACCATGACGGGGGTGGGGCGAGATGTTGGGGACGAGGAACGTGCCGAAGGGTGTGGCGAGAGCATGCCCGCCGCCGAGGCGTGTCTTGTCCTTCTGCCCTTCGGTCTTGTGGCAGGAGGCGCAGCCGCCGGCGTGGAACATCGTCTCTCCGTTGGAGAGGTTTGCCTGCCTGGGGACGAATACGTCGGCAGGGAGAGTGGTCGGCGCAGTCAGAACATAGAACGCCACGCCGCCTGCCAGGGCGAGCAGACCGATGAGTTTAGCGAAACGCACGACAACAATCTCCCTCTCAGACTTTCCGCTATCGAGGATTTAGCAGATCGCGGGGAAAGTTGATAACTCGGGTCAAAAAAGCGCGCCACTTGGGCGCGCTTTGGACCGGTGTTGTGCAACTACGCGTTTGCCTACTTCTTGGGTGCGCGATAGGGCTTGTGGCAACCGCCGCAGTTCTTGGTGACGGCTGCATATTCCTTCTTGAAGGAAGCTTCGTCGGTGATGGCAGCAGCAGCCTTGTCGGCGTCAGCGGCCAGCTTGTCGAACTTGGCGAGGAATTCGGACTTGTTCTGCCATATCTCGGCTTTGGCCCGGGTCTCGCCCTTGTCGCTTCCGTCTGGATAGAGATCCTTGGACTTCTTTGCCTCATCGGAGAAGGTCTTCAATGCGGTCTTGACGGCGGCGAGATCGAACGGGGCTTCACCCTTGGCCATCATGCCGGGGGCTTTGCCTACCTTGCTCATCGCCTTCATCGACGCTTGGCGCTGCTCGATGGGCGAACCCTGGGCGAATGCAAGTGTTGCGCCTATGGCGAGTGCGGCTGTGACGGACACGAGTCGGATCATTTGCGGCTCCTTCAAAGGGAAAATATCCGAATAGTGAAATCGACCTTTCGGCCAGCACGATGGCATACAGCAAGACTGTGCAAAGCGATATGGACTTTGGTACTCACAAATTCGTGTACGCATCCGGGCGTAGGGCATGCGATGCAGGCAGGTTTGCAATGCACAATTATCTGGCAATCGGTGGTGGGCGTCGGCTTGCCTATGACGTTCAAGGAGTTAGCGACGGTCGGCCGGTGATTGCGCTGCATGGCACACCGGGGGCCGGTCGCCGCTTCGCCAACAGCGATGACATCGCCCGCCGCCTTGGGATCAGGCTCATCGCACCCGACAGATGGGGATATGGTGCCAGCGGAGTGCCTGCGGTGCCGACGCTCGCGGCGTTCGGCCACGACATGCGCCTGTTGGTTGATGATCTCGGGCTGGAGCAGGTCTCGCTCTACGGTGTTTCGGGTGGCGGGCCCTATGCGGTTGCCGCTGCGGCTGCACTGGGTGATCGCGTCCGCAAGCTGGCCCTTGCGGGACCGGTTGGCGACGCTTCTGATAAATCCGGATTCAGCCTGCTGCATCGATTCTGCTTCGGGCCACTCACGCGGATGCCGGGGCTGGTTGCAGCGAGTTTCGGTGCCTTTCGGGTGGCGCTGCGGGTTGCGCCCGGTCCTGCGCTTCGTGTCGCCTCTATTGCCGGACCGCAAGCCGACAGGCAGGTCCTTCTCGATCCCGTTGTGCGCCGGCGGCTTGCCGAGACTTACCGCATCGGGCTGCAGCATGGCGTCGCCGGGCCAGTCCTCGACTTTCGGCTTTTCGGGGCGGGGCTTGGCGATTTACCGGAACGGGTAAGCTGCACGTGCCGGATGTGGCTTGGCAGCGCGGACCGGAATGTGCCGCAGAAGGCAGCCCAGCAGCTGGCTTTGCGCCTGCCAGCCTGCGAAGTGGTGACCCTGGAGGGACAGGGGCACTTCTGGACATTGAGGGACTACGAACATGTGTTCGGCTGGCTCTCGGAATCTTGACGCCCCGCTTCTTGGGCGGGGCGTGCGATCGTAACCAGGCCGTTGCGACGTTGCCGTTCAGGCAGATCAGGCGGTTGCCTTGCCCGTGAAGAACGACCAGACCGTAGGGGGTTGCTCATTGGCAGTCGGCTTTGCTGGACCGCTGCGGTGTCCTCCGTAGCGCCACGCATCTACCGGCTTGGGGGCATCCGCCTGCCTGGGCTGACGTGATTCGAACTCGTCATCGACAGTGGCCATGGCCTGACCGGCGGCTTGAGCGGCTTTCATAAGTTTTTCGATGCCCATAGCACTCAATCCCGAACTAGCGCACACGCTTCACTCAACTCTGAGCATGCATGGCAAAGGCCAAAAAACTGGTTAATCCAGCAATCTCAATGTCGGTTGCAAAAAGGCTTGTGTCAAGGAAATTTCATCTCGAATTCCTGCTATTCACATGATCTCGGCGGTGCACAAATTTTTGCATTGCGAAGGCGCCGCTCCGGATCGAACGGTTGTACTCAGCATGGTGATCGTCCTCCCATGCCAAGTCTCAAAAAGTTAAAAATCTCGACTTGCGTCTGCCGTTTTGTGGCGCGAACATGACACTCGTCGCGCCCTTCAACCAGGCGCGGGGTGCGGCGACGTTCCCCGGCGCCTGGGCGATGGAGGAAAACATGGGGCAAGTAGTTGGGCCCAGATCGGCTCGCGCGATTGCGCTTGTTGGTCCTTACCTCAGCGGTAAGACAACACTGCTCGAAGCCATCCTGACCCGAACCGGGCGCCTGTCGCGACAGGGCTCCGTGAGCGATGGGACGACGGTTGGAGACAGTTCTCCCGAGGCTCGGGCGCACGGGATGAGTGTCGAGATCAATGTGGCTGATGTCGAGTACCTTGGCGACCGGTTCACCTTCATCGACTGTCCCGGATCTATCGAATTCCAGCATGAGGCAAGCTCGGTTCTTGCAGGTGTAGATGCTGTCGTCGTCGTCTGCGAGCCTGATGAGAAGCGGGTCCCGGCGCTGCAGCTGATCCTGAAGAGGCTGCAGGAAGCAGGCACGCCGCACTACCTGTTCCTCAACAAGATCGACGTCTGCCCCGTGGCTGTTCGAGATGTTCTCAAGGTGCTGCAGCCGGCGAGTTCCAGGCCCCTCGTGCTTAGGCAGATCCCGATCTGGAAGAATGGCATAGCGACCGGCTACGTCGATCTCGCGCTCAAGCGCGCATTCGTGTACCGGGAGCATGCACCATCGGAGGTCGTCGAACTTTCGGGAGATGACGAGGCGCGCGAAAAAGAGGCGCGCTTCAGCATGCTGGAACAGATCGCCGATTACGACGACGAACTCATGGAGCAGCTGCTCGAGGATATCGAACCGCCTAGGGACCGGATATTCGAGGATCTTGCGAACGAGCTGAAGGAAGGGCTCATTTGTCCGGTGCTGCTTGGTTCGGCTGAGCATGGCAACGGGATCGTGCGGCTCCTGAAGGCGCTCCGGCATGAGGCCCCGTTCATCGAGGAGACGAGGTCGCGGCTCGGATTGCACGATGCCGGCAATGCCGCACACGTGATGAAAACCGTGTATACGCCTCATGGTGGCAAGCTCTCCATCGCGCGGGTGATTTCCGGAAAGATCAGCGATGGTGCAACGCTGACAGGGCGGAATGGGGAAGGTCGTGTGGCCGGCATATTCTCCATGCTCGGTCAGGAGACGAGCAAGCGGGAAGCCGCCGTCGATGGAGATCTCGTGGCGTTCGGCCGGCTCGATGATGCCCGCTCAGGCGATATTCTCTCGGCGGATGGAAAAGTCCTTGAGCCGCTGCCGGCGCTGCCCTTGCCTGAGCCTGTTTTCGGCGTCGCAGTCACCTTGAAGGAACGCAAGGACGAGGTGAAGCTGACGACGGCGCTGGCGAAGCTCCGCGAGGAGGATCCTGCGCTGTCGGTCGAGCACAACCAGGACACGCACCAGATGGTGCTTCGCGGCCAGGGAGAGATGCACCTGCGTGTCGCTCTCGAGCGGCTCGCCCGCAAGTATGGGGTCGAGGTCGGGAGAAGCAGGCGGCTGGTTCCCTACAAGGAAACGATCCGCAAGGTCGCGACGGTGCGCGGGCGCCACAAGAAGCAGTCCGGTGGACATGGGCAATTCGGCGACGTGGTGATCGAGCTTCGTCCACTGCCGCGCGGAGAAGGGTTCGACTTCGCCGAGAAGATTGTCGGCGGCGCGATCCCAAAACAGTTCATTCCGTCGGTTGAGATCGGCGTGAAAGACTACATGCAACATGGACCGCTTGGTTTCCCCGTTGTCGATGTTGGTGTGACGCTCAAGGATGGCAGCTTCCACACGGTCGATTCATCGGACATGGCTTTCCGGCAGGCGGCTCGTCTTGCAATGTCGGAAGGTATGCCACAATGCAATCCGGTGGTGCTTGAACCGGTCATGTCGGTCGAGGTGGCAATTCCAAACGAGGCTACCGCCAAGATTACCGGCATCATTTCGCAGCGGCGCGGGCAAGTGCTCGGTTTTGCGCCACGTGACGGATGGTCGGGCTGGGACGTCGTTCAGGCCCACATTCCTGAGGCTGAGATGGACGATCTGATCGTCGATCTGCGTTCTGTGACGCAAGGCGTGGGTACGTTCTCGGCAAAGTTCGACCATCTGTCGGAACTGACCGGGCGCTTGGCGGAGCAAGCGATCGCGCAACATAAGGAAGCTGCTGAGT
>JBJOGJ010000250.1:0-5553 GCA_046048295.1 Pseudomonadota bacterium | reverse complement strand
GGTGCCAACGGGCATGAAGGCTGGCGTCCGCACGATCCCTCGCCCTGTCCGTACCTCCCCGAGGCGGGCCAGACCGTCCGTCTTGTGCAGCGTAAAGCCGAATGTGGCTTGCTCGTCGTGCGTCATTTGGCATCCGGGGCAGGGTGCAGCAGGCAGGCATCGCCATACGAATAGAAGCGATAGTCTGCAGCGATGGCATGGGCATAGGCGCGCTTCATAGCATCGAGACCGGAAAAAGCAGATACCAGCATGAATAGTGTCGAACGCGGCAGGTGGAAGTTGGTCATCAGCAGGTCGATGCCGCGGAAGCGATAGCCAGGCGTGATGAATATGTCAGTGTCGCCGGCGAACGGCCGGATAATGCCGTTTTCGTCGGCTGCGCTCTCGAGTACGCGGAGCGATGTCGTGCCGACCGCCACGATGCGGCCGCCGGCGGCGCGGACGGCATTGAGGGCATCTGCCGTTTGGGCCGACACCGTGCACCACTCCGAGTGCATGACGTGATCGCCGGTATCCGCCGCCTTGACCGGCATGAACGTGCCGGCACCGACATGCAGCGTCACGAATTGGCGCGAGACACCTCGTTCTTCGAGCGCCGCAAAGAGCTGCTCGGTCATATGGAACCCTGCAGTAGGTGCCGCCACGGCACCGTCCTTGGCGGCGTAGATCGTCTGGTAGGTATCGCGATCACCGGGACCGGCCGGACGCCTGCTTGCGATGTACGGCGGAAGCGGCATATCGCCAAGCGCGGCCAGCGCTTCGTCGAGGTAGGCACCGGACAGCGAGAAGGCGAGCACGACCTCGCCGGCGTCAAGCTTTTCCAATACGCGTGCGGAGAGATCTCCCGCCATGCAGACGCGGCCATTCTCCGAGAACTGCACAAGATCGCCGACGGCGAGACGTTTGGCCGGACGTGCAAAGGCCCGCCAAGTCGCAGCGTCAACGTGTCTGGTGAGATTGAAATGGACGGTCGAGGCGGTCGCACCGCGGATGCGACGTCCAGACAGTGCCGCGGGGATGACTCGCGTGTTGTTCAGCACGAGAGCGTCACCCGGGCGCAGCAATTCGGGCAGATCGCGAACGGTGCGATCAGCAAGCTCCGGCATGCCGTCTGGCTGCACGACGAGCAGCCGCGCCGCATCGCGCGGCTCGGCCGGGTAGAGCGCAATCCGGGTTTCGGGCAGCTCGAAGTCGAAGAGGTCTGTGCGCATGTCTCAATAGATAAGGGCTTCTGCCACATGAACAGAAGCCCCGTATTTCCCAATGGCGTTACGCCGAGTCTACATCACGTCGGCAGCAACGCGCAGCGTGTTTATCCGGTCGGGGTTCTCGACGGGCTCGCCGCGTTTGATCTTGTCGACGTTCTCCATGCCTTCGATGACCTTGCCCCAGACGGTATACTGATTGTCGAGGAATCTCGCATCCTTGAAGCAGATGAAGAACTGGCTGTTGGCACTGTCGGGCATCGACGAACGGGCCATGGAGCAGATGCCGCGGACGTGAGGTTCTGAATTGAACTCGGCCGGCAGGTTCGGATAGCTCGACTTGCCAGTGCCCCGGCCTTCCGGGCAACCGGTCTGCGCCATGAAGCCCTCGATCACGCGGTGGAACACGATGCCATCGTAGAACTTGTCACGCGCCAAGGTCTTCAGTCGCTCGACGTGTTTCGGCGCCAGGTCCGGGCGCAACTCGATCACCACCTGGCCGTGGGTCATGTCCATGATAAGAGTGTTTTCAGGATCCTTGATGTCGGCCATGCGGCTCTCCTTTGTGTTCGTTTACCGTGTATCAGCTCTTGGCGTCGGATAGCAGATAGGCCTTCACGATCTTGTCCGGTCCGTCAACCTGTCCGGAGCCCGGAGCACCCTTTTTGATCTTATGCACCGCCTCCATGCCGGACATCACCTTGCCCCAGACGGTATACTGCCCGTTCAAGTGCGGTGCCGGGGCCAGACATATAAAGAACTGGGAATTGGCGCTGTTCGGGTTCTGGGTCCGGGCGGCACCCAGAGTACCTTCCACAAACGGCTCCTGGGTGAATTCGGCAGGGATGGTGCCATATTTCGAACCGCCGGTC
This sequence comes from Pseudomonadota bacterium, assembly GCA_046048295.1. Classification (GTDB taxonomy): domain Bacteria; phylum Pseudomonadota; class Alphaproteobacteria; order Rhizobiales; family Hyphomicrobiaceae; genus CBDCWA01. The sequence continues at coordinate 3,476 of JBJOGJ010000250.1, read as the reverse complement.
CCTGTGCCGGTCGGATCGCCCGACTGCGCCATGAAGCCCGAGATCACGCGGTGGAAGACGAGGCCGTCGTAGAATTTCTCGCGGGCAAGTTTCTTGACGCGCTCCACATGCTTCGGTGCGAGGTCAGGGCGCAGCGCGATCGTAACCTTGCCGTGCTCCAGTTCCATCACCAGCGTATTTTCGGGTGACGCTTCCACGGCTGCGTCGGCGGTTTGTTGCGGGATGCTCGCAGAGGGCGGTTCGCCCGAGCAGGCTGCAAGCAGCAGAAAACCCAGGGCCAGGGCCAGAATGCGCATGGTCACTCCCTCTCACGATGTGTCACGCCGACAAGTCCGGGCTCTCATGCCCGACGGCGAAGCCGAAATTATGGTGAAACACTGCACAACGCCAGTGGTCTGGTCGGTCCCTCACTTGCGGGCACCAGGACCGGCAATTGCGCCCTTCTTACGAGCGGCCTGTACCTTGGCTTCTAGGCGCTTCGCGACAAGAGGCGACACGAACTTCGACACGTCGCCACCCATGCCGGCGATCTGGCGTACCAGGCTTGCCGCGATATGACGGACGCCAGGGCTCGCCGGCAGGAAGACCGTCTCGACGTCCGGCGCCATGTCCGAGTTCATGCCTGCCATCTGAATCTCGTAGTCAAAGTCGGTTCCGTCGCGGAGTCCGCGGATGATGACGGAGGCACCATTTTCGCGGGCTGCGTCAACGACCAAGCTATCGAAAGTGACGACGCGGATCTCTGCATCTTGCTTTTCGGCAATTGCCGCGGTCTCCTCCTCGAGCATGGCGATCCGCTCCTTTGCGGAGAACATCGGTTCCTTGCCGTGGTGGACGCCGATCCCGATTACCAGTTCATCGACGATGCTCAAGGCCCTCACGATCACGTCCGAATGTCCGTGGGTCACTGGGTCGAAGCTGCCGGCGTAGAAGCCGATGCGTGCCATTATCAGTCCTGTTCGCTGCCGTTGTCTTCGGCGGGTTCGTCCACCTCCGAGCCGTCATCCGGAATGTGCTCGACGGAGACCACCTTCTCGCTCTCATCGGTCCGGAAGATGCGCACGCCCTGAGTGTTGCGGCTGGCGATGCGGACATCGTGGACAGGACACCGGATAAGCTGGCCGGCATCGGTCACCAGCATGATCTGGTCGCAATCGGCCACGGGGAAGGATGCGACGAGGCCGCCATTGCGCTCGTTGACAACCATTGCCGCGATGCCTTTGCCACCCCGACCGGAGACCCGATACTCGTAGGATGACGACCGCTTGCCGAAGCCGCGTTCGGAGACTGTCAGAACGAACTCCTCCTTTGCCGACAACTCGGCAAAACGCTCGGGCGACAAATCGCCCTGTGCATTCGCCGGCTCGGCCTCCTCCTCGATTACAGTGGTCTCGGGGAAATCGTCCTCTTCCTCGTCGACATGGGCGCGCCGCAGTGCAGAGGCCTGCTTCAGGTAGGTGGCGCGCTCGTCCGGCGTCGCATCGACATGATTCAGGATCGCCATCGAAATGACGGTGTCGGCCTTGTCCAGCCTGATGCCGCGCACGCCGGTCGAATCCCGGCCCTTGAAGACGCGCACGTCCTCGACTGGAAAGCGGATCGACTGGCCGAGCCTGGTGGTCAGTTGTACGTCCTCGCCCGGCCCACAAATCGACACCTTGACGATGCTGTCGCCCTCGTCGAGTTTCATAGCGATCTTGCCGTTGCGATTTATGTTTTCGAAGTCACCGATCGCATTTCGGCGCACGTTGCCGCCCCGGGTCGCGAACATCAGATCGCGCTCGCGCCAGTCCTCCGGGTTCTCTGGAAGTGCCAGGATAGAAGTGATCCATTCGCCCTGCTCGAGCGGCAGAAGGTTTATCAGTGCCTTTCCCTGAGACTGCGGCGTTGCAGCGGGCAGGCGCCAGACCTTCATGCGGTAGCACATGCCACGCGAGGAGAAGAACAGGACAGGCGAGTGGGTCGACGTGATGAATATCTGGGTGACGAAATCCTCGTCTCTCGTCGACATGCCGGAGCGTCCGCGCCCGCCGCGCCGCTGCGAGCGATAGGTGGAGAGCGGAACGCGCTTGATGTAGCCGCGGTGGCTCACCGTCACCACCATGTCCTCACGCTGGATCAGGTCCTCATCGTCAACCTCGCCCTCGATGTCAAAGATCTCGGTGCGGCGCGGGACGGCGAACTCGGTCTTGATATCGGTGAGTTCGGTGCGGATGATCTCTATGATCCGTGCACGCGAGGAAAGGATCTCGAGATAGTCCTTTATCTCGCCCGCGATCTTCTGAAGGTCGTTGCCGATCTCATCGCGACCAAGTGCCGTGAGACGCTGCAGGCGCAGATCGAGGATTGCCTGTGCCTGTTCGAGGGAGAGGCGTACGGTGCCGTCCGCCGCCACAGTATGGCGGGGATCGGCAATCAATTCGACGAGCGGTGCGATATCCTTGGCCGGCCAGTGGCGTGTCATCAACTGCTCGCGCGCCTCGGCAGGCGTCGGAGCACGGCGGATCAGTGCGATGACCTCGTCGATGTTGGCGACGGCGATTGCGAGGCCGACGAGGACGTGGGCCCTATCGCGCGCCTTCTTCAACAGGTGCTTGGTACGCCGGCTTACGACCTCCTCACGGAAGGTCGTGAATGCCTGGATCATGTCGCGAAGGTTGAGCTGCTCGGGGCGGCCACCGTTCAGCGCCAGCATGTTAGCCGCAAATGTCGACTGCAGGTCCGAATAGCGCCAGAGCTGGTTCAGCACGACTTCAGCCACCGCGTCGCGCTTCAACTCGATGACGACGCGCATGCCCTGGCGGTTGCTCTCATCCCAGATGTCGGAAACGCCTTCGACGCGCTTATCCCGGACCGCATCCGCAATCTTCTCGATCAGCGTGCGCTTATTGACCTGGTAGGGTATCGACTTGACGATGAGCGCGTAGCGATCCTTTCGCAGTTCCTCGATCTCGACACGGGCCCGCATCACGATCGAGCCGCGGCCCTTGTGGTAGGCGGACATGATGCCAGCGCGGCCGAGGATGGTGCCGCCGGTTGGAAAGTCCGGGCCCGGCACGATCTGGCAGAGCTCATCGATAGTGATCTCGGGGTTTTCGAGGAATTCAAGGCAGGCGTCGATGACCTCGCCCAGATTGTGCGGCGGGATGTTGGTCGCCATGCCGACAGCTATGCCGCCGGCTCCGTTCACCAGCAGGTTCGGGAACTTGGCCGGCAACACCGACGGTTCCTTCAACTGTTCGTCGTAGTTGGCGCGGAAGTCCACGGTATCCTTGTCGAGATCGTCAAGCAGGTACTGGGCAACCTTGGCGAGACGGCTTTCGGTGTAGCGCATGGCCGCCGGCGGGTCGCCGTCGACCGAGCCGAAGTTGCCCTGACCATCGATCAGCGGCAGGCTCATGGAGAAGTCCTGAGCAAGGCGAACCAGGGCATCGTAGATCGCGCTGTCGCCATGGGGGTGGTACTTGCCCATCACC
>JBJOGJ010000249.1:0-5573 GCA_046048295.1 Pseudomonadota bacterium | reverse complement strand
TGAGGCCGCCGGGTCCCGGCCCGATCTCGACGATGGTCTTTCCATCAAGCGGCGCAGCAAGGCGTGCGATCTTTCGCGTCAGGTTCAGGTCGAGAATGAAATTCTGGCCCAGCGCTTTGTCTGCCCATAGCTTGTTGGCCTCGATCACCTGACGGATCGGTGGCAAGCCGTCCGCGGCGAGGGGCCTTGGCTCTGGGGTCTCAGGGGGCATGTTCTTCAAGCGCACGCCTCAATGATGGCGAAGTCGCCCCCTGGCAAGAGTGCGGCCCAGCCGCAAGGCGGCAACAAAGCTCGCCGCAGAGGCCTTGCCGGTGCCGGCGATCGCGAAAGCTGTCCCATGGTCCGGTGATGTCCTGACGAAGGGCAATCCCAGCGTGACATTGACGCCGGTGTCGAAGGCGAGCGTCTTGATCGGGATCAGGGCCTGGTCATGGTACATGCAGACGACTGCGTCATAGGTGCTGCGGGCCGCCGCGTGGAAAAGGGTGTCTCCCGACAGGGGGCCATTTATGTTCAGGCCGTGGGCGCGGAGGGCGTCGAGGGCGGGCGTGATGACCTCCAGTTCTTCCCGGCCAATGCTGCCTCCCTCGCCGGCATGCGGGTTCAGGCCGGCAACAGCGATGCGGGGACGGTCGATGGCGAAATCAAGCTTCAGTGCCTCGGCAACGATCTCGATGGTGGAGGTGATCAGATCGGGTGTGATGAGTCTCGGCACGTCGGCAAGCGGGACGTGGATGGTGAGCGGAACAACGCGAAGGACGTCGCTCGCAATCATCATTACCGACTGGTAGGTGCGGCCCGGGAAATGTCGTTCGGCAAGGGCTGCAAGATACTCCGTATGGCCGGGATAGGCGAAGCCTGCACCATATACGGTTGCCTTCGATATCGGAGCGGTTACGAGGCCGGACAGCGTGCCTGCAGCGACGGCTGCGGTCGCCCGGTCGATGCATGCGATGACGGTTTGTCCGTTCTGGGAATCAGGGCTGCCTGCGACGACGGGGATGGCGCACGGGATCGGGACAACCGGAAGCGCATGCGGGGCAAGTCTGGTGAGGGCGTTGGGCTCCAACTCAATCTCGGCGATCGGCACGGGGTTTTGGAGCGCGATAGAGCGATCTCGGAATACGGCAGGGTCGCCGAAGACTATAAATGGCGGAAGGTCAGTCCCGGCGGCAGCGGAGTTGCTGTGGGCAGCGAGGATGATGTCGGGCCCGATCCCGGCAGGGTCGCCCATGGTAACTGCTGCCGGCGGAAGTCTGAGGTCACAGTTGGAGGCCGACGGCATGATGATCTCGATCAGCGTTCCTCGATTCGCGCCCTGCGGCGCAGATCGAGGAGGAGGCCTCGCGCACGTCTATCCAAATGCTCGCTGACAATCTGTGCTTCGGCCTGCTTGCGTGTCTCCTCCGTGTTCTGTGCTGCGCTGGCGCGTTCGCATAGGGCGTAGAGGTGCAGACCGCCGGCAGCCGGCTGTGGCGGTAGCATGTCACCGGGCTTTGCGTGGCGGAGAAGTGATCGCGCGGGTTCCGGAATCTCGCTCAGCCGTTTGGTCCCGAGATCCTCGAAGCGCGCTGATGCCTGGGTGGCAGCGACCTTCGCAGTGGACGTGCAGCCTTTGAACGATTGCATCAGGTTCTCCGCAGCGAGCTGTCCCCTGATCTTCTGCTTCTCGCTAGCCTTGGCTGGGAGGCTGACCGTGATCCGGTGGAGCTTCAGTTGCGGGTCGTCGCCCTCTTGCTGCACGGGAGCGGACGTAATGACCTCATCGACTTCCTTTAGGTTCGGACTGATGAAGGGGCGGTACTTGGTCCGCACCACTTCGCGCCATATGAACTGCGCGCGGATGCTCTGGCGCATCATGCTTTCATCGGTGCCGAGTTTTCGCAGATGTGCCGCATATTCCTTCGGGGTCTTTTTAACCTTCTTGGCGCGATCGGCCATGACGCGATCGACAGCCGAGTTGATGTTTGCATCGTTCATCTTGATGCCCAGTTCTCGGGGGGCATTCAGCTTGATCTGCTCGTCGATGAGGTCCTGCTTGGCACGACCGCGAAGGGTGCGGGCAAAGCCTGCCCTGGCGTTCTGAAACGCCTGTTGGCTGATCTCCTGCTGCATCTGGCGCATGGCCGCGCCAAGCTTTGCCTTGATCTGGTCGACTGAGGCGGAAAACTGGTTTTCCTGGATGATACGCTGCTGGGTGGCCTGCCATCTGGCGGCCGTCCGCTTGCTCTTGACGAGCGACTGGAATTCGCGCTTGACCCTTTCATTCAGCTCGGGGTTCAGCGACAGAAGATTGGCGCGCATATCGATCTCCTCGTTGGTGATCGGCGTGCCGTTTACGATAACAACCGGGCGCGTGACATTACCGCTGCGACGGGACTGATAGCTGGAGACCGCAGTCTTGCTTTTTCCGGTTTCGGTGCCGTTGCGATCCTGTTTCGACTTTGTCTGCCACTTCCCGCTGGATTTGGAATTGTTCTGCGGCGACGTGACGACCACGCCAGGCAGCGATTGTGTCTGGGCGAGCGCGATGGATGCGCCGGCAGCGCTGCACAGGAATGCTGTCACGACGAATACGTGCGAGGCATGCCCTCGGAACGAGTAGCCAGTGTGCATGTTCTTAGCCAACCGTTTCCTCAATCACTGCAAGCCACTTAGTGCTTCGGGTGACGAACCCTTCTTACCCGAGCGGCGAGTGAGGTCAACCTAATGGTGGAGATTGACGCCATAGTGGCAGGACAGCAATTGATTCCGGGCGCCGAGTCCACCAGTTCCGGAATAATTCACCGAATTCGGGCCAGTATATGCGCTGCCGCCCGACTGACCGGCTGCTACGGCGTGCCGGTGTTCTCGCTGCCAAAGTCCAGGATGTCGGTCTTGAGCTTGTACTCGCCGAGGTGCTTGAACTTGAAGCGCAACAGGATCATGCGGTCCTGAGGGAGCAATCCGTCCGGGTCGTTGATGAAGTTCTCGATGAAGCTTGCCGATATCACGAAGCACTCATCGGAGTACTGGAGGCCGATGCCATCCTGCAGCCGTTGCCCCGAGTCGATATCGTAGCGCAACTGTCCGAGGAGGCTCCAGCGATCCGTCAACTTGACGGTGGCCGTGGTCAGCACGCTTTGCTGATCCGAGGGCAGGTTGATCGCGGGGTTGGCTGCTGTAAAGGCATAGGTGGCGCTGGCGGCGAGGGGGCCGTACATCACCCGAGCAAATGCGTCCGCGCGCGCAAGCTCGAATGTGTCTTGGTCGAAGCGCGTTTGCACGATGGTCTGCAAGGCGGATGATGGTGCAAAATAGGCTGCGAGGACATAGTCGGAGCGATCGGTCTCGAGGCCGCTGTTCGGGTTATAAAGTGGTCGCGTGCCACCGGGTGCGAAGCCCGGGTCGGAATAAATATTGTCGCCCGAGACGTGGTAGCTCTGACCGGCGAGGAAGCGTGCGAAGCCGCCGCCGAACGACTGGTAGGTGTATTGGATACCGTAATTGAGCCGCGTGCCGGTTTCGACCCTGTCCAGACCGGAATTACGGTCCACCTCGAAGAGGTTCGTATCGTCGAAAACCAGACTGCGAGCGTCCTCGTTCGGCAGGCGTCGCTGCGTCGTGTCCTCCGTGCGTGCGATAATCTGGGCGATCGGCTCGATGACGTGCGAGCCCGACGGTGCAGGGGCTACGAACGGATAGGAGTAGAGCATGCCGGCGCTGGCAACACCGCGGGTCACGGTGCGTTCGCTGACCAGTTCGTTGGTGGTGGTATCGGTGACATCGTTGTACTGATAGATGTCGCCGCGCACCTTGGCAAAAGGCGTAAATGTCTGGCCGAACTGGTCGACGAGGCGACGACGCCAATTCATATCTGCCGATACGCGGGTGGTCGATGAGGCGACATCCTGCGTCGTCCGTCCAATCCCACCTGCCAAGCCATCGAGGAAGGTGAGATCCTGGCTGAAGCTGAGTGCATTGAGGTTGAAGCTCAGCTCGCCACCGAATATCGGGTTCGCAAAGATATAGTTGTAATCGACGATCGGATGTACGCGGCTCTCGTTGTCCGAAGTGTCATTCAGAAGCAGACCGCCGAAATGGTAGAGGTAGGCGCCGAAATAGTTGCGGTCACTGATACCTTCCACGAACGCGGAATTGACGCGATCGGTAAGAATGCGAGGCTCAAGCTTATAGAAGCGGCGGAATGTGTCATCGCTTTCGAGAATAACGTCCCAGCCGGCCTGCCACCACGAGCCCAGCGAAAATCGACCGTGGGTCTCAATTGATCCGCGCCATCCGTCGTAATCACCCCGGTTCGGGATGCTGCTGGACAGGTTGGCTTCATCCTGGTCGATACCCGCGAGCTTAAGATTGTACTGCCCAACCGCGCCAGCGATGGCCAACCGCTGTCGCCACTCACCCTTCCAGAGAATGCCCTGGCTGGTGGTGAACAGCGGGTGGAAGGTGAAGTCGTAGTGCGGCGAAAGGGCGAAATAATAGGGCACCTCGGCCATAAAGCCGAGGTCCGTTGAATTGCCCAACTCAGGAAACAGGAAGCCTGATTTCCGCTTCACTGTCGGATCGGCGTGCTGGAAGTAGGGCATATACAAGATGGGGACACCCATGAAATCGAAAGTCGCATCCTGATAGGTAATCGTCTTCTCGCCCTGGTCGTGGACGATTCGCTTGGCGCTGATGCACCACAGCGGTGCCTGACCGGGGTCGCTCTTGCAGGGCGTGAACTTGCCCTGCTCGAACTCCGTCACGTTGCCGTCGCGGCGGGTTGCCGAAAGCGCTGCGATGCGGGTGTCATCCTTCGCCAGTACGCTCAGGGATTGGATGAAACCGTCGCGGAAATCGTCTGTCAGGGTGATCGCATCACCGCGGGTAATCACGCCCTGTGGATCCTTGAGCAGCACGTTGCCCTTGGCGTTCAACGTGTTGGCCTGCTGATCGTAGATCACCTCGTCAGCGGTGAGGACGTTGTTGTCGTAGTAGATCTCGATGTTGCCGCGGGCGATCACCCGCTGACCTTTCGAGTCATAGATGAGTTCATCGCCCTGCAGGTAGAGCGGTTGGGCGCGATCAACCTTCTGTTTTGTGCCGAACATCACCTGGCCGGGTTTCGGCTTGGGCTGGCCGGGCGGGGCAGTGGGCTGGAAGAGGTCGCGCGTCGTGGTCGGAAGTTCGTCCACGACTACCTGAGAAACGGCCGGCGTGGCGCCCGCAATGGCGAGTGCGAAGATGGCAGCACACGAGAGCCGCCGCCCTCGTGATGAGAGGACGCACGCAGTCATGCTGCCAGCGAGCCGTGAATTTGGCTCTCTACGCGTCACTCAGCCGTCCTCCTGGTGTAGCAGCACCGTCAGCGTCAAAAAAATCGAGATGGTAATGGGAACCCATACCGCGACAACAGGCGACACCAACCCGGAAACGCCCATCTGCCGCGAGACCTCTGCAAAGAGCAGGAAGCCGAACCCCCCGACCATTCCGGTAATGATCATAGTCTGGATCCCACCCGACCGGAATGACCGCAACGACACAGTCGCGCCCAAAAGAACCATTGCTATCAACAGCAATGGGCGCGCCAA
>JBJOGJ010000248.1:0-5598 GCA_046048295.1 Pseudomonadota bacterium | reverse complement strand
CAACGAATGCAGCGGCACTACATGGTGAGCGACGCCACCTGCTCGCCATATTTTGAGGTCGTTTGTCTTGCATTTGGGTTCGGAAGTCACAGCGTGTGACTGCTTCGGCAAACGGGATAGCCACGGCGAGAGGAGCATGGAATGCTGGGCGGCAGATCGGCAATTGCAGTGTGGGCGACGTTATCACTTGCTGTCACCTCGCTTGCTACGGCCCAAGCAGACGAGGTGATCAATGTCTATAGTTCTCGCGAAAGGGAGCTGACAGCCCCGCTGTTGGGTGTGTTCGAGAACCTGACCGGCATCCGGACGAACGTGGTCAATGTGCCACAAGGGCTCGTCGAACGCATTGGCAGGGAACAGGCTCGCAGCCCAGCTGATCTGATTCTGACCAAGGATCTCAGTGAGTTGGTGGCGGCCAAGCGGGCAGGCATTACCCAACCCGTGACCAACGCCTTTCTGCGCGAGCGCATGCCGCTTAGCTATCGCGATCCGGCAGGTCATTGGTTCGGACTTACGCGACGCGCACGTGTTGCCATTGTCTCCAGGGACCGCGTCAAGGTTGATGAACTCACATATGAGGAACTGGGTGACCCGGAGTGGAAGGGCAGGTTGTGCATGCGCTCCGGCCAGCATTCGTACAATACTGGCCTCTTTGCATCGTTGATCGCCCACATGGGCAATGGCTGGACGGAGCGCTGGCTCAAGGACATCAAGGGCAATCTTGCAGTGCCGCCTGGCGATGAAGACTACGAGCAGATCATGCAGATCAAGGCTGGGAAGTGCGATGTTGCCGTTGTCTATAGCTATCACCTGGGGCAGATGCTGAACCACAAGCGAGATGCCGCCCAGCGGGCCGCGGCCCAGGACGTGCGTTTGGTCTTTCCGAACTCGAAGGATCGAGGTACGCATATTTCGATCTCGGGGATGGCACTCACTAAGCACGCGCGCAACAAGGAAAGCGCGATCCTTTTGATGGACTTCCTGACTTCGAAGCCGGCCCAGTTCATCTACGCCCAGGACTTCTACGAGTACCCGATACGCGACGACGTGGCACCTTCGCCACTCGTGCGAGGTTGGGGAAAGCTCAATTCCGAACGCCTGCTGCTTTCCGAGCAGGTCAAGTTCGAGGATACGGCACGTACACTTGTTGCCAAGATTGGCTTTGACCGTCGGGATTAGCGGGCGCTGCAGGAGGTTGGTCCCATAGGGCCTCGCAACTGTGGGTGTGGCAGCAGCGCACTTGAGTGGGGACGCGGGCCGCTGTAACCCGGCATCATGACGGACAAACCGATTCTCCCTGGGGATGGGCCAGTCGAGCCGATTACCCTGAAAGAAGCTCTCGAGGAGCGCTATCTCTCTTATGCGCTCTCCACCATCATGGGGCGGGCTCTCCCCGACGTGCGCGACGGCCTGAAGCCGGTCCATCGGCGCATCCTCTATGCGATGCGTGAACTCCGCCTTGATCCGGTTTCCGCATACAAGAAGTGCGCGCGTGTCGTCGGCGACGTCATTGGCAAGTTCCATCCCCACGGCGATCAGGCAGTCTACGATGCGCTGGTGCGGCTGGCCCAGGATTTCGCCGTCCGTTATCCGCTGATCGACGGCCAAGGCAATTTTGGCAACATCGATGGCGATGGTGCCGCCGCATACCGGTACACGGAGGCTAGGCTTTCCGATACGGCGGCCATGCTTCTTCAGGCGATCGACGAGGATACGGTCGAATTCCGAGCGACGTTCAATGGTGAGGAGGAGGAGCCGGTGGTCCTGCCGGCTGCTTTCCCGAATCTTCTTGCCAATGGCTCTTCCGGCATCGCCGTCGGCATGGCGACCAACATCCCGCCACATAATGTCGAGGAGCTTTGCAATGCCCTCCTGCACCTCGTGAAGCATCCGAACACCGGCATTGAGAAGCTGGTCGAATTCATCCCTGGCCCAGACTTCCCGACCGGTGGCGAACTCGTGGAGCCGCGGGAAAACATCATTGAGGCCTATCGGACCGGCCGCGGCTCGTTTCGACTCCGTGCCCGCTGGCACAAGGAGGATACCGGGCGCGGCGGCTACCAGATCGTCGTTACCGAAATCCCCTATCAGGTACAAAAGGGCAAGGTGTACGAGAAGATCGCGGACCTGATCGGTGAGAAGAAGCTTCCGCTCGTTGGCGATGTGCGTGACGAATCCGCAGAAGTGATCCGCCTCGTGATTGAGCCGAAGAGCCGGACAGTCGACCCTGTCCTGATGATGGAAAGCGTATTCCGGCTGACCGAACTCGAGATCCGCTTTGGGCTCAACATGAACGTTCTGTCGGCTGGGCAGGTGCCGAACGTGCTCTCGCTCGGCGATGTACTTCGCCAGTGGCTCGAGCATCGCGTGGATGTTCTTGTTCGCCGCTCCAGGTTCCGCCTGAGCAAGATCGAGCATCGCCTCGAGGTGCTCGACGGCTATCTGATCGCCTACCTCAATATTGACGAGGTGATCCGCATCATCCGCTTCGAGGATGAACCGCGCGCCAGGCTCATGGCAGCGTTCAAGCTCACCGAAGTCCAGGTAGACGCGATCCTCAACCTCCGCTTGCGCGCACTCTCCAGGCTCGAGGAAATGGAGATCAAGGCCGAGCACGAGCGTTTGAATAAGGAGCGCAAGGAACTGCTGGACCTGCTTGGTTCCGAGGATATGCAGTGGCAACGCATATCGGGAGAAATACGCGAAGTCCGTGAGCAATACTCCAAGAAGACCGATCTCGGTCGCCGCCGTACCACTTTCACCGATGCCCCGGTTATTGAGGTCGACCTGGAACAGGCCCTGATCGAGAAGGAGCCGATTACCGTCATCCTCTCCGCCAAGGGCTGGATCCGCGCCATGAAGGGCCACCAGGAGGATCTCTCGAAGCTCGACTTCAAGCAGGGCGACGAACTCTGGTGTGCGGTATATGCGCAGACAACTGACAAGCTGCTGCTCTTCACCACGAACGGCAAGTTCTACACGCTTGACGCGAACCAGCTTCCCGGCGGCCGCGGCCATGGCGAGCCGGTGCGCCTGATCGTCGACCTCGAGGAAAACCATGCGATCGTGGAGCTGTTCGCGCATCAGCCCGGCCGCAAGCTGTTGGTCGCCTCCTCCGCCGGCAACGGCTTCATCGTGCCGGAGGACGATGTCGTCGCTTCTACTCGCAAGGGTAAGCAGGTTCTGAACGTGACGGAGCCCGATGAGGCCCTCGTCTGCGTACCTGTAGAAGGGGACCACGTGGCAACCATCGGCGAGAACCGCAAGATGCTGGTATTCCCGCTGGCAGAGGTCAACGAGATGACGCGCGGCAAGGGCGTCATCCTGCAGCGCTTCAAGGACGGCAGCCTGTCCGATGTGCGCACCTTCGCCAAGGCTGACGGCCTCTCCTGGCAGGATGCAGCGGGGCGGACGTTCACGCTGTCCTGGTCGGAACTCGCGGAATGGCGTGGGCAACGCGCACAGGCCGGCAAGATGTGCCCCAAGGGCTTCCCGCGCTCCAACAAGTTCGGCTCACCGTTTTGACGATAGCAGATGACGCTGTGGGGAGGATTTCGATCGTGACCCTGCAGCACTTGCCCGACCTCATGGCGCCGGTCTAAGACTGAGCCCATGAATGATCTGGGTGCGCCGAGAACAAAGAGAAAACCAATTTCTGGCACTTCCGAGGTGATCGTCGTCGGAATGGCCCTGGCGCTCGCCGCGGTCTCGCCTGCCGTCGAGGCCAAGGCCCAGACCTGCCAGCGTTCCGACTTCGAACAGGTCGTCGACAAGGCAGCGATTGCGCTCTCGGAGCTGAATGGCCGGAAAACGCCGGTGTTCCAGGCCCGCCTGCGCCAGCTGAAGACGAAACGCGGCTGGTCGCACGCCGATTTCATCAAGTACGGCACGCCCCTCGTGCAGGACCCTCAGATCGCGGAGTACGACGCCAAGGCCGGCGAACTCCTGGCCAAGATCACCAACCAGGGCGAACAGGGCGCGGCGGCGGCGACGCCGGACTGCAAGCTGCTCGCCGAGTTGCGCGGGACCATGCAGGCGCTGGTCGCATCGCAGACCAGCAAATGGGACTACATGTTCGCCAAGCTCGACAAGGCGCTGCAGGAATAGTGCCGCCGGGAAAAGGCCGGTGAAGCGCCCTTGACCCATCCCCTGCCGGAAATTAGCCTTGAAGCCCATCATATCACACCAGCCCGAGGACGCGGATATGCAGGAAACGCTCGACATCGAGGTCATCCCCCTCTCGCAGGCGTGCGGCGCGGAAATCCGCGGCGTCGACGTGACGAAACCGCTCTCCGCTGCCCAGGTCGAGGCGATACGCAAGGCCTGGCAGGAGCACCTGGTGCTGGTCTTCCGCGGCCAGCAGATCGACCAGGAGCAGCAACTCCGCTTCGCCAGCTACTTCGGCGACCTCGGAATTCGGAAACAGGCGCCGCAGGACCTCGCCGAACGCACCGAGGGCGTGCTCCAGAACGATCCGCGCGTGCTCCTCGTCTCCAACATGAAGATCGACGGCAAGCCGATCGGCGCCTTCGGCGACGGCGATATGTGGTACCACATCGACAGCGGCTACACCGCGCGGCCCTACCGCTACACCTTCCTTTATGCCGTCGAGCTGCCCTCCTACGGCGGCAACACGCTGTTCTCGAACATGTACAAGGCCTACGACGCGGTGCCGGAAGACCTGAAGCGCAAGCTAACCGGCAAGAAGGCCCTCCACATCCACGAATACAAGCGCACCGAGAAGGTCGACCTCGACCGCGACATCTCCGGCTCGCCCCACTTCTTCCACCCGGTGTTCGTCTCGCACCCCGAGACCGGCCGCAAGGCGCTGTTCGTCGACCGCCTGATGACGCAGCGCATCGAGGGCGTGCCGCCCGAGGAAAGCGACCGGATCCTCGAGCAGCTCTACGAGATCGGCGAGCGCAAGGACTTCGTCTATGAGCACGAATGGACGCTCGGCGACTTCGTCATGTGGGACAATCGCTGCCTGATCCACGCGCGTACCTACTTCCCGAAGGAGGAGAATCGCCTGCTGCGCCGCTGCACGGTCGAAGGCGATCTGTTGTCGGAGTAGGCGCCGGCACGAACCCTAGCCGCCTGGCGATCCGCGAGGACGCCGGCGTTTGCCGCCGCCTCCACGTGGATGCGTGCGCCCACTGCCAGCCGCATCCGCCGCGATCTGCTGGCCGCGTTGCGCCCTGAGCGACAGGGCATCCTTCGGAGGATGCTGCCGGCGCGCAACCGGACGCCCGGCGCTCAGCGCCTCCCGCAGGTTGGCGATCGTCAGGCGCTGGCGCAGCCGCTTGATGCGATACTCGCGCGCATAAAAAGTAGTGCTGCTACAACTAAATGGTTCCAATGGCGGGTCTCCCGGGTCGAGGCATCAGAAGGGGTGCGGGGCGGAGGTATCGTCCGCGTCGCTAGTAATACTATGTGGCGGACGAAGCCCGCCCCGCGCAGAGATTTGCGGCCTACCCACGGCGTTCAACGGTCTCCGACTTCGGATTTGCACCGAAGCGGCCGTGGCGAGCCCCGGCACGGCCGGGTGTGTCGCCCGTGCGTGCCGCTCCGCCGTCCCGCCTCCCACAGTCAGGACAC
>JBJOGJ010000247.1:0-5625 GCA_046048295.1 Pseudomonadota bacterium | reverse complement strand
GTCGCCCCGTGGGAAGCGGCGCTCGGTGCCACCGTCAAGTTTCCGACGCCGGCAGGGCCAATCATGCTCAAGATCCCGGCAGGCTCGACGCAGGGGCGCGAGTTGCGCATCAAGGGCCGCGGTATACCGTCGGCCAAACCCGGAGATCTCTACGCCGTTCTGAAGATCGTCTTGCCGCCGGCCGATACCGAGAAGGCGAGGCGGATGTATGCGGAGATGGCGCGCGAGCTTGCCTTCGATCCACGATCAAATCTTGGAGTTTAGATGATAATGCCAAACAAGAGCGCATCCGTCGTTCGCGCGGAACTGGTCGATACGGCAACCGTTTGCACTATCGACGAACTATGCCTTGCCTGCAGGGTCGACGCCAATTGGATTACCGAGCTGGTCGAGCAAGGCGTGATCGAACCGATTGGCGAAGTCGGCGCAGATTGGCGATTTACGAGCCTCGCAATCGTCCGGATCGCCAAGGCAAAGCGTCTGAAACGGGATCTCAATTTGAACCCACCCGGCCTCGCCGTCGTGCTCGATCTTCTCGATGAGATCGATGACCTTCGCGCGCAACTCGGAAAAATCCCAAAGCCAGCAAAGTAGGCCTCCCGTCTTCAGAAGGGCCGTTCGAGGTCCAGTTTCAGCGCCACTAGAAAGCGCGCGGCCTCGGTCCCATTAACCACCCGGTGGTCGAAGGTCAGTGAGAGAGGCAGGACAGCGAGCACCGCCGGCTGGCCCTCATGAACCATGAAACGCTGGCCGATCCGGCCCGCTCCGATGATGGCGACCTGCTTGGCACGACGAAAGATTGGCAAAGCGCCCGCCTATCATTCCGAAATTGGAAAGTGTGATGGTTGCGCCGCGCAGCTCCTCGGGCGGGATAGAGCGCGCCTTGGCATCGGCGTGCATATCTCCTGAACCTTCATGCGCTGCTTGGCTTTGTCTTGAGTCAACGGCCTTCTCATTGCAACCATACTCGGGAATCGAGCGGCGGCAGATTCGCCCACTCCATCCCCGACATCACTCAGGTCGCCATCGGCACGCTCTATAGCAAGCTAGAGCAGCCGATCTCCGTTTGAGGGCCAATGAGCGGACGAAATATGGTCTGCTTCGCACTTCCTGCTGAGGACTGCAATGGGTCAATATGAACGTTTGCCGATCTTGACCAGCAGGTCCGCTCTACCCTCAACTGCGATGGGATGAGGCACAAATGGCGAACGCTGACGCGATACCCCGAGCTTCGGACATCCGATGCAGCGGCTTCAAATGTCGAAGAGGGCCAGCTGCTGACATGCTTATCCTGCCGCATGCTGCACGGCACACCGACAAGGCTATACAGGAGCTGTCATTGACTTGTCGGCCGTTGATCGGATTGCCCGCGCTGCGAAGATGTCTCTTGTTGGAGGCACGGCTGCCAAACCCGGAAGGTCAAGATCAGCTGCAGGTGACCTTGAGCGGCTCTAGATTTGGGCTACCAACCCTACCGTGCAGCCGTCTACATGGCTTCGCTTTTGACCGGCGCTGTCTGATTGTGATGGTCGGCTGAAGCCGCCAAGGTATTGTCCAAATTCAAAACTGTTGATTTCGAATCTGCCTGCACCAACTTGAATTCCTTGCGCTTGCGGCGCACCTCAAATTCGGTGATCAAGGCTGGCTCAGAAAGAAGAATCTCGTCGCGTCGCGATACCGCTTCTCTCATCAAATTCTGCATTCGTTTGGAATAAGCGAGCTCCCCGAACTTGCAGTTTGGACTTTTTATGTGATCGGTATGAAAGGCTAAGTAATATAGTACCGAGAACCGCCAAGTAGGGTCGTCCGAGATTTCTAATATTTCATTGCAAGCCCAGAACAGGTGCGAGACATACGACTGGTACTCGCTATAGCGACCACTAGAAACGATCTCTTCATAGTCGGGATTGTTGAAGTCCGGATACTTCAAATCTAGCTGCAACTGAGAGCTGTAAATGGCATTTGCGGTGGCTTCTCGCTGATTGTGACGCGCGGCTCTCAGCTGAACCCAAGCCACAACGGCTGCGATTATCGCGACTACCGTAGTAGCAGCTTGCGAAACTGCAGATACCCATTCCGGATCGGTTAAGAAAATGCGCACAGACACAACTCCTAAATTGCGGCGAGAAGGCAGCTGACACGTTCACCACATCTCTCCGACGATGATTGTAGCCGAGCGGCAAGGCCCCAAAGTGGCAACTACGTCAATCTCCACACTCCATGACTGCGCGACATACTAGCAATGAGCCTACGAACAGCAAGGAGCATTCTGCAACGTACGTTGAGTCTTAACATGGCCCATGATTTCCTGACGCCGACGTCTGGAATCAGTGCATCCTCTGCCATGCGAGTGATCGCAGGCTAAGATGGCCCGGGGGCGGGCGTGAGCTTCCACTACCTCCACCGTGCGCCGGTTTCCGTGCCGTGTATGCTGGATCGGCTCGGGACGGCTCAGGGTCAATCAGGTCGATTGGCCACTGCTCGCGCTACGTCGGCTCCACCCCCAACCGCGATTGATCGCGGCACGAACCAAGAACAAAAACGCGATACCTTTAGCTGCGGACATCGGCTAGCACCGGGTCCAGGTCAGCCTCGGGCCAATCTCTACCAAACTGCCTGTTTGGTTCGCGGCGACGCACACGGGCGCACTCGGTTCGAACCTGACGAATTTGCCAGCCTGCAACGCCTGTGGTTTGGCCGCCTCGCCAAGACGGCGAAGCCCCGGCCGGTAGAAATTTCTCGCTTACCCCGCCACAGCAAGTGTCGGCTCGACGCCGAGGGTACGGCGGACGAGGAGCTGCAGGGTGATAAGGCCCAGGGCAGCGCCGTCGTCGCCGGTCACCAGCAACGTCAGGTCGGGAGCGGCATGGAGCGTCTCGATGATCTCGCTCACTGGCTTCGACGCCGGCACGCGCTCCATGAGGCCGACGAAGTCGCCGACGGTGCGGTCGGCGAGGTCCGGGTCGAGCAGGTCCCAGCTCTCGAGCGTGGCGACGGCGATTATGTTCCCGGCCTCACCCTCATAGAGCGGGATGAGGCGGAGGCCGCCCTGCAGCCGGTGCGCGACGATGTCGTCGAGTTTCGCGTCGGCGGGGAAGGCGCGCAGCGTGGTGAGCGGGCGCATGGCTTCTTCGGCGGTCTGCTGCGCAAGGCGGAGGACGTTGCGGACCTGGCCCTTGCTGAAGGCCGCGGCGGTGGCGGAATCCTCGGCGGCGCGGACGGCCGAATAGAAAAGGTCGCGGGCGGCGGCGCGGCCGTCGGGTCCGCCGCCGATTGCCCAGGCGGCGAGCCTCGCGAAGGCCGAGAAGAACCAGATTAGCGGCGCGAGCACGACCTGCAGGATGGCGAGCGGCCAGGCGACGACCGGCACGATGGCGTTGGCCTTCTGCTGGTAGATCGACTTCGGCACGATCTCGCCGAGGATCAGGAACAGCGGCGTGAAGACGAGGACGGCGATGATCTCGCCCTGCTCCTTGAAGAGGTCGACCATCATCAGCGTGCCGACGGTGGCGAGCGCGACGGTCGCGAAGTTGGTGCCGAGCAGCGTCGTCGTGAGCAGGCGGGCAGGGTCCTTCAGGAGACGCTCGGCAAGGCGTGCGCCCTTGTGGCCATTGGCGGCCTGGCTTCTCAGCTTGACGCGGTCGGCCGAGACGAGGCCGATCTCGGAGCCCGAGAAGAAGCCCTTCAGCAGCAGCAAAAGCAGCATAACGAGAAGCGTCAGCGCGATGGTCATTTGGCGGCCTCCGCCGTGTCCTCAGCGGTTAGGACGTAGTGGCGCTCAGGTGCGACGAGCACGCGGTCGACGAGCAGGTGGTCCATGGCGACGACGCGCATGACGAGGCCTTCCTCGACGATCTCGTCGCCGGCCTTCGGTACGCGGCCAAGGAGCTCCATGACGTGGCCGCCGACAGTCGCCATGGCGCTGGTGCGGCCGATGTCGAGGCCCGAGATGCGCCTGAGGTCGCGCAAGGGCATCAGGCCGTCGCAGAGGAAGGCGCCGGGGGCGGGCTCGGAGATGGACGAGTGCGCGTCGAGATAGACGCCGCGGCCGTGGGTCAGGTAGCCGAAAACATCGTCGGACGAGACGAGGCCCTCGACGCCACCGAACTCGTTGACGAGGATCACCGCGTGGTGCTCGCCGGCCTTGAAGAACTCGGCAAGCTCGCCGACGACGACGGTGGTCGGCACCAGCGTCGGCGGGGCGATGAGGTCGTCGAGCGTGATGTCGGCAATTGCCTTCCTTGTCGCAACCTCCAGGACTCGCTCCTCCTTCATGACGCCGATGATGTTGTCGCGGCGTTCGCGGAACACCGGCACGCGGCGATGGCGGAAGCGGCGGAAGGCGTCGATCATGGCGGCGGGCGGATCGGCGGCGTCGATGAAGCGGACCTGCGGGCGCGGCACCATGATCTCGGTGACGCGGGTGTCGGAGGCATCGATGAGGTGGGTGATGAGGCGGCGTTCGGCGCGGTTGACGACGCCCTCCTTCTCGACCTCGCGCAGAAAGGTGCGGAACTCGTCGGGCGCCAGGATGTGGCCGTCGTTGCGGGCCTCTCCGATGATGCGGGTGGTGACGAAGTCGGCGACGAGGCGGACGATCCAGCGAAGGGGCGCGACGATGCGCACCCAGCGGGTCTGCACCGGCTCGACGATGGCGGAGGATATAGCGAGCGGCTTGGTGACGGCGAGCGTCTTCGGCGTTATCTCGCCGAGGATGAGGAGCAGCGGCAGCATGATGAGCGTGTTGGCGACGCCCGCCGCCTCGGGGCTGCCGAACAGCGCCAAGAGTATGCCGGCGAGGTTGATGGTCGCCGCGATGTTGATGAGCTCGTTGCCGCAGAGGATGGAGACGATCAAGCGGCGCGGCTCGTCGGTGAGCGCGCGGATGCGGTCGGCCTGGGCGGGGTCGGTCGCCTCGAGCTTCTCGATGTCGGCCTCGCGGAGCGAGAAGAGCGCCGTCTCGGACATCGAGAAGGTAGCGGAGCACGCGAACAGAACCACCTGCAGCACGAGGCGCGCAATGATGTCGGGCTGGCCGAGCACCTGCCAGCGGATATCGAGGTTGGCGAAACCAAGCCAAGCGACGAGTTCCGCGCCCCATCCATTAAAGAAGCTGAGATCCATGATATGGAGCCACTCCCCCAGATCCCTGCGCTTGCGGGAAAGCGCTTGGACCCTAGTCGAGGATTATGACAGTCGCGCAAAACGGTGCGGCCGGCAAGGGTGGCGGCGGCTTGGCGAGCGTATGGTCGCAGCTGTCACCGAAACTGCCGATGGACTGCACCAGGCGGGTCGCAAACAGCCTCACCAAATCCGATCGCAATACGAATTCCGAATAGGTGTATGAGCTGTTAGCTCCATCGCATGAATTTGGCTAAACCTGTCGTCCTGATATCTACGGGGAAGCAAGGTCTCTTAGGCTAGGATGATCAAGCGTTCCAGCTTGGAGATCAAATATGCCCAGACCCGTCGTAATTGTTGCAGAAGACGACCCGGTTTGTGAACCGGCATGCAATTTTGACCCCCGAATCGGGGTGATCGGCGCGCAATTTTGACCCCACCCCTTTGGCTCTGATTATGGCCCTGAGTGCGTGCGTCGGCACGAGGGGTAAGCGGGGGATGGTG
>JBJOGJ010000246.1:0-5636 GCA_046048295.1 Pseudomonadota bacterium | reverse complement strand
TCGCATGCTGGCATGCTGGGACGGGTGCCTGAGCGATTCAGGTGTTGAGATTTGTTGCCCCTAGGGGCAGCGGATTGGTTCTGACTGTGCCAAGAATGTGCCAAAACACCAAAAAGCCCTGTCCGCGAGGATCAGGGCTTTTTGATTTAGTAAGCAATTTCAGTGCCTTATTTGGTTGCGGGGGCAGGATTTGAACCTGCGACCTTCAGGTTATGAGCCTGACGAGCTACCGGGCTGCTCCACCCCGCGTCACCAATCCGCCTTTTCAGGCTGACATCGTATCGGCCTAGATCGACTAGGCCAACAGATGCGGCAACCAGAAAAACCGTCTATTCCGCGCGAGGCGGCCGGATCCCCTGATTGTCCGAAATTCAGTCTTGCCACGAGACAGGTAATCCCGCGCCCAAGCTACCGCCTCGACGCGAAAGCATCGTGGCAGAACCAGAGAGCCTCCATATAGCATATGCTTCAGTTTTGTGAACCTAAAATATCGGGCACCCGGCAATTCAATGCCCGGCACTCCCAAGTCTATTCCCCCGCCCCATGCGCCCGCGCGGCATCGGGGGTATTCGCTGCCCGCTTTGACTGCCAGATCATCTGGATGTTTCGGGCATAGATCAACAGCCCCGTGCCCTGCCCGAGAATGAAGACAGGGTCCATGCGATAGATCGCATAGGCAAACAACATCAGCCCTCCGGCAAAGCTGAAGTACCAGAAGGTTTCCGGAACTATCGACTGACGCGCCCGCTCACTGGCAAGCCACTGCACGATGAAGCGCATGGAGAACATGAGCTGAGCACAGAACCCGATCGTCAGCCACACGATTTCCGTGGTTGGCGTGTTGGCCCACCAGCTTGCTAGCTTTGCCAGGGCGTCCATTGTTGATCCTCGGCTTGCGGCATTCGAACGGCGACGAAACGCCAAAAGTTCACTCGCGGCAAGTGGCGCCGTTGTCACTCTTCAACTATTCGGCAGATTTTTGGTGCCGGGGGCGCACCTCAACGACCACAGGCACAACCGTGCGCCGCCGCAGCCACCGAACGCCGAACAGATCGTAGATGCCGATCAGCGCCCGCCCGAGATTGTTGTATTTCGAATTTCCGATCTGGCGCGGCCGGTCGTTCACCGGGTGGTAGGCAACCTTGTGCCCGTAACTCAAGAACAGTGCCGGAAGATAACGGTGCATGCTCGTGAAGAAGGGGAGCATGAGAAATGCCTGCCGCCAGTAGACCTTGATGCCACATCCCGTGTCTGGACAATCGTCTCGCAAAAGCGCATCGCGGATCCAGTTGGCAGCTTTCGACGCGAAGCGCTTCGAGCCCTCAGCCTTGCGGTTGGTACGAACGCCGCCGACCAGGGCTGGTCCCTCGCTGCCGGGCGCCCCCAGCAAAGCGACCAGTCGAGCTATATCACGCGGGTCGTTCTGGCCATCGCCATCCATCGTGGCGATCACTTCAGCAGTCGCGTGCAGGATCCCGGTTCTCATCGCAACGCTCTGGCCTGACCGGCGTTCATGGCGGAGATAGATGAGACCCGGATGGCCATCGCCGTCCTGCAGGGCGCGGATTTCATCCCCCGTCGAATCGTCACTGCCATCGTCGACGACGATCACCTCGGCCAGGAGATCGGCTGGGACTTCGGCATACGTCTCCTCCACCAGCCGTCCGATGTTCCCAGCCTCGTTGAGCGCCGGAATGACCACCGAAATTCGCATTTGGCTCCCCTTGCCGCGCCAGAGCGCGCCCCATCTCCCAGCTCTTTGCAGTATACCAGGGCGCGGCGCGCCGAATTCGAGCGGGCGGAAGCTAGCAGGCTTTCCGCCAGCCGCACAACACGCTAAATCGTCACCATCGCAATGGTTGATCCAGAACGGGGCATATATGAAACTGCCGGCAGCGGGCGCTCTTGCCGAGCTTCGTGGTCAGTCGTCGCTCAGATGGCTCGGATTGTTGCTCGCCGGTCTTCTCTTCGTGAGGCTTGTTGCACTGGCGCTGAATTCCACGGACCTTTTTTTCGACGAAGCGCAGTACTGGAGCTGGAGCCAGGAACCGGCGTTCGGCTACTATTCGAAGCCCCCCCTCATTGCATGGGCCATTGGTGCTGCCACAGCGGTCTGTGGCGGATCGGAGTTCTGCATCCGCCTGCCCTCGCCACTGTTTCACACAGCGACCGCGCTGATTATCTTCGCCATCGGCTCACGCCTCTATGACGCACGGATCGGTTTCTGGTCCGCCCTCGCCTTCGCCACGCTCCCCGGAATTTCGCTTTCAGCTGGCATAATTTCCACCGACGCACCCCTACTCACCTTCTGGGCCCTCGCCCTCTATGCCTTCGTCGCGATGGGCGAGAGCCGCCGGTGGTGGCCAGCATTGGTGCTCGGTCTCGCACTTGGCCTCGGTCTGAATGCAAAGTACGCGATGGCCTATTTTGCTGTCGGGCTTCTGACGTACGCGGCCTGGTCCGAAACCGGGCGGCGCCGGGTAGGCGACCCGCGCCTGTGGACAGCGGTGGTCGTCGCGATACTGCTCATTGCACCGAACCTGATCTGGAATGCATCCAACAGCTTCGCTACGTTCTCCCATACGGCGGACAACGCCAAATGGAGCGGGCAGCTCATCAACCCGGTCAAGGCCTTGGAATTCTTCGGAGCACAATTCGGCGTGTTCGGCCCGATACTCTTCGCGGGACTGCTGGTCATCGTCTGGCGCCGCCCACTGGAAGGTTTCGCGGAGCCTGAACGCCTGCTGCTTTCCTTCGCACTGCCCATCATCGCAATCGTGACCGTTCAGGCATTCATCTCCCGCGCTCATGCAAATTGGGCCGCAGTCGCCTATGTTGCGGCCTCAGTCGTCGTCGTTGCCTCAATGATAAGGGCTTCCGACTGGAGATGGCTGCAAGCCTCGTTCGCCATCCATCTTGCGGTTCTCCTGCTGCTCACCGGTTCCACCACGCTGGCAAGCCGGATTGCGCTGCCTGGTGGAGGCAATCCTTTCGCCCGCACACTTGGCTGGGAAGAGGTCGCGCAGGCCACTGCCGAGCAGGTTCGTAATGCGCGACAGAAAGGCCAGCCATACAAGGCAATACTGGGCGAGGAACGTGCCCTGGTGGCGGAACTGCTCTACTATCTGCCGGCCATCGCCGAGGAAAACGCACAACCGCCGGTCCTCGCCTGGCGCAGATCAGGTCGCCCCACCGACCATTTCGAGTTGACCAGACCCTATGCGGCCGCATCCGGTGAGCCGGTACTGCTTGTCAGTCTCGTTGAGTGGCCGGAACAAATCACTTCGGGATTCCGGCACGTCGAGAAGCTTGGAACACGTGACGTTCCGACCGGCGGCACGAGCATGCGGCGCCTCTATTTCTTCAGGCTGGGTGGGTTCGAGCGCAGAAGCGAATAGTGTTGGTCAAAGATAGCCGTGCAGCAGGTCTGCCAAGGCGCTGGCACACCTCTCAAGCCCGAAGTCGCTCTAGCGGGCTGGCTCGGGTGGCCACGCCGTCAGGAGGAAAACCACGGCAGCAGCGGTCAGCAGGATGGCCAGGATCAGCCCGCCCGACGAGCCACGCAAACGCTCCGTCGGCACGAACCGCTCGAACAGACCTGATACTATGTTGCGCGCATCTCTCATGGATGCATGATCGGCAAAAGCCCGTTCAGCATCCAGTTGTCGAACTGACGCGCGACAGAGTTTCCCAAGCCCGCGGCAATCCGCCCACTCGCCGCCGTCTAAACTGCCCGAATGAGGCAGCCGATCACCAGAACGAGGTGGGCCAGGACGATGACCTCGAATTCGGCCCCGTTTATCAGCGGGATCGCAGCCGCGAAATACTTGGCCATAATCGCGCACACGACCAGGATCACGGAAATCATGAAAGTGACTATTCCAGGCGGCTTCAATGTCATTGCGGCATCTCCGATAACTAACCGGGCTCTCAGCACAGATACGGCGTGCCCGCGGGCGAATCTTTCTGGTCGCGCTTATAGCAGTGACCGCGCGCACTGACACCGCTTCCACGAAGGTAGGTGTGGAACCAGTGGAGAACACAGTGGTTTTCACATCCTTGGTGTGGCGTAATTGAACCCCGTGCCGACCACGACCACCTCAATCGCACCGTCGGTAATGTGTGGATGCGAGATCCGCACATCGAGCACGCCATCGAAACCTGCTGCTGCGGCCCTTTCTTCAAGCAGGGCCAGCGCCCGGTCGATCGTCCGGTCGAGCAGGGCTTCATATCGTGTCATTTTCCCGCCAAGCGTATTCGTGATCGCCTCGCGCATGTCACGGAGAATATTGGCCCCGCTCACTGCCGAAGCATGCACGAGGGTCCCGATCACAACGGGGGTTTGGCCAAGATCTCCGGTTGTCACGATCTTCACAGTCGGCCGCCCTTTCAGAGACGATCTTCAGTGCGGGCTGGCGGCCTTTGAGGGCCGTCGACGGCTGGTCAGGCGACGCAGGATGAGAATCAGCATCAGGAGCAGGAGCACACCGGTCACAATTGCGATCGGATGCTTCTCCCACAAAAGGATGGGGCTCACACGCCCATCGAGGACCAGGTTCAGATGGCGTTGCAGAATAGCAAGGTCGAACACCGGCGGCGACATCAGCATCATCGTGACAGCAGCCTTCTGGTCGCGGCTCGCAAGAACGGCATCGCGCACCCTGGGCACCGCAAGAACCCGCATGCGCGCCGGGGTTTCAGCCACCGCTGTCAGGACCTGCTTACGCGCCCCGGCTTCGAGCCCGGTCAGATAACCAGAAAGAGTCGCGAGTTCGCCAGCCCCAAGGCTACGTGCAAGCTTCAGCAAATTATTGTCGCCGATCTCTAACAGGCCGACGCGAGCCTCGCTCGGCACCTCGGCAAGTCGCGTTATGACGAGTTCGTCATCGAGTGCCAACAGCCGGCTCAGGCCCGCACGCGTGAAGTCTTGAGGCACAGCGCGCTTGTGGAGTCCGAGCGCCGTCACTTTCGGCAGGTCGGTGCCGGCCAATGCCTGCCAGAGCATCGCTCTTTCAATCGACTGGGTATCTCGAGCAATCTGCATGCCCGTTTCCGGCAACTCGGTCACCGCCCGCTGCAACGTGCCGTTTTTCAGTCGCGCCAGTATGCCTTTCTCGCCCTCCTTGGGCAGCAACAGCGCTACCACCTCGTCGAGACGAGCGAGATCCGAAGCCCGAGTGCGGTCGAGGAACCGGCGAAACGCTGGATCCTTGTCCGATAAGTCGAGCACTTTGGCATGGCCGCGGCGGAACTCGCGCCAGATCTCGACGATGCGATCCGCCGTTCCGCTGGCAATCTCTTCCGACTGTTGCTTGATCTGTTCCGAAATCGTCTTGGCAAGCTCGAGCTTGACCTTCTCCTTGGTTTCTTTCGACTTCATTTCCGTGGAAATGATTGGAATGACGCCATTTCTAAGGTCCCAGATATCCTTGGCGATCAGCGCGAGGCCGACCCCTCCAGCCACGATCGAGACGAGCCGCCCCAGCACAGAGCCGACAAGGCGCTGACCGAGCCTCGAAGCCATCGTTGCGAGACGCCGTCGAACCAGGAGTATTACGGCGCCGGCAATGCCCTCGGATGTCTGCTGGGCCATCGATCCAGAAGTGACGCCGGCCGTACCCTGCTGCTTGTCGAGG
>JBJOGJ010000245.1:0-5648 GCA_046048295.1 Pseudomonadota bacterium | reverse complement strand
GGGGCACTGTCGCGAGCTGGGCGTTCGGGTGGAGGCGGAGCCTGGATCGCATTTGCACTCCCATCAGCTGGAGTGGTTGCCCGTGCCGGCACTCGCGGCCGCACTGGCCACGAATGCAGGTGACCGCACTGGTGAGATGGACCGGTGTCGGGCGACAAGTGCCCCAGGCGCGGGACGGCTCCGGTCCCATCTTAATTACTAATCGACGGCCCGTGCCGTCCCGCCCCCTTCTTGGGGAGAACAGAACGAACGACGCAAACCTCCGGGGCGGCAACCCGCGGAGCACGCCAGCGTGGAACTTCCTCAACACCGGCCTGCCGGTGTTGAGAAAATCAAACAAACCACTTCCTCAACACGAGCCTGCTCGTGATGAGAGAACCAAAAAATCCCGAGGTTGAGCAGATCAAGCAACCCTGCTCATGTTGAGGAACGCCGCCCGCCGCGCTATGGTCGCCGGCTGAGGGAGAAATACCACGTGGACACAGGCAAGAGCGCCGGGGCCGATCAAGAAGTGCCCTGGCGGATACAGGCGGCCGTTTACGGCATCGGACTATTCTCGACGTCGATATTCTACATCGGCTCGGTCATCATTCCTCTTTACGCCTATACGCTGAACCCCTCGCCGTTCCTGTTCGGCCTCGTATTCTCCGCCGCCCACTTCCTGCCGCTCTTCTTCTCGATCCATGCTGGCGCACTGATGGACCGGCTCGGCGCCCGCCGTGTGCTCCTCTTCTGCACCATCTTCGGCGCCATCGTCCCGCTGTTCTACCCGCTCGCGTTCTCGATCTACGTCCTGATACTCCTGCAGATGCTGTTGGGGTTCGCCGAGAGCATGGGCTGGCTCGGCGCCCAGACACTCATCGGCCAGTACATGCGTGGCAAGACGCTCTACGCCGGTCGGTTGAGCTTCTTCATCCGCGCAGCCCCGCTCATCGCACCGCCGCTTGCCGGCGTCGTCTGGGACTTTCTCGGTATCTGGGCCGCTTTCATCCTGATGACCATCTGGGGCTCGGGCGCCGTCGTATGTGCGCTCATGCTCCCACCGCTGCCGCCGGGCGCAACCCCTCCCCGCGCCCCCGTCAGCAGCCAGTCCAAGCTCCAGACCCTGTTGCCGAACCTCGCCGATTACGTCACCGCCTTCAGCCTCTTGGCGCGTCCGGCCGTCGTCATTGTCGTGCTCCTCAGCGCCATGATGCACCTCGGCAATTCGGTACAGAACTCTTTCTACATCGCCTGGTTGAACGAGATGGGTTTCACCGGCACCGCGATCGGTCTTCTGAGCCCGATCGCAGCGGTTTCCGCCGCCCTGTTCTCGCTGGTGGCCGTCCGCCTTCTCAAGTACATGAGCGCGCTCTGGATCCTGCTGATCTCGCTCTGGTCCGGCATCGTGCTGATCTGCATCACGCCGCTGCTTGGCACCTACTTTCTGCTCCAGGTTGCGATGTTCCTGCGGTCTGGCGCCAACGGCCTTGCGCAGCCGCTCATCATCACCACCGTTCTCGGCGGCGCCGGCCGCGAGAACCAGGGCAAGGCAATCGGCCTCCGCGCCACCGGCAACCGCGTCGCCTCAATTCTTTCCCCCCTCATCATGGGTGCTGTCGCGGAACTGTTCGGCCTCAAATGGTCGTTCTTCGTCATCGGCATCGCCGTCAGCATTGGCATGGCCGCCATCGCCTATTATCTCTGGCGGCGACCGGACATCGCCAGCGCCAGCGAGGAGTGATCCAGTTGGGCCGGACACTGATCATTATGGGGCTTCTGGTCGTCCTTGCCGGCGTCCTGTGGCTGGTTGCCGAAAAGCTCGGTCTGACGCCAGGCAGGCTCCCAGGCGACATCGTCGTCGAGCGCGAAAACTTCCGCTTCTACTTCCCGATCACGACGATGATTATCATCAGCCTTCTGGGAAGCCTCGTCCTCTGGTTCCTCAACCGCTGAAGTTAGCGCGTTGCCGCTGGCAGTTGCTCGAGCGAGGCGATGTACCACTTCTCGGCTTCGACCACCGCCGGGTTCTCGCCGTTGGCATAGATCCAGCTGTCCACCGCCCAGCGCTTGCCAGTCTCCCCATCCAGCAGCACCGCCGTCCAATGCGTCCATCCGGAAATGCCCCTGAGGTAGTTCTCTTTCGCGAACGGCACCCCGACGGTATGATGACGCAGCAGCTTGTTGTTGGCGAGCACCGTCAGGTAGCTCGTCGTATTCGTCGCCTCGTCGACACAGTCCTGCTGCGACGGATCGCCGGATGCTGCAAAATCCATCCCGGGACGGTCCGCCTTCGTGCCGATCGCGTTTCCGACCCGCCGCTCCATCCAGCCGATGGCGTAGGCGACGGCCCGCCGTTCCTCAGCCGCGCTGTCGTCCCGCCGCGTCTCCGCCATCAGCTTGGAGATCGCCTTCATATCATCGTCGCCGAACGTGAACTTGGTCCGCACTCGGCACCCATAGGCCCGGCAGACATGCACGGTCGATCCCTTCGCCGGCAACGCATTGAATGTCGAATAGTGGCTGTCGAGCGAGCCGAACCCCTCGTGCGTGCAACCGCCAGCGGCCACCGCGACCAACAGCACCGCACCTGTGAGTAACCAGTTCTGCATATGAAGCGCCCCACACGATCCCCGCTCCGCCTACCACTGGTATGATTCGATCCAAAATTCTCTCCTGTTGAGGAACTTGCCCGCTTCCGATAGCTTCCCGCCATGTCCAAAATCGAACCCATTCACATCGTCGGCGCCGGCCTGGCCGGCTCTGAAGCCGCCTGGCAGGCAGCCGAGGCCGGCATCCCCGTCGTCCTGCACGAGATGCGCCCCGGTCGCATGACCGAAGCCCACCAGACCGGCAACTTCGCCGAACTCGTCTGCTCCAACTCCTTCCGCTCCGACGACTGGCAGTTCAACGCCGTCGGCCTCCTTCACGAGGAAATGCGCCGCTGCGGTTCGCTTATCCTCCGCGCCGGGGACGCACACCGCCTGCCGGCTGGCGGCGCCCTCGCCGTCGACCGCGACGGCTTCTCCCTCGCCGTCACCGAGGCTCTGCGTGCCCACCCCTTGATTGAGACCCGGGCCGGGGAAATCACCGGCATGCCCGCCACGGACTGGGGCAACGTCATCATCGCCACCGGCCCGCTGACGTCCGGCGCCCTCAGCAACGCCATCCTCGAGCTCACCGGTGAGGACAAACTGGCCTTCTTCGATGCCATCGCACCGATCGTCCATTTCGAGAGCGTTGACCAGTCCATCGCCTGGCGCCAGTCGCGCTACGACAAGGAGGGCCCGGCCGGTACCGGGGCTGACTACCTCAACTGCGCGATGGACAAATCCCAATACGATGCCTTCATCGACGCCCTGCTCGCCGCCGAGAAGACAAGCTTCAAGGAGTGGGAGGCCGACACCCCCTATTTCAACGGCTGCCTGCCCATCGAGGTAATGGCGGAACGGGGCCGCGACACCCTCCGCTTCGGCCCCATGAAGCCGGTCGGGCTCACCGACCCGCGTAACCCGGGCAAACGCCCCTATGCCGTCGTGCAGCTCCGCCAGGACAACGCCCTCGCCACCCTGTGGAACATGGTCGGCTTCCAGACCAAGTTGCGCCACGGCGAGCAGACCCGGATCTTCCGCATGATCCCCGGCCTCGAGAACGCCGAGTTCGCAAGGCTCGGCGGACTGCACCGGAACACGTTCATCAACTCGCCGCGCTTGCTCGACGAACGCCTGCGTCTGAAATCGGCGCCCCACATCCGCTTTGCAGGCCAGATCACCGGCGTCGAGGGCTACGTCGAGAGCGCCGCCATCGGGCTGCTCGCGGGCCGCTTCGCCGCCAGCGAGATGCGCGCTAAGCCTCTGCCCCCGCCGCCCCCAACCACGGCGCTCGGCGCGCTGCTGCATCACATTACCGCCGGACACCTCGAAGCGGCCTCGGCCGCGGAAGATCGCACGTCTCCCCAGTCCTTCCAGCCGATGAACGTGAACTTCGGCCTCTTTCCTCCACTCGAAGGCCCTGGGCACGACGCTGACGGCCGCCGCCTGAAAGGCAAGGAGCGCGGCAAGGCCAAGCGGCGGCTGATCGCCCAACGTGCGCTCGCCGATCTGGCAGGATGGCTACAGTCGTCTGTCTGACCCCCTGCGCCTCAGCCCTGCCGTCCATGCTCCATCAGCCGCGGCATGATCTCGACGAAGTTGCAGGGCCGGTGCCGGTTGTCCAGTTGCCACTTGAGGATACCCTCCCAGGCATCCTTGCACGCCCCCGGCGATCCGGGCAGGCAGAAGATGTACGTGCCGTTGGCAAGCCCGCCGCAGGCCCGCGACTGGATGGTGGAAGTCCCAACCTTCTCGTAAGAGATCATATGGAAGACGACCGAAAAGCCTTCGATCTCCTTCTCGAAGAGCGGCCTCACCGCTTCCGGCGTTACATCGCGCCCGGTAAACCCTGTCCCGCCCGTCGTGATTACGACGTCGACGTTGCTATCGGTTATCCACCCGCCGACCACCTTGCGGATTTCCTCGACGTCGTCGGTCACGATCTGGCGTGCCGCCAATTCGTGCCCCGCTTCGAGAATCATCTTCTGCAGCGCCGATCCCGACTTGTCGCTTTCCATGTCGCGCGTATCGGAAACGGTCAGGACTGCAATCCCGAGAGCAATGAATGGCCGGCTTTCATCGATGCGTGACATGGCTCTGCATAAACCTCCGGGTTTTCGGGTTGCGCCTAGCGTCTCCCCATCGCCCATGTAATGTCAACGCGCCAGATCGCCAGCCGGTGCAGGGCTAGGTAGGCCTGACCGGCAGGCAGATGTCTGCCTTGCGCTCCTCTGGAACCACGAACCTCGGATCGCTGAGATAGATGGCAATCACCGGACGTTTGGCGTCGACACTCAGGCCCTGGCTCGGCATCCACTCGTCCCGGATAGTGGACAGTGTCTTCGCGATGTTGCTGTAGCAGCCCGTCACCCGCGATCTGACGAATGCGCCGCCGGACAGGTTCTGCGATCTTATCTCGCCGCCGACGGAAGCGATCGCATCCCGCGACAGCTCCACACAGGCATCATAGCGGCACTTGTCCGCCTCTATTGTACGTGGATCGTCGTGCGCCAGCCCGTAGCCCACCTTGACTTCGTCCCGGAAGCCGCGACGCTCGAGCCATTCGAACATTTCATCCCACGCTTGCCCAACCGAACGGCTGTAGGGCCCGCGGGCACGAATGAATACAACAGCACGAGGTCTCAGATAGACAACAATTGGTTTCACTGGCGGCCCTATCCCAGTTGAGCAGCAATCAAACCAACCAATAATCTAATCGGCCGAATCTGGGCTTAAACAGAAGCATACAAATTAATATGATTCCCTCCGATCACCGCAAGACCTGCTCCACCTCCCCTCTGACGGCCAGTAGATCCCGCCATGCCAGGCGCTTGTAGACGGGCGTCCGCAGCAGAAACGCCGGATGCAGCGTCGCCATCGCTTTCACCTTCTCGCCCCCGAATTCCACCTCGCGCCACCTGCCGCGCAATTTCATGATACCGTCCGCGCTGTCGAAAACGGCCTTGGCAGCCGACGCTCCGAGCAGCAGCACGACTCGAGGTTTGACCAGGACCGCCTGTCTGTCCAGGAACGGGCGGCACACCAGCACCTCCTGCGGCGACGGCGTACGGTTGCCGG
>JBJOGJ010000244.1:0-5716 GCA_046048295.1 Pseudomonadota bacterium | reverse complement strand
GGGAAGCCTCTCCATGTGTCCTCTGGTCGATTTCATGCACAGTCGATGGTGTATGAACATATTGATTGGTCAACCAATTCCGGGCATGCTGGACAGGTGACGCAGAAGTCAGGGGAGCATGGATTTTTAGCGATGCTTTATTCAGCCGGGATTTCAACCAAGTCCCTTTCGCTCTTCATCTTCAGCCTCGTTGCAGCTGCCACGTTCGCATCGCGCGGGCATGCCAATCCGCCAAGTCCTGACGAGTATGTTGCCCATGTCGGCGGCAAGGCGACCATCGTTCCGGCCGGTCAACTGACCCTCGACAATCGCAAGCTTTGGTGCGGGCACCGGCCGACAGTGCTGGACAATAACCTGGACGACTACGGCGCCGCCTATCCGGGGTTCCTCATCCTCAACCCGCGCCTGTTGTCCCGCGTCTCGACATCCGTGAAGCTCTGGATCTATGCGCACGAATGCGGCCACCAGTTCCGCGGCCCCGACGAGGAAACCGCGGACTGTTTCGCCGTTCAGCGCGGCCGCCGTCAGGGCTGGCTCACCACCCAGGGTCTGGATGAGGTATGCCGGTTCATAAGCCCGGCGCGGGGCAGCATGATGCACCTCTCGGGTTCTCGCCGCTGCGAAGCCATGCGTCGCTGCTTCGATAGCCAGAAGGTGCGGTAAGCCGGCATCTGGGGCTTGCGTGTCTTCGGCGACGGCGCGATATATGTCCCCGCAACCGGACGGCTTGCGCCCCGAATAACGTCCTGAACCAAGAACGAAGAAAGCAGGAGCCATGGATAAGTTCACGACGCTGACCGGCGTTGCTGCTCCCCTCCCGATGATCAACGTCGATACCGACATGATCATCCCGAAGCAGTACCTCAAGACCATCAAGCGGACCGGCCTGGGCGTCGCCCTGTTCTCCGAGATGCGCTACGACTCGGATGGCAAGGAGGTTGCGGACTTCGTGCTGAACAAACCGGCTTACCGCGACGCCAAGGTGCTGGTCGCCGGCGAGAACTTCGGGTGCGGCTCGAGCCGCGAGCATGCGCCCTGGGCGCTCCTCGACTTCGGCATCCGCTGTGTCATCGCGCCGTCCTTTGCCGACATTTTCTATAACAACTGCTTCGAGAATGGCATCCTGCCCGTCACGCTGCCGCAGGAGGACGTGAACAAGCTGCTGGACGACGCGAGCCGCGGCGCCAACGCCACCGTCACCATCGACCTTGAGAAGCAGCAGATCACCGGCCCCGACGGCGGCGTTATCGACTTCGAGATGGACGCCTACCGCAAGCACTGCCTGTTGAATGGCCTCGACAGCGTCGGCCTGACCATGCAGAAGGCGGCCGCCATCGAGTCTTACGAGGAGAAGACCGCCAAGTCGCGTCCCTGGGTCTGAGCGAAGCAGACCCGCAGGTCAGATCCTCGGCCCGCCGCGCGCCGCGAGCAGCGCGTTTCTGAGCGCGTCGGCAAAGCTCCGCTTCTGATAGGAGTTGAGCACCCTCGCGAAGCTGGCCGTCTTGCCATGGGACACGAGTTGCAGATCCACGCTTCCGTCCGGAGCCTCCACGACGTTGAGCCGGACCCAGTACGGATTGTACTCCGAGCGCGCAACCACCTTACCCTTTGCATCGATCTCGACGACCCTGAGCATGCGGTCCCGGATCTCGACGATTTCGCACGCCGCTGCGTCACGATAGTTGCGTCGGAAGGCATAGTAGATGAGCAGGACATCGAGACCGAAGAAGCCGAACACCGGCCATGCGCCCATCATTAGGAATGCCATGCCGGCAATGAAGCTCACCGTGCAGATGAACCCCATCAGCACCACGAAACCCGCCCGGCTGAGCGACCGGTAAGGCCTGAGGATGGCCCTGAACTGTGGCGTGTCGCTATCCGGCCCCTGACCGGAATGCTGCAATGCTCTATCGTCCATGCCTTGAACCTATCCCGAACCGAGCCTCGACAGAAACAAGCAAATGAGTGACGCAATTCGCAAGTCGCCCGTCAGGGCTGCGGCAAAATCAACCGCCAAGACCTCCGCCGCCCGCAGGAAAGGCAAGCGCCGGCAGCGCACGCGCCTGAAGCCCGAAGCAATTTCCGAGATCTTCGCCCGCTTCGCCCGCATCGAACCCGAACCGGTCGGCGAGCTTGAGCACGTCAATCCCTACACCCTTCTCGTCGCCGTCGTGCTGTCCGCCCAGGCGACGGATGCCGGTGTTAACAAGGCGACGCGCCCATTGTTCCAGGTCGCCGATACCCCGGAGAAGATGGTCGCTCTGGGCGAGGACAAGGTCCGCGACTACGTCAAGACCATCGGCCTCTACCGCAACAAGGCGAAGAACGTCATCCTGCTTTCCGAGCAGCTCATTGCCGACCATCGCGGCAAAGTCCCGGAAGACCGCGACGCGCTGGAAAAGCTCGCCGGCGTCGGCCGCAAGACCGCCAACGTGGTCATGAACGTCGCCTTCAAGCACCCGACCATGGCCGTCGACACCCATGTCTTCCGCATTGCCAACCGCATCGGGCTTTCAACGGGCAAGAAACCCCTCGAGGTAGAACAGGATCTGCTCCGCGTGATCCCTCCGGAATATGGCGTTCCCGCCCATCACTGGCTGATCCTGCACGGCCGGTATCTTTGCAAGGCCAGGAAACCCGAATGCTGGCGCTGCCCGATTGCCGATCTCTGCCTGTTCAAGGACAAGACGCCCGCGCCATGAAACACCGCCCTCTTCCTGCCGTTACAGCGGCAGCACCGACATCGCTGCCTGCACCTCGCCCCCATCGATCGCTGACCTGAGCAGGTAGAGCAGCGCCATCGCGCCGGCGCCCGAAACCGTGAAGAACAGCCACAGCGCCAAGCCATACGCGACCGCCACGCGCATTCGCGCCAGTTGCCCTTCATGCCTGAGCCGTTGAGCGCTCCGCCGCTCCCGCCCCGCGAACACCGCCAGGTAGTAGCGTCGACCGGGTACCGGCAGCGACACCTGGAACTGGAAGCTGTGCCGCGATGCCGCCATTGCCCGTGCGAGCGCCGTCCGCTGCGCCGTCGAGAACGAGCCCCTGACGTCCTCTGGAATCCGCATCATCAAGCCCTTGAGCTGCGGGCTCTCGAGATCCATCGCGTCGTCTTTTTGGTCCAAGGTCGTGTCCATCGCTGCATCCGCCAGTCGCACAACGAACACAACTTAGGCACGAACAATTAACCCACCATTACCATTTAAAGTAGTAATTGCCTAGGTCCGCGACGCCCCAACCCCCTCGAGTGCAGCGACGACATCGCCCGGTCCCGCCTCGCTCGCTGAGTGAAGGAACGACAGGATCCGCGCCTTCGCCTGTTGATCGCCGGCCGAATCTCCGAGGTTGCGGGCTACCGATTCGAGCTCGTGGAAAAGCTCGAGCCCGCTCTGGATCTCCGCCGTATGCAACTCCGACATCCGGTAGACAGTCCCGCGCTCCTTGATCCATTCCGCCGTCAGCTCATCGTCCCGGGCCCGCATTTCGTCACCGACGCGGGCGCGGATGAGTGTGATGTCCTGCCTGAACTCGCTGCGCCGCTCTATAAGGTCGTTTACTGCCTGTTTCACGCTGCGGTAATCCTTGGACAGCCTGAGGATCGCCGGCTGCGGGCCGGCATTGGTCTTTGTCGCCTCGATCAGTGCATCGAGATACTTCCGCCTCGTCTCATCTCCATTGAGCTCGCGCTCGCTCTCCTCGTTGAGTACCGAAAGAAGCGGCGTGATCCCGCCCGCGTCGAGCAGTTCGAATATTTCCGCATCCCGCCGCGCATCCTGTGACCATCCCGCCGTATCGAGCGACCGTCGCGCCTTCGACAGCAGGCCATGGTTGCGCAGAGCCTTCACGCCCTCGGCATTGGCCCCGCTCTCCCCTGATCGATGCCGCAGTGGATCGAGATCGCTCTTGCTTCGCCTCAACTCCTCCTTTGCGAAGGCATCAAGCTCTTTCTCCTTCAACGGACGAATGAGCTTGAGGTCGAACAGCACGCCCGCGAGCTGGTTCATGGCGAGGCCGCGCAGCTTTTCGTTCTTGAGATCCCCCGCAAGCGCCTCGTTCTGTTTCTTGAGAGCTTCCCATTTATCGTCGTCGGTTTCGCCGGCCAGACCGTCCTTGATGGCATCCGGGATTTCACCGGTCAGGTAGAGGTTCGGAATAACGAAATAGGACTTCTCGTTGTGGTGCACGAGATGCCGGTGCACCCATTCGAGGTCCGTGCCCGGCGCCCGCTGGATCGTCACGTTGATCGCATCCCGGATGCGCCGCTTGTAGGTATCGCTCACCGGGCGCGGCGGCGGCGTGTTCGGCGGGTTGAGTGCCGTAAGCGCGAAGAGCCCGAGATCGACGCCGATCGTCGCCAGCAGCGCGATCAGATCGCGCCCCGTGATCGTCTCCGCGTTGGGATCGACCGGCACGTTGCCCGCCGTCAGCACGAACTGGAACGGATAGGCGATATAGGTCCCCATGTTGGCCCACATCCGCTTCACCGCGTTGGCGACGCCGGCTGGCCCCTCGTTGAACGTCGCCTCCCTCAGCCGCAGTACCGCCGGCTCGTCCGCCTGTGCCGCCGCCTGGTTGAGCCGCTGCGCCAGCGTCGGGTCGAAGCAGGAGAACCCCGCCTTGCCCGGCTGGATCGACACCACCGCCGCCAGCGACTTCATCTCCGCCGCCGTCGACTTGCCAAGTTCGTTGCTCCTGGCCGCGATGCTCCGTGCCCGGGCGCGGATATTGCCCGCCAGCGCCTCGAAGGTCTTCTGCCGCTCCTCGACGGTCACGCCCTCCGGCCCCGAGGCACTCTTCTTCAACGCCTCGATGTCCGCCTGCACCGGCCCCAGCCACGACTTCGAAATGTTGTCGCGAAGCGAGGCAACGGCGTCGCGGACACTCTTGCGCGCATTGTAGAGCGGCCCGCGCCCGGCGCCGGAAGCGAGTCCGCAGCTGCCCCCGCTTCCCTCCTCGCGCGCCATCTGGCTCTCGGACCACGCGACCACACTGTCGAGCTGGATCTTTACCGCATCGAGCCGTGCCGCAATCGCCGAGGATGCATCCCGTGCATCTTCCTGCAGGTTGGAGAGGCTCGACCGCGTCGCTTCCTCGCCGGCGATGAGCGACC
Source organism: Pseudomonadota bacterium (assembly GCA_046048295.1). GTDB lineage: Bacteria > Pseudomonadota > Alphaproteobacteria > Rhizobiales > Hyphomicrobiaceae > CBDCWA01. The sequence goes on along the minus strand of JBJOGJ010000244.1, from coordinate 606 downwards.
ACCAGAACCCATAGCCAAAGCCGACCGACCAGAGAAACAGGAACAGGTAGAGCGGAAACGTGATGAGGCGGTCCCGAAGGCTCCGTTGAGCCCCGAACGTCTCCCGCAGTGCCAGCCACATCAGGAACGTCAGCGCGATGACGATGGCGATAACCAGCATTTCGTTGGTGACCGACAGGCCGGCGATTGGCCGGCCGACCGAGCCCGGCGTCTGCGACACACCGATGATGAAATCGCTCATGCCGCTCCAGGTCGCGAAGCCCGAAATGGCGAGCAACATCAACGAAGCGATGCCGATCAGTGCGTTGCGGCCGAAGATGTAGTCGATGACGCGCCCGACCCGGTCCGCGCCTTTCTCCCGTATGTCGGCCATACCCCGTACTCCCCTGACCGCCGCACAACTTGTTCCGGGTTACCGCAAAACCCCGCTCGTGTCCCTCCCTGGTTGGCGAATCTCCTTCTCGTTCCCATCGCATCGGTGCACCATTGCAACGGATAGCGAAAATCCTCGCTTGCCGGGAAAAAGAGGATGGCCGACCATCCCCACCACCCCGTCACTCCACGTCGGCCACACCGCCAACCCACCCCCCCAACTGTCATCCCGGC
>JBJOGJ010000243.1:0-5729 GCA_046048295.1 Pseudomonadota bacterium | reverse complement strand
GACTGGAACATCGTTTGGGGTTACGCGCTGCAGGTGGCGTTCTGGGCCGCGATGAGCGTCGTCGTGCTGGTCGCTGGACTGATCCTCGTAGCCTACCTGCTCCTGATGGACCGCAAGGTCTGGGCCGCTGTGCAGATGCGTCGTGGCCCCAACGTCGTCGGGCCATTCGGGTTGTTCCAGTCGTTCGCCGACCTCCTGAAGTTCGTACTCAAGGAGCCGATCATCCCGGCAGGTGCGGACAAGACAGTTTTCCTCCTGGCGCCGATCGTAACGGCGGTTTGCGCGCTCGCGGCATGGGCTGTCATTCCTGTCAACGAGAACAGCTGGGGACGTTGGGTGATATCCGACCTCAACGTTGGCATCCTCTACCTGCTGGCGATCTCCTCGCTTGGCGTCTACGGCGTCATCATGGGTGGCTGGGCCTCGAACTCCAAGTATCCCTTCATGGGCAGCCTCCGCTCGGCTGCACAAATGGTTTCCTATGAAGTGTCGATCGGGTTTGTGATCATCACAGTCCTTCTCTGCGTCGGCTCGCTCAATCTCACGGACATCGTCAACGCCCAGCGGACCGGCCTTGGTACCAGCAATGGATTGCCTGCCTCTCTCCTCGATTGGTACTGGCTGACATTGCTGCCAATGTTCGTGGTGTTCTTCATTTCGGCACTTGCCGAGACAAACCGGCCGCCATTCGACTTGCCGGAAGCGGAATCGGAACTCGTGGCGGGATACATGGTGGAGTATTCCTCGACGCCCTACCTGCTGTTCATGCTCGGTGAGTACGTCGCGATCACCACCATGTGCGCGATGACGACGATCTTGTTTCTTGGCGGCTGGCTGCCGCCGGTGGATGTCGCACCATTGAACTGGGTGCCAGGGATCATCTGGTTCCTGGCCAAGCTGGTTTTCGTGTTCTTCATGTTCGCCATGGTGAAGGCGATGGTGCCACGCTACCGCTACGACCAACTGATGCGGCTGGGGTGGAAGGTGTTCCTGCCGCTGTCGCTGCTGATGGTCGTCGTGGTGGCCGGTGTTCTGCATGCCTTCAATGCGTCGGGCTGAAAGAGACTGGAGCGAAGGATGGCAAAGGCAGCCTATTTCGGATTGGTCGGACTGGCGGTCGGGTTCGCTGCATACGCATTGCTGATGTGGCTTGCGAACCGGAATGAGCGGCAGGCGACGACGCCGGAGGAACATCAGGTCGCCCAGGGGATCAAGGTGCTGGCGACGGCGAACCTGATCATGATCCCCGTCATGATGTTCTTTTTCGGCCTGACGTCGTAGGGGGAGGACACTATGAACCCGGCGATTGCAGGTATGCTCGGTGGCGCGATACTCGGTCTTGTAAACTTCGGGTTTTTGAGATGGACGGCGGCACGAATGGAGCAGGAGGCACGAAAGGATCAGTCCGCAGTGGTGCATAAGGAGCAGGCACCGAGGCCGGCGAATCTTATTCGGGCGCTTGCCCTGATCGAGATCCCGCTGTTTGCCGGCATCGGATACTTCGTTGGACCATTCATACTTGGGCAGAGCTAGAGGAGACGAGAGGAAATGGGGATCGCACAATCGATCAAGTCGCTTTTCCTGGCCGAGTTCGTCTCGGCGTTCTTCCTGTCGATGAAGTACTTCTTCCGGTCGAAGAAGACGCTCAACTATCCCTTCGAGAAGGGCCCGCTCAGTCCGCGGTTTCGGGGCGAGCACGCACTTCGACGCTATCCGAATGGCGAGGAGCGGTGCATAGCGTGCAAGCTCTGTGAGGCGATCTGCCCGGCCCAGGCGATAACCATCGAGGCCGGTCCGCGGCGCAACGATGGCACCCGGCGCACGACCCGCTACGACATCGACATGGTGAAATGCATCTACTGCGGCCTCTGCCAGGAGGCCTGCCCGGTGGACGCCATCGTCGAGGGGCCGAACTTCGAATTCGCAACGGAGACTCGCGAGGAGCTCTACTACAACAAGGAAAGACTGCTAGCCAACGGCGACCGGTGGGAGCGTGAGATCGCCAAGAACATTGCGCTCGATGCCAAGTACCGTTGAGCCTGAGGGATGGCGTGAACTGCTGGCGGACATGACGGAAGAGGAACTCGTCCGTTACGGAGAGATTGCCGGCGACCAGATTCGGCTCGAATGGCAGCAGGGCTGGTTGCAGGTGTTGGCTGCAGTTGCTGCCTTAGGCCTGTCGGCAGTTGGTTTGTGGCTCATGCTAGCCGGAGGAATGCCGGTAGTGGGCGCCGCGATGGTTGGATTGGCGGTGGCATTGGGTTATTGGCCTTACAGCAAGGCGAAAATGCGCCGCATGTGGGGCGGTCATGTCGAAGCGGTAGAGGCGGAATTGTCCGGCCGGCGGGCAACGAAGGCGGAGCTGCAGAGGTGAGAGTGATGCTATGGGCAGGATCGAAAGGGTGGTAACGGGGACATGAGCTTGACACCGGTCTTCTTCTACCTGTTCGCGGTACTCTGCGTGGCATCGGCGGCATTGGTCATCCTTGCCAAGAACCCGGTTCACGCGGTGCTGTTCCTCATCCTGGCCTTCTTCAATGCGGCGGGCCTGTTCATTCTTCTGGGGGCTGAATTCCTGGCGATGCTGCTGGTCATCGTCTATGTCGGCGCCGTGGCGGTGCTGTTCCTGTTCGTGGTCATGATGCTCGACGTCGACTTTGCCGAGCTCAGGGCAGGCTTCATCAAGAATGCCCCTCTCGGGCTTCTGGTCGGCGGAATCGTATTCATCGAACTCGTACTGGTGCTCGGTACCCAGATGGCAGCGCCAGGTGCGATGAAGCTGGCGCCGCAGCCGTCAGCCGGTTCCGGCCTGTCGAACACCGAGGCGCTGGGAAGGCTGATCTACACCAACTACGTCTTCTTCTTCCAGGCATCTGGCCTGGTGCTTCTTGTGGCGATGATCGGGGCCATCGTACTGACACTCAGGCACAAGGAAGGCGTGAAACGGCAATCCATCGCGGCCCAGGTGGCGCGCTCGCCTGCAACCGCCATGGAGGTCGTGAAGGTCGAATCTGGCGAGGCGCTGATCCCGTCGGACGAGGTGAAATGATGACGATTGGACTTGGTCACTACCTGACGGTCGCGGCGTGCCTGTTCACGCTTGGAGTATTCGGCATCTTCCTCAACCGGAAGAACGTCATTGTCATCCTGATGTCGGTCGAGCTGATGCTGCTCGCGGTCAACGTCAATCTGGTAGCGTTCGCTTATTTTCTCGGCGACCTTACCGGACAGGTGTTCGCGCTCTTCGTGCTGACGGTGGCGGCCGCAGAGGCCGCGATCGGGCTTGCCATCATCGTCGTCTACTTCCGCAACAAGGGTTCCATCGCGGTCGAAGACGTCAATCTCATGAAGGGCTGAGGCAGGTCACCTATGAAATACACTGCTATCCTCTACCTGCCACTCGCCGGCGCAATCATAGCCGGATTCTTCGGCCGCCTGCTCGGCGCCCGCGTGACGGAAATCCTGACGACGGCCTTCGTAATGCTGGCGGCTGTCCTCTCCTGGCTCGTGTTCCTGGAGGTGGGATTTGGCGACAACGCGATCAAGATCATCAAGGTTCCAATCCTGCGTTGGATCACGTCGGGCGAGTTCGAGGTCGCGTGGGGACTGAGGATCGATACCCTCACTGCGGTCATGCTCGTTGTCGTGACGACGGTGTCGGCGCTCGTGCATCTCTACTCCATCGGCTACATGCATGAGGATGACGGGCGGGAACGTTTCTTTTCCTACCTTTCCCTCTTCACATTCGCGATGCTCGCACTGGTGACGAGCGACAATCTCCTCCAGATGTTCTTCGGCTGGGAAGGGGTCGGCCTGGCGAGCTACCTGCTGATCGGGTTCTGGTACAAGAAGCCAGAGGCCAACGCCGCCGCCATGAAGGCCTTCATCGTGAACCGGGTCGGCGACTTCGGCTTTGCCCTGGGCATTTTCGGCTTGTTCGCGGTTTTTGGCTCGATCCAGCTCGACGTCATCTTCCAGGAAGCACCGAAGATCGTCGGCCAGACACGGGAATTTCTCGGCTATCAGGTTGATATACTGACGCTGATCTCTCTGCTGCTCTTCATGGGCGCCATGGGCAAGTCGGCGCAGTTCCTGCTGCATACCTGGCTGCCTGACGCCATGGAAGGCCCGACGCCGGTTTCCGCTCTCATTCACGCGGCGACCATGGTCACCGCCGGCGTGTTCATGGTCGCCCGGCTGTCGCCGGTCTTCGAATATGCTCCGCTTGCCCTGCATGTGGTGGTGCTGGTTGGCGCGGTGACGGCGTTCTTCGCTGCAACCGTCGGCCTGGTGCAGAACGATATCAAGCGGGTGATCGCCTACTCCACGTGTTCGCAGCTCGGCTACATGTTCGTCGCCTGCGGTGTCGGCGCTTATGGTATCGCCATCTTCCACCTGTTCACGCACGCGTTCTTCAAGGCGCTGCTGTTCCTGGGGGCGGGCTCCGTGATCCACGCGATGCATCACGAGCAGGACATGCGCAACATGGGCGGGCTCTACCATAAGATAAAAATCACATGGGCGATGATGTTGATCGGTACGCTGGCGCTGACAGGAGTGGGAATACCGCACCTGGCAGGTTTCGCTGGCTTCCACTCGAAGGATGCCATCATCGAGGCGGCCTTTGCGGCCGAGACATACAACCATTACGCATTCTGGCTCCTGGTGGTGTCGGCGCTAATGACGTCGTTCTATTCGTGGCGTCTGATGTTCATGACGTTCCACGGCCGCACCCGGGCTGATCTGGAGACTTACAAGCACGCTCACGAGAGCCCGTGGGTCATGCTCGTACCGCTACTGGTTCTCGCGGTCGGTGCGATTGCGGCCGGGTTCGCCTTCTCGCATTACTTCATTGGCGACGGCTACAAGGAGTTCTGGACGCGCTCGATCTACGAGGCCAAGGACAATCACATCATGCATGCGATGCACGAGGTGCCCGAGTGGGTTCTATGGGCGCCATTTGTTGCGATGGCATCTGGCTTCGCGATCGCATGGATCTACTATATCCAGGTACCATGGCTGCCTGAGGCGACCGCGCGGGCATTTCGGCCTCTATATCTGTTCCTGCTCAACAAGTGGTACTTCGACGAACTCTATGACCGTCTCTTCGTGCGCCCGGCCATGACGCTCGGTCGGGTGCTCTGGAAGACCGGCGACGGGACGGTTATCGACGGGCTAGGACCCAATGGTGTTGCAGCCCGCGTCCTCGACGTCACTGGACGCGTTGTGAAGCTCCAGAGCGGGTACCTCTATCACTACGCATTTGCGATGCTTATCGGCGTCGCGCTCATTCTAACCTACCTGATGTTCGCGGGCGGGAGCGTCAAATGAATTTCAATTCCGGGCCGATCCTGACGCTGATTACATTCCTGCCGCTGTTCGGCGTGGTTGCAATAGCATTTCTCCCGAGGGATGCAGATCGCAACGCTCGCTTCGTGGCTCTCTGGACGACGCTTGTCACGTTCCTCGTCTCGCTCTCGATCTGGTGGAATTTCGACGTCCGCAATCCCGACTTCCAGTTCAAGCACGAACTCGATTGGCTCGGGCCGATCAAGTACAAGATGGGTGTCGACGGCATCTCGATGCTGTTCGTGATCCTCACCACGTTCCTGATGCCGCTGTGCATCCTGGCGAGCTGGGAATCCGTCGAGGAGCGCGTCAAGGAGTACATGATCGCGTTTCTCGTGCTGGAAACGCTGATGATCGGCGTCTTCTGCGCGCTCGATCTC
>JBJOGJ010000242.1:0-5803 GCA_046048295.1 Pseudomonadota bacterium | reverse complement strand
ACGAGACGACCGTATATGGCGTCTACGCACGCGCCACGAAGTAGCTGCCCCCCCGACATATACCGCACCGGTCTAGCGTTCATTCGCCATTCAGCCCATATGCGTAATGTAGTGGGTATCGCGCTGGTCGATCTTGCCAGGCGGCCTACAGCAGGTGTGGTGTCATGGAAATCCTTCGCAGCATCGCGTTCGTCACGATGGGGACCATCGTGATCTTCGCCGGCATCTTCGTCCTGTTCGTCCAATAGGGACACAGGCCCGGGCTCCGAACTGCCGGCCGCAACCCATGTGGCCGGTTTCCCCTTGTGGCCCAGTACAATTCCCGGCAGTTAGTCTAGAGACAATGTCTCATGCGAAGGGGATCGACTACGATGCCCTCGCGGCGACACAGCTGACCGGAACCCGACTTGTCCAGGATCCCCGACCACCAGCCCGCGCCGGCACTCCTTGCAAGCGCCCGGCGCTACCTGTCGTCACTCGTGGCACCGACGATCCGCCTCGGCGTCACCGGCTTGGCAGGCGCAGGCAAGACGGTCTTCATAACCGCGCTCATTCGCAATCTCACCGCAAGCGGAAGACTGCCGTTCTTCAAGGCCGTCGCCGAAGGTCGCATCATCGCCGCCTACCTGGAACCGCAGCCGGACGACGATATTCCCCGCTTCGACTATGAGCGCCACATCGCATCGCTCCTGCAACAGCCGCCGTCATGGCCGGAGAGCACGCGGCGCATAAGCCAGCTCCGCCTCACCGTGGAATACCTGCCAGCGAACGCATTGTGGCGCAACCTCGGGCCGCAGAAGCTGCATATCGACATCATGGATTACCCCGGCGAATGGCTGGCGGACCTGCAGATGCTCGAGCAATCGTACCAGCAATGGTCGGCGGCGCAGATGCTTCTTGCCCGGACCCCGTTTCGCGCAAAGGCTGCAGGCGGATGGCTCGAACACGCCCAGACCATCGATCCGGCCGCAACGCAGGACGAAACGACGGCCCGCGTCGCGGCGGAGATCTTTACCTCGTACCTGGATGCAGCCCGCAGAACCGGCGCCTCGCTCGGCACCCTCGGCCCCGGCCGCTTCATGATGCCGGGCGATCTCGAGAGTTCGCCGATGCTCACCTTCGTTCCTTTGGATATCGAACCGGAGGCGCCGATTGCGCCGGCCACGACCGCGGCAATGATGGCGCGCCGCTACGAAAGCTATAAGGCCAAGGTCGTGAAGCCGTTCTTCCGCAACCATTTCGCCCGCATCGACAGGCAGATCGTCATCGTCGACGCCCTCGCCGCCCTCAACCACGGGCCGGAGGCCATCGAGCAACTCACCAACGCGCTCGAGATTTCACTACGCGCATTCAGGCCCGGCGCAAGGAGCTGGCTCTCCCGCATCCTCGACCGCCGCATCGACCGGATCCTCTACGCGGCCGCCAAGGCCGACCACCTTCCCCACACCAGTCACGACCGCCTCGAAGCAGCCCTCCGCCTCGTCATTGGAACGGCAGCAGAACGCGCTGCGACAGCCGGTGGCGACGTCCGGGTCATGGCGCTCGCAGCCATAAGAGCGACGCGGGAACTCAAGACGATGGATGCCAACGAAGAACTGTTCTGCGTCCAGGGAACACCGCTGCCAGGAGAAACGCTCGACGGCCGCACGTTCGATGGCGACAAGGAAGTGGTCGTCTTCCCAGGCGACCTCCCGGCAGATCCTGCAGAAGCCGTTCGCCAGCGCACCGGCCCGCTCGACGTCCGCTTCGTTCGCTTCCGCCCGCCCCCCCTCTCCGATCCGCTTGGCACCGAAATCACCGGCAAGCCATGGCCGCATATCAGGCTCGACAGGGCGCTGGAATTCCTGTTCGGAGACTACCTGAGATGACAGCAAGCGCACCACGACGCCCGCGCGTCTTCAGCCCAGACGATCCGAAGTTGAAATCGCTCCACGAACCCGCCGCGGAGCCTTCAGGGGACGCCGACCGTGCAGATACGTCGGTGGAGGCAGCAGCCGACCCGGCCATCGAACAGCGACAGACGGCAACCGATCGCCTGACGAGGGCCAGCCGCTGGGGCGCCATATTGATCTCCGCGCTCGCCAGCTTGTTCCTCCTCTCGCTCGGCCTCTGGTTCTGGAACTTCGTCTGGGCCGCGTTCCAGCGCAGCGACTGGCTCGGCTGGCTCGCAATGACGCTCCTCGCCGTGGCAGCCGTCGCCGCACTGGCGATCGTGTTGCGTGAAGTCGCCGGCCTGCTTCACATCAGGAGCCTGCACAAGATCCGGGCCCTTGCCGAGCGCGCACGCGCGACGGGCGACAGGGCCGCGGAGCGCACTGCCACGCGAAGGCTGACGGGTCTGCTGGCCGGCCGGGAAGACCTCGCCTGGCCCCTTGCCCGCTTCCGCGAACACACGCGCGACGTCCGCGACGCCGGCGACCTGCTCACCATAGCCGAGCGGGAATTGCTGGCGCCGCTGGACCGCCAGGCCCAACGCTGCGTCCTCGATTCCGCGCGCCGCGTCAGTATCGTCACCGCAGTGAGCCCGGCCAGCGTTCTATCCGTCGTCTACGTTCTCTATGAGAACCTGCGAATGTTGCGGGCACTTGCCACCCTCTACGGTGGCCGACCGGGTTTCGCCGGCTCACTTCGTCTGGCCAGAATGGTTTTCCTCCACATCCTGGCGACCGGTGGCATTGCGCTCACGGACGACTTGCTGGGCCAGTTCATCGGCCAGGATTTGCTGCGCCGCCTCTCCCGCCGCCTGGGCGAGGGCGTGTTCAACGGCGCGCTGACGGCACGGGTTGGGGTCGCGGCTATCGCCGTCGTCCGCCCGCTCCCGTTCATCGAGGCCAAGCCACCCCGGATCCGGGCGCTCCTCGCAGAGGTCTTTCGCAACCGCGAAAAACCCTCCGACGGGCGTTGAACCGGCCCATGCCCGTTTCTGGCATGCAATCTGCTTACACTTAGTCTCAAACCCCGCATTAGCCGGGTTGACGCCGCCCCTGAGTGCGGAGCCCGCTGTCACCGGCGGCCAAAGTTGTTGAGGAACGCTCCACCAAGCAGCTAATAAAGAAGGCAAAAGCAGGAAGGGTAGTCCCGTGCACCTGATCGATGAACAGACCGCGCTCAACGCCGTGCGCACCCGCACGCTCCAGCAGTTCGTCGAAAGCCTGGAAAGTAGCAGCGAAGATGTACTCATCGGAAAGTTCGTCGACTTCGCCTCGACATATAGGCTGACCAGCGTCGCCTCAGTAGCCCTGAAGGGCAACCGTGTCGTGACCCCCGATTGCGTACTGGTCAACACGCGGCCGAGTACATGGACCAGGGAATATCTCGACAACGGTTTCATTCAATGGGACCCGATACTCGAGTACGCATCGAGCGCGCGAACGCCTTTCTCCTGGGATGCCGCACTCGCCAACCAGGAACTCACCCGCACCAACGTCCGCGTCATGAACCACTCCGCCGACCACGGCATATCGGACGGCTTCGTCGTGCCCATTTTCGAGACATCAGGCTGGGCAGGCCTCGTCAGCATGGCGGGCCGCGCGCTCGCAATCGATGCTGTCGGCCGAAGCCGCCTGACGCTTGCAGCCGTTTACCTTCACAATCGTCTGGCCGCCGTGAACGTAAAGGAACCGCGCCAGCCAGTGCCCCTGACCGGCCGCGAGCGCGAAATCCTGCAGTGGATCGCCGCTGGCAAATCAGACTGGCAGGTCGGCCAGATCCTCAGCATTTCCCAGAAGACCGTGAATTATCACGTCGAGAACGCCAAGCGGAAATACGGCGTGGCAACCCGCATACAGGCGATCGTCGAGGCACTCCGCGATGGCACCCTCGACTCGCTCTGATACTGTGGCGCGAAAATTCCTTGCCTGAAAAAGGATTCCCATCGTCGGAGAAAAGCCCTATTTTCGCCGCCGAATCTCTGTCCGACTGACCACCATTCACCAAGACGACCAATTGGGCGACGCACGACATGAAGAAGCTATCGATCCTGCTGCCAGCGGCTGCGCTTCTGCTCTCCGGATGCGGCTCGAGTTCGCCCACATTGCCAAGCCTCACGACGGGTTCGATCTTCGCCCCCGCCGCCAAGAAGGACGCCGGCCCCCCGCCAATTACTGCCGTCGATCGCGCAATACACCTCGGCGCCATGAGCGCCCGGGCGGCGAAGTGCGGCTACAATTTCGATTCGGCGAAGTTGCGCCAGGACTACCTCTCATACGAAACGACGGCGACCGGCGCCCCTGATGCCGTCACCAAGGCGACAGAGGCTTATGACAAATCGAATCTCCTCGTCGCCAAGGCGATCGCAAAGGACGAAGCGTACTGCTCCGCTACGCAGACCAAGCAGATCAAGGCCGATCTGGTGAAAGCTCTGGCCGGCGATTACACCCCACCGATCCAGAAACAGCGGCAAGCAGTGAGCTGGCTCGATTCGGGCGATGTGGGCCGCGAGACCATCAACTGGGAAGGCGTGTTCGATCCGACGTCGAACCAGGACAAGACCAAGCGCGTCCTCGACGAATGACCTGACGCACCCCCGCGCCAAGCTTCGTCGGAACAGGAGGCTGGCCGCCGTCCATGAATACCGCCGCGCAGTTGTTGTGGATCGAAACGCTCCTGAAGGCGCTGGGCGGAACAGTGCTCGTCCTTGCCCCCATATCCGCGGCGCGGCTGCTCGGGCTTGCAGTCACCCCGACCGGGTTCTGGATGCGGCTGCTCGGGGCCATTCTGATTGGCATTGCGGCAGCAACCTGGATCGAAGGCGCTTGGCAGAACGGACAGGGATTGGGGCTGGCGGGCTGCCTCGCAATTAACCTATCGGCATTGGCAATGCTGGTCCTGATGCTCTCGACTGGCAGAGCCGCGCCCAAACCCAGGGGACGAATCTCCCTTTGGATGCTGGCCGCACTGCTCACAGTCCTTTCCACCCTTCAGTTCCTGGTGCTCGCGACACGCTAGCATGGCACGACGCTTGCTGTGGCAGTGTCGGGTACTAGCCGCGGGATGAATCGGTGAGATGGAACTGACGCTGCAAATTCTCGCCCGGGAGGGCATGGCCGACGACACAGATCGCGCCGATTCGATACAGCCCGGAGCGCGTTTCGTCCCGGAGCCGGGCACATCGCCTGCGACCACCTATCGGCTCGTCTCGAACATGCGGGATTTCCAGTCCCTCGAACACGACTGGAACGCACTTTTTGAACGACTGGATTCTCCAACCGCCTTCCAGGCATTCGATTGGAACCGTCTCTGGTCCGAAACCTACATCGACGCCGGAGCGCGCCGGTGCCGCCTTGCCGTGATGACCGCCTGGCGCGCCGATCGCCTGATCCTGGTCCTCCCATGCGTTCAGGAAAAGCACGCCGGCATCTCAAGGCTGAAGTGGATGGGCGAACCGGTGACCCAATATGGCGATGTCCTCGTCGACGACGTACCGGACGCACAAGAGGTTGTAGCTGCCGCATGGAACGAGGTCGTCCGGCTCCTGCGCCCCGATGCCGCCTGGCTCCGCTTCGTGCGGGGCGACGCTGCAATCGCACCGCTACTCCGGCGGCTGAACGCGCTGGAAGTCGCCCCCCGCCGGGCCCCCTACCTCGAACTCCCCCGGGACGCCAGCGCTGACCAGTTTCTACTCAGGTATGGCTCGAAGAACCGCAAGAACCGGCGCCGCCAAATGCGACGGCTCCAGGAACAGGGCACGGTTGAATTCGCCGTTGCCGGGATTGGTCCTTCGGCTGTCGCGATCAGCCGGGACACCCTGGCCCTGAAACACCGCTGGCTCGCCCAGAGGCGGACCTATTCAACAGCATTCGCC
>JBJOGJ010000241.1:0-5812 GCA_046048295.1 Pseudomonadota bacterium | reverse complement strand
CAACTTCTGCCATCTGCTGGCACCAAAGTTCTGCGGTTCCGATCCTCAACGAGGCGATTGCAGTAATGGCCAAGGTTCTGATCCTGCTTGACGGCTTCTATCGCTTTGGCGCCTCGGGCGGCGGACCAGCAGACTTCACCTTCGTGCGGCTGGTCGAGATCCTCACCAACGCCGGCATGACCGTCACCAAGGCGCACCGCGACGGCGATGCGTCGGCCGACATTGACAACGTCACCTTGGCAACCGCCCCTGTCCCGAGTGATCCCTCGGTCATCAACCTGCGCGACTTCGACGTCGTGTGGATGTTCGGCGCCCACGGGCAGGCTGCCAATGGCTCAAGAAATCTTACGTCCGCCGAAGTGGCCGCAGTCGAAGCGTTTATGGACGCCGGCGGCGGGGTGTTTGCGACAGGCGACCACGAGAGCATCGGCTCGGACATGTGCGGACGCATCCCGCGCGTACGACTCATGCGGGCTTGGTATGGCGCAGGGGTGAACATCAACGGCCTGAATTACGGCGCCAACTCTCCCATGGTCGCCCGTCCCGCCAGCCCCGGCGATCCCGGTGTGCCCGGCGTGCCAGGCTTCCCGCGCAACTTCGACCAGAACGACGCGGGACGCGGCGACACACTGCAGCGCAATCCCGCTGGTACCTACCCCACGGCCAACCGAGTGTGGTTCGAGAATCAGTCAGACTCTGTTCCGCAGCCGCTGACACTAAAGACAGCTCCAGCTCACCCAATCCTGCGACACGCTGGACGCAATCTCGTGGTCTATGCGGATCACATGCACGAGGGCCACACGCTGGGTGCCGATGATCTGGATGGCATTTTTGACTACACGAGTGCATATCCGCTGGACGACGGCTCCGGCCGCGCGGTCATCGACTTCCCTGAGGTGAACGGTCAGCGCGAGCTGCCGCTAGTCATCGCGACCGGCCAGACAGTCTCACCGCCGACAGATCTGGGCGACGCCAACTCAGGCGATTCATATAGCCAGGAGCAGCCCACGTCAAAGACGATCAACACACTCTGCGTATACGACGGCACTGTTGTCGGCAAGGGCCGCATCGTCACGGCGTCGACCTTCCATCACTACATCGACATCAACCTCGATGGCGACAGCGGTCTGGATGCAAACGGCCTGATCAATGCAGGCCCCGACGCTGAGAAGGGCAAGGGCTTCTATGGCACTGGATCGGCGGCTGCGGTTTACCAGGACATCAAGCAGGTCTTCGTCAATATCACCAACTGGCTGGCCAAGCCGAAAATCAACATGGAGCTGATTCTCGAACGCAGCACGATCAGCCAAGATGAAGCGACCGCAGACTCGGACATCGAGCAAGCCATCGTCGTCACAATCGATGGCATCCGTCCGAACCAGTTCCCCAATGGACCGATCACAAGCCTCGGGAACGCCCCGCAGCTCTCGGACTGGGCACCTGATCTGACCTTCCCGGACAACAGCGGCCTGAAAGCCGTGCCAACCGAGGTCGACAGCGACGATCCGAGTCTGAGCGATCGCCTGCAGCGTTTCACCTTCACTTACCGCATCGAGGTCCTCGTTGCCGACGCGTTCGACTTCGGTACAGAGAGGAACGAAGTGCAGGTCACCGCGACGTTCAACCCGGTGGCCGGCTCTCCACAATCCGATTTCGCGATTGTGCAGCTGGTCAAATCGGCGAACCCGTTCATGCTGGATCTCGCCAACAACAATGACACCCACTGGCTCAGTTCTGACCTCCGAGTGTTCTCGGTCGTCTCCGGACAGTCCATGAACGGCAGGCTGCTGCCGCCCGACGCCAGCCGTGCCCAAGCGCTCGACTTCCTTCGCGAGCTCGTTAACGCTATGACGATAGCGCAGTTCGAATCGCTCGCAATTTCGCAAAGCGGATCCATGTTGAGCTCGCTGCCGACGACGACGACTTCAAATCGCAAGGTCTACAACTTTGCCATCGCCAGGGTGCGGCTGAACGGCAACACAGCCGTGGCAACCAACCTCCGTGTGTTTTTCCGAATCTTTACGTCACAGACGACGGCTGCGCTCCAGTTCAACCGAGGCGCGAGCGGGCCGACGGGCGGCTACTTACAGACGAATGGCACCAATCCCATTGCCTTACCAAGCTCAAATAGCTCCGGTAGCGAGTGGCTATCGATCCCGATGTTCGCTGCTGCGCGCGAAGCCACGCCTGCCAACCAGCAAGATCCGGTCAACGTGAGGCCGAACAGCGACAAACCGGCGTTCGGCCCGGCCGGGGGCTCGCAGATCTCGACATTCTTCGGGGCGTTGATCGACAGCAATCTGGATGGCGACATCATCCAGGAGCGGCCAAACGGGGGACCATTGGTCTCGATACGAGACCTGCTCATGGGCGAGCACCAGTGCCTTGTGGCGCAGGTTGAGTACGCGGGCACGCCCATCCCGTCCGGCTCAGGGCCGTCAACCTCAGACAAGCTTTCGCAGCGCAACATCGCATTCACCGAGGTTGCAAATCCAGGCTCCAATGCGTCGCGAGCGGCCATCCACACATTTGAAATCGAGGCGACGCGTGGAACGATCAGCGAAGCGTTTCCGCCGGACGAGCTCGTGCTGACCTGGCGGGATAAGGCGCCCGAAGGCACGAAGGTGCAGATCTTCATTCCCACATGGGATGCACAGGGTGTCATTGACCTTGCAGAGCGGTATTATTCCCGCCACGAGATCGAACTCGTGGATGAACACACGATATCGGTGCCGGCTGGCGGTACACGGTACGTACCGATTCCACAAAGCAACAAGCGCCAGACGGGCGTGTTGTCCGCGCATCTGCCGCTCGGCATTTCCAAGGGACAGCGCTTTGACCTCTCGGTGCGTCAGATCACCAACCAATCAAGGGGGCTAAAGTTTCCATCTACAAAAACCACCCAAATACCGCTCGAACGAGCGACAAAAATCCTGCAAAAGTTACAGATCGTTAAGGATGATAGGAATGCTGACGGTAGCAGGCTGCCTGTCGGGGTGTTCGACATCGGCAATCGCGAGACCCTTGTAACTGACCTTCGAGTGCTTGACACGGACGGAGAGTTTGCCGTGATCCTCGAGGCGCCCGACCCGAAAGAGGTTGCAGCCATACAACAAAGGAATGGACGCTGGCGCAAGCTTGTCGGTGCGTTTCAGCTCGCCATCCCCGTCTCGACGAAGGCGGACATGTTGAACCACTTCCTACGCCTTCTATCGGTCCTTCAGTGGCGCCTCGAGAAATTGCCCACACGCAGTCGATGGGTCGCCACAATGACCCGTTATGTTGAGATGACGGCGGCGAAAGTCCTTGCGCTCGGAGGCAGACCGGAGTTGGTCCCCGCCACGCCCGATGGCATTTTTGACCTCGATGCCGCTGGCGGAAAGACTCCAAACGCCGACGATGGTGGTCAAGGTGGAGCCACTTCGGGTGGTCTGGGCCCCTGGGTTGGTCTGGATGGAGATGACCCACAGGGGTTTGAGCCAGCAGAAGACTGGCTGGGCGAACCGGGGCCGGCATCCAGCCACCTCTGGTCTGGGAAGATCAGTGGTCTTCTGTTCGACCACTTCGGTGATTTCGAAGGCTTCACCCTGGAGAACAGATACGGAAGACATATACGGTTCTTCAGCCGCGAGGGGGCAATCCTTAAGCTCGTACAAACAGCTTGGCTTGATCGCTACCTTGTGACTGTCATCTCGGTATCAAAGACTAACCGAACAGTGGTACGTCTGTTGCTTCGTGGGCACCAATGACTTGAAACTCGTTTGGGAGATCTTGAGCATTTTGCATGGATCTAGCTAAACTTTAATATCCGTTCAGGGGGTGGAACGAGCGAGATGGTGCTTTGAGCCTGGCCAGCCCTTGACGGCTGCCTGATTCCCGATTGCCTCTCAGCAGGAGACTGCTGGCGATGACCGCGCCACCCTCTGGCATCTCAGAAACCGACTGGTTGTCGTGGCCTGCTGCTGCCAGGACGTTCATCCTTGCTCAACAGCAGGAGATACGGGCGCAGCGGGAGAAACTCCTGGTGCTACGTCAGGAGAATGAACAGATGCGCCCACAGCTCACCGCCCTGGCGGCCAAACTACGGCCCCCGCCTCCGTTCCCTGGTGGGTCTGCTGGAGAGGTTGATCGGGGTGTCGATCAGCGGCGGCGCGATCGTGGCGATTCGCGCGCGGCTGGCTGCCTGCCTGCGTGAACCGATGGAGGAAGCCCTGAGGGAAGCCCGGCTGCAGCCGGTGGTTTACATGGATGAAACCGGTGCCCCCACCGGCAACGCCGACGGGGGCATCCCCGATGGTCTTCGTGGCTGGTTGTGGGTGCTGATGACGCTGAAGTTGAGCGTGTTTTCTCAGGATTTGAGCCGTTCGAGCGCCGCCGTGCCCGGTGTCAACTACGTTGGCGGCCGCGTTGACTCATGCGAATTGTTCCCCATCTAGTTGACGCCGCACACCGCCGCGATGGAGCTGCTGGGACCCTCCTTTGGCGGCGGAGATTGAGCTGAGGCGCCCTCCATCCGATTCGGCCTTTTGCACCTCCTTCCAGCAGGTGGACGTCGCGGAGCTCTGCGCGGCCGACGGGATTGGACGCTTGCCCAGATCCCACGGGAATGGACCATGGCCCGGATCCCAAGCGGCGCCGGGGAGAGCCACGTGGGCGCTGTGCTCAAAAGACGGCTGGCTGAGTTGGATCTTCACGGGTTGCTGATCCAGGAGCAGGCCGATGTCCGCTTGACCGTCACAGCCATCCAGAGGAGCCTGCATCCCCAGCTCCAACACCAAGTCGTGGGCAGCCACCAGTCCCAACGTCAATTCGAGGGCATACGCCAGAACCCTGTTCTTGCAGTGGCTCAGGTTTCTTGCAGTGGATCAGGAGATCGGTCATGGCCATGGCCTCACTTGGACGCTGCTACGCACAAGCCCAGAAGCCGTCCCGCGACTGGCGAGACACCGGGGGGAGATTGTGGGTTGACACTGGATCCGCCACAACCAACTTCAAGGGAACGCCCATCGCGATCAAGGGAATGGCGCTGGGGTCTTGGGACGATTACGAACAGCGGCGAGGGTGTCGCCGTCGGACGGAGGCCATGTCTGTTGCGCTTTTCGGATGTCATATCGGTCCGCTTTCTTGTGAGCAGTATCACAGTGGGGGAGCAGCCATGATCACAACTTCTGCCATCTGCTGGCACCAAAGTTCTGCGGTTCGGGTCCTCAACGAGGCGATTGCAGATATCATGACCTCTGTTGCCCATGGAACCACCTTGTAACAGGATGAACTTATCTTATGCGGATCCGCCTAAGCATCACAAACGTTTGACATGGAGCCGTCACATCCACTGTGGCGCAGTGCTTTAGGAGCCTGGCAGCCGGGGCAGCGCTGCGACTTAGGCGGACAGCAGGCGGCTTCGGTGCGTCTTAGGCGGATCCGCCTAAAAAGAAGTTGGACCAAGCCGCTACGCGGCAGATTTCATGAAGTAAGCATAGGAAACTACCACGGCTGATGCGCCAAAGGGCAACATGGCTTAATACAAACCAAAGGTTGTTCTGACACCGCCTGGGTGAACAGCTGGGCGGGGGGGACAGTCAAGACACTTGAAAGAGTGCATGCAGCACTAAGGCTGATGCACCTCATGTCGCGATTGTTACCAACGGAGGATTCTCCCATGAAGGCAGATGAACTTGAAAAGTTCAAGCAATTGCTCACCGCCTATGACCAGGCGCTACGACTCCAGAGAATGCGAGAAAGAACGGTTAAAACCTATCGCAGTAACTTGTGGAAAGCAGCCAAGCATTTCAATCGATGCCCAGATGATCTG
>JBJOGJ010000240.1:0-5894 GCA_046048295.1 Pseudomonadota bacterium | reverse complement strand
ATCGGGAAGGCAAGTACAGCCGCGTGACGTGGGGCCTGTTGAACCTCGAAATGTGGAACCGGCTCTTCATTGACGGCGAATGGGAGGCCCATGCAAGAGAAGCCGGCGCGCGCCGCCCCGCCTAGAGCGGCCATGTTCACCTCGGATGAGGAGATCGACCGGCGGATCGTGTCCGAGGCCGAAAGTTTAGTCGCGGCAGGCTGGCAAGTCCGGATCTTCGCACTCGCCAACCTGAGTGGTGCGGCCGCCGATCCACCCTACGTGACCCGGGTGGGCGGACCGGTGCATCGGGAAAAGGCATCGCACGCCCACCTGCGCGACGCCTATCTCGCTTTGCGCAAAGCGCCCGTCATCGGCTCCGCCCTCTTGCCGCGCCTTCTCATCGGCTACCGCACACTCACCGGTCGCGATCTCGACCGGGTTTACCTGCCGGTTTTCGAGCCCTGCTTCGCCGGCCTCGAGGCCGATGTCGTGATCGGGCACGACTTGCCGATGCTTCCGGTCGCAATAGCTGCAGCCCGAGCCTGTGGGGCGCTGCTCGTCTACGACAGCCACGAGCTCTACCCGGAGCAACTCTTCAGTGCGGTGGAGAGGCGACACCTCGCCGAGCTCGAGGCCAGGTTCATCGGTGCCGCGGATTGCATCGTCACCGTCAACGATTCCATCGCCCGCGAGCTCGAGCACCGCTATCGCATCGGCCCCGTCACCACCATCCTCAATGCCTACGACTTCGACCCCGGCGAGGAGGTCAGGCGTGGCCAGGGACTTCGCAAGCGCCTTGGCATTCCACAAGACCACAAACTATTCCTATTCCAGGGCATGCTGTCCGAGGGCCGCAATCTCTCGGCGCTGATCGCCGCCATGGCCGAGGTTCGTTCCTCGTCGGCGCACCTCGTATTCCTGGGAGACGGACCGGAAAAGCCTCTACTCGAAGAACAAACGCAGCGGATGGAGCTCAGCTCCCGCGTGCACTTCCACCAGCGCGTCCCGCAGTCCGAGCTCCTCGCCCTGACCGCGTCCGCCGACGTCGGGCTCATCCCTTATGTTGCGAACTGCCTGAACAATGCCCTCGCCACGCCTAACAAACTCTACGAGTATATCGCGGCAGGCCTGCCAATTCTCGCGAGCGGCCTCGTTGAGATCAAACGCATCGTGGAACGCTACGACTTCGGCACGATCGTCGACTTCGACGATCCTCGCGCCATCGCGCATGCCATCGACGCCGTGGTCGCAGACGCCGCATGGACCGGAATGAAGAGAACCGGCGTCCAGTACGCCCGTGATGACGTCAATTGGAATGTCGAAGGCGGAAAGTTCGTCGCGTTGATGGAACGCCTCCTGAAACAACACCGCACCGGAGAGCATGGCTACGTGCGCGACTGATGGCAAATTTGCAACACATTCGCAGAAGGATCACTGCATATCCGAGGTAATCGCCGCATCCTCTTGTGCTGATCGCAGAAATTCTTAATTCACATGTTTTCGTAAGCTGGCCGTGAGTGGCAAAAATTCGTCTTGCGGAGTTACCGGCATTCGCTATGCAAACTCCGGGCGCGCAGCGGTAGCTCAAAACCGGTCCAAACATCAGTCATAGCCCTGACATCAATTATCTATCCAGTTGTTTAGAATTGATCAGCAAGGAGCAAGTCGGCATGAACAATTTGCATCGACAAGGCGACTGTGATCCGGCAGCCGCGGCACAGGATCTGATCGCGCGCATGAAGAGCCGCGAGGCCCGCATCGGCGTGATCGGTCTCGGATACGTTGGCCTGCCCCTCGTCTTGGGGTTTCATGATCGCGGATACAACGTACTTGGCGTGGACATCGACCGGTCGAAGATCGATGCATTAGCCGCCGGCCGCAGCTACATTCGGCACATCGGCTCGGCCCGGATCGAGAAGCTCGCGCACGAGCGCTTTCGTGCCACGAGCGACATGGCTGAGCTGAAACAGGCGGACGTGCTGCTCATCTGTGTTCCAACCCCGCTGACCCACCACCTAGAGCCGAACATGACTTTCGTCACGTCGACGTGCCAAGCGATCGCGCCGCACCTCAGACCCGGCCAGATCGTCATCCTGGAATCGACGACATATCCCGGCACCACGCGCGACCTGATGTGCCCGATCCTGGAGAAGGGCAGCGGCCTGAAGGTCAATCGCGATTTCTTCGTCGCCTATTCGCCCGAGCGCGAAGATCCGGGCAATCTTGACTTCGAGGCTCAGAACATCCCGAAGGTAGTCGGTGCTGCAACACACGAATCTCTCGATGTTGTGAAGGCAGTGTACACCGCTCTCGTTCCGCAGGTTGTGCCGGTCTCGTCACCCGAGGTGGCCGAGGCCGTCAAGCTCACCGAGAACATCTTCCGCGCCGTCAACATCGCGATGGTCAACGAATTGAAGGTTATCTACGATGAGATGGGCATCGATGTTTGGGAAGTGATAGAGGCGGCAGCAACCAAGCCCTTCGGCTTCATGCCATTCTACCCGGGGCCAGGTCTCGGCGGGCACTGCATCCCGATCGACCCGTTCTATCTGACCTGGAAGGCACGCGAATACGGCCTCTCCACCCGCTTCATCGAACTCGCGGGCCAGATCAACCGCAACATGCCGGGCCATGTCGTGAACCGCCTTCGCGATGCGCTGAGCAACCGGCATAAGATCGCTCTCAACGGCTCACGCATCCTCCTCATCGGCATCGCCTACAAGAAGAACGTCGACGATATGCGCGAAAGCCCCTCGCTGATCCTCGTCGAGGCATTGGAGAAGCGCGGCGCGATTGTCGATTACCACGACCCCTTCATTCCCGAGATCCCGATGACGCGCGAGCACGCGAGCTTGGCTGGCCGCAAGTCTGTTGCGATCGACGCTGCGGCCATCCCCGCTTACGACGCGATCCTAATCGCCACCGACCACGACGATGTGGACTACGGACTGATTGTCGGGAAAGCGCGCCTGGTCGTAGACACGCGCAACGCCTGCGCACGCGCAGGACACTGGAACAAGAGCATCGTCAAGGCCTGATGGGGCCGGACTAGAAGAACGGAACCTGTAGTTCGGAGCCCGAAGAACGGGAAATGCGATGAACGACGATAAAAATGCTGCGGCTGGGCCAAGGGTTGCCGTTGTGGGCTGCGGCGGCTGGGGACGCAACCTTGTCCGCAACTTCGCCGAACTCGGCGCGCTGGAGGCGGTCGTCGATCCGAATCGGGAAACCGCTGCAGCGTTGTCGAAGCAGCATCAGGCACGCGCGGCATCCTTCGAGGACGTCTTGGCGGATCGCTCCATTCCCGCCCTCGTCATAGCTGCACCCGCAGTACTGCACTATCCTTTGGCCAGAAAGGCGCTCGAAGCCGGAAAGCACGTCTATGTCGAGAAGCCGATAGCGCTTGAAGTGCGCGATGCCGAGGAATTGTGCGCACTCGCCGAGCGGCACGATCGCCGCCTGATGGTCGGCCACCTCCTCCAATACCATCCGATTTTCATTTGTCTGAAGCAGATGGTGAAGGACGGCGAGCTTGGCCGCCTGCAGTATGCCTACTCCAACCGCTTGAACCTTGGCAAGATCCGGCGCGAGGAAGATGTGCTGTGGTCGTTCGCGCCGCACGACATCTCGATGATCCTGTCGCTGTTCGGATGCGAACCAGCCACGGTCGATGCGGTGGGGTCCTATCAGCTCCATGCGGAGATCGCAGACTCGACCATGATGCAGCTCGGCTTCTCCGGCGGCGAGCGCGCGCACGTATTCGTGTCTTGGCTGCACCCGTTCAAGGAACAGAAACTCGTGCTCGTAGGTTCCGAGGCCATGGCCGTTTTCGATGACGGCGCGCCCTGGAACGCCAAGCTTATGCTCTTTCCTCACAAGGTGACCTGGAAAGACAACATGCCGCTTCCGCACAAGGCCGACGGTATCCCAGTGGAAGTCGAACAGGCTGAACCCCTGAAGGAGGAATGCCGCCATTTCCTCGAGTGCGTCAGAACCGGCGCGACACCGCGCACCAATGGCCATGAAGGCGTCCGCGTCCTGCGCGTGCTCGCTCGCGGTACGAAAGCGCTTAGCAGTCAGCGCTCGCCGGACACCACTCCCTCCTCGCTAACAGAACCGATCTCGTCGCCGAGCGTCGTCGGCGAGCACCCTGGCGTCAAGATTCACGAAAGCGCATACGTGGACGCTGGCGTCACCATTGGCGCAGGTACCCGCATCTGGCACTTCTCCCATGTACTGGGCGAAGTCTCCATCGGCCGGGAAGTGTCGATCGGCCAGAACGTCGTCGTCGGCCCCCGCGTATCGATCGGCGACAAGGTCAAGATCCAGAACAACGTCTCGGTCTACGAAGGAGTGATCCTCGAGGACGGGGTCTTCTGCGGCCCCTCCTGCGTGTTCACCAACGTCAACAACCCACGCGCCGAGATCGAGCGCAAGACTGAATACCGCCAGACCCTCGTGAAGCGTGGCGCCACCATCGGCGCCAACGCGACGATCGTCTGCGGCCACACACTCGGCGAGTACTGCTTCATCGCAGCCGGTGCAGTCGTCACCAACGACGTGCCGGCCTACGCGCTCATGGCCGGAGTTCCCGCCAAGCGCATCGGCTGGATGAGCAAGGCAGGCGCCCGACTCGGTCCAGATCTCGTTTGTCCCATTGATGGCACCCGTTACAAGGAAGTCGACCATGACCAGCTCATCTCCTGAAGCTGCCCAGCCGCTGCCTTTCATCGACCTCGCAGCTCAGCAGCAGCGCATACGGCCTGCAGTTGACGAGGCGATCAGGAAGGTACTGGATCATGGCCGCTACATCATGGGTCCCGAGGTCGCGACTCTGGAGAAGAATCTCGCCGCCTTCTGTGGCGCGAAGCACGCCATCAGCTGCTCAAGTGGCACCGATGCTCTGCTGATGGTCCTGATGGCCAAGGGTATCGGCCCCGGTGACGCGGTGATTTGCCCGGCGTTCACGTTCACGGCTACACCGGAGGTCGTTGCCTTGCTCGGCGCCACTCCGGTTTTCGCCGAGGTTCGTCCAGATACCTTCAACCTCGATGTGACTGCGCTTCCTGCCGCTCTCGAAGCAGCGCGCAAGGCCGGCCTGACCCCGAAGGCGTTGATGGCGGTCGACCTTTTCGGCCAGCCCGCCGACTACGACGTGATCCAAGCGTTCGCCGAAAAAAACGGGCTCTGGATCCTTGCAGACGCAGCTCAATCTTTTGGCGCCAACTACAAAGGCCGCCGGGTAGGCACAATGGGCACCGCGACCGCAACCAGCTTCTTCCCGGCCAAGCCCCTTGGCTGTTACGGTGACGGCGGCGCGATCCTCACCGACGACGCCGAGCTCGCTGCCGTTCTCGACAGCATCCGCATCCATGGCAAGGGCGAAGACAAGTACGACAACGTCAGAATCGGAATCAACGGGCGTCTCGACACCATGCAGGCGGCGATCCTGATCGAGAAACTAAAGATCTTCGGCGACGAAATCGAGGCCCGCGACCGCGTCGCCTATGGCTACGCGAAGGCCCTGTCCGGAATACCTGGCGTCGACGTTCCGGCCGTACCTGAAGGCTTCTTTTCTGTCTGGGCACAATACACGCTCCGCGTGCCAGCCGCGGCACGAGATAAGCTTGCCGATGACCTCAAAAAGGCAGGCATCCCCACCGCCGTCTACTATCCGCGCGCGCTGCACCACCAGACGGCCTACCGCGACTACCCGGTCCCCTCAGCCGGTCTCGCTGTTTCGGAACGGCTCGCCACAGAGGTGATAAGCCTGCCGATGCACCCCTATCTTTCCGATGCTGACGTCGCACGTGTAGCAAAGGCAGTGGCCGAGTGTATGGATGGCTCCGCCTGATAGAATAGCAAACGAGCCGCAAGGGCAGCAGGCGATGAACCGGAAATTGCCTGCCGTC
>JBJOGJ010000239.1:0-5905 GCA_046048295.1 Pseudomonadota bacterium | reverse complement strand
GCGATCTGCAGGCGTTCCTGGTGCTTAGCGAGGCTGGCTCGTTCCAGCGCGCGGCCGAACAGATCAACATTTCGCAGTCGGCGCTTACCCGCAGGATTCAGAAGCTGGAGGACGCGCTTGGCGTAACGCTGATACAGCGCACCACGCGATCCATGAAGCTTACTCTTGCTGCGCGCGAATTTCGAAGCCACGCCCAGTTCGTCCTGGACGAAATGGAGATCGCCATGCGAGCGGTCGGTGCTGAGACGACGGGGGGCAGCGGGCACCGCAAAGCCACGGTAACGGTCGCCGCGGTTCCTACCGCCACGCACAAGATTCTCCCGAACGCGATTTCGATGTTTCGCCGCGAAGGTCATAAGGCAGCGATAAGAATATCGGATCTCTCTGCCAATGACGTGCTCGACGCGGTCGCTGTGGGCGAGGCTGACTTTGGAATAAACTTCTTCGGATCTCAGGAGCCGGAACTCGATTTTCGACCTCTGTTGGACGATCCCTTCGTTCTTGCGCTCCATCGCGACGACACATTGACGAGCAAATCCTCAATCAAATGGTCGGAAATCGATGGCGACCGCTTCATCACCGTCTGGAAAGGCAGTGGCAACCGCATGCTACTAGACAGCGAACTCGCACGCGCCGGGCACAATCTCGCCTGGTCCTACGAGGTGCGTCACCTGTCCACTGCGCTAGCCCTGGTGGAAGCGGGTGTCGGCAACACCGCGCTACCGGCCTCGGCCATGCCATCGCCGGACCATCCGCTGCTGACATCGCGCCCCTTGATTGAGCCGAGCGTGCATCGAACGGTTGGCGTTGTCAGGCGAGCGGGTCGAAAGCTATCAGCGGCTGCCGACACGTTCTATGATGTCCTGGTCAGGCTGTCCGCCAGCTCGACGTGATCTTGAGCTCACTTCACGCTTGGCTGCCAAGCCGTCTTGGGTCTGCCTTCCGCCTCACGCCGCGCTTTCTCGCCAGCGATTTCGCGAGAGAGCGCGAAGACCGCTTCCCTGACGCCCCGGCCCGAGACGGAAGAGATCTGCAGCGGCGTTCTACCGGCCGCGGCCGCGAGTGCGCCCGATCGCACGGAAATCGTTTCCTCGTCGAGGGCGTCGCATTTCGAGAGCGCCACGAGCTCGGTCCGGTTCTCCAGGTCGGCGCTGTAGAGGGCAAGCTCCTCGCGCACCGTGCGGTAGGCAGCCGCCACATCCTCCTGAGTGGCATCGACGAGATGCAGGAGGACGCTCGTACGCTCGACGTGGCCAAGGAACCGGTCGCCGAGGCCCGCCCCTTCGTGCGCGCCTTCGATGAGGCCGGGGATGTCAGCGAGAACGAAAGACGTCTCGCCGGCCTCGACCACGCCGAGGTTCGGGTGCAGCGTCGTGAAGGGATAGTCCGCGATCTTTGGTTTGGCAGCGGAGACGGCGGCGAGAAACGTCGACTTGCCAGCGTTCGGCAATCCGATGAGGCCGGCGTCGGCGATTAGCTTAAGGCGCAGCCAGATCCACATCTCCTCGCCCGGCAGGCCAGGGTTGGCGTGTCGCGGTGCGCGATTGACCGGCCCCTTGAAGTGGGCGTTGCCAAAGCCGCCGTTTCCGCCAGCGAGCAGGCGCAGGCGCTGGCCCGGTTCGATCAGTTCTGCCAGGATCGTCTCTTGGTCGTCGGCGAGTACGACTGTTCCGGGCGGCACCTTCAGAACGACGTCCGCGCCTTTGGCTCCTGCCCGTTCGCGCCCCATTCCGTGCCCGCCTGTCTTCGCCTTGAAGTGCTGCTGGTACCGGAAGTCGATCAGTGTGTTGAGGCTCGCGACGCATTCGAGCCACACGTCACCGCCGCGCCCACCGTCGCCACCGTCCGGCCCGCCGTATTCGATGAACTTTTCGCGCCTGAAAGAGACCGAGCCCGCGCCGCCATCGCCGGAGCGCACGTAGACTTTTGCCTGATCTAGGAACTTCATCGCTTCCTGAGCCTCTTCAATCTGCGCCGCACGAGATCGTACTGTACGGCTTCGATCTCCTGCAGCCGCGCCTGGCACCATACCTTGCATTTGCCCGTCTGGCGAAACCCGAGCTTCCGGAGCACGTTTCCGGATGCCGGATTGTCCGTGAAGTGGCTGCTGGTCAGCCGCTTCAATCCCGCGTCGTCGAAGGCATGCAGGGCAACCGCGTGGGCAGCCTCCGTCGCGATGCCTTGCCCCCAGAACGGCTTGCCGATCCAGTAGCCGATTTCCGCCTCGCTGGCATTCTCGCCGTCCCGGGCGTATGCAGCGACGCCCACAATATCGCCCTCATAGGCGATGCCCCTTACGAACTCCTCTTCGGCGATGCTGGAAATCCAGCGAAACGCCTCGGTGATGGAGTAGGGATGGGGGATGCGCGCCGTCATTCGCGCCACATCGAAATCGCCAGCATGCAGCGCAACGGCTTCCGCATCCCGCGTGGTGAGCGGGCGAAGCAGCAACCGCGCGGTCTGCAACTCCGCCCCGCCTGTCATGCGGCAATCCTTCGGCTCCAGGCGACACGACCGGCCTTGAGCCGGAAGTGATCCACTGCAAGCCGCTTACCGGCCCTGGCCGGCGCGTCGATCGGACCCGAAGCTGTCCACGTGAAGCCGCACTTCTCCAGCACCCGCCGGGACGCCGGGTTGTCCGTGCGCACCGATGCTTCGATGATATCGGAGCTCGAGAGCGGTAGCACGAACGTGAGAAGCGCCCCGAGTGCCTCGGTCATCAGACCCTGGCCAGAAAAGTGAGCCCCTGCGAGGTAGCCAACTCCGGCACGGCCTGTGCCGAGGTCGTGTAGGCTGACGAGGCCCATGAACCAAGCGGGACGCCGCTTGCGCTCGATGGCCATGACGACCGACCGGCCCTCGGCGTTCGACTGTCGGATCCGGCAAATGCGTCGCGCCGCCTCGCCGTTCGGCAGCGGGTGCGGCCAGGACGCTGTCATCTCAGCCACCGCCCGGTGGGAGGCGATTTCCTGTAGCGCCCGGGCGTCGCCCGTCTCGGGCCACCTGAGCCATAGGCGCTGGGTCTCGATACGCAACACGTCGTCACGCAGAAGCTCGTGGAACATCTTCCCACTCCATCTCTCGCGCCTTTCCAAAACGAAAGGCGGTGGTTGACACCGCCTGGTCGTTCGTTCTGCGTCGAGCCGGAGAGGGAGGCAGCAGGCTCAAATGGCCCTGTTGCCCTGGCTGGCTCGCCGCCGAAGACCCTTGACGGTCTGGCGGGAGCCTTGCATCCCGCCGTCTATTCGGCTGCCTGGACGGCTGGCATCACGGAAACGTAGACGCGGCCGTTCTGCTTGGTTCTGAATTCCACCTTCCCCTCGACAAGGGCGAAGATGGTGTGGTCGGTGCCCATGCCGACGTTCTGGCCCGGGTGCCATTTGGTGCCGCGCTGGCGGCAGATGATGTTGCCGGGGATCACGCGCTCACCGCCGTACTTCTTTACGCCGAGGTACTTTGGGTTGGAGTCACGCCCGTTACGGGACGAACCGCCTGCCTTTTTGTGTGCCATCTCTCAGGTCCTCTGAATGTCCGCGGCAGCCCTCAGGCGCCGACGATCTCGGTGATGCGAACGGTCGACTGGTGCTGGCGGTGGCCCTTCTTGCGCCGCGAGTTCTGGCGGCGGCGCTTCTTGAAGGCGATGACCTTCTTGGCGCGGCCCTGCTCGACCAGCTCTGCGGTGACCTTGGCTCCGGCGACGAGCGGTGCGCCAATCTTGACGCTGTCGCCCTCACCAACCATCAGCACATCGTTGAATTCGATTTTTCCGCCGGGCTCGCCCTCGAGACGTTCGATGGTGAGCACGTCATCCTGGGCGACGCGATACTGCTTGCCGCCCGTCTTTATGACAGCGTACATGTTTCAAATTCCTTGTCTTTTCCGCGCCCTGCGGTGCCAACCCTGATGGGATGGGCTTTGCCGTACCGGCCTGATGCCGGCTGAACCTCGGGCAGCGCCTCTTATGCGGCCGGCCGAAGCCCCCGCGAAGGCTGGTTTATCGTTGAAACGCGGCGGGAAGTCAATGGAAAGGAGCCGGATACGAGCCTTGCCCTCGCGGCTACCCCATTCTAGGCTTGCGCCAGCAAACTGGGGAGCGCCAGCCGCCATGACTGCCGACACGGATTTCGCTTGGGACCACGCCGACAATTCCAGGGCCCCCTACAGGGTCTACACGGACCCGGACATCTATGCCCGCGAGCAGGAGCGGATCTTCCGTGGCCCGGTCTGGAACTTCCTCTGCCTGGAGTGCGAGATCCCGAATTCCGGCGACTACAAGAACACCTATGTCGGCGACAATCCCGTGGTCGTCGTGCGGGACGAGACGGGCGCCGTCAACGCGATGGTCAATCGCTGCGCCCACAAGGGAGCGATCGTCTGCTACAAGCCGCGCGGCAACGTCCGGGAACTTACCTGCGTCTACCACAACTGGGTGTATGACCTGAAAGGCGACCTGATGGGGGTTGCCTTCAAGCGCGGGGTCGACGGCAAAGGTGGGCTCGCGGCCGACTTCAACCAAGCCGAGCATGGCCTAGAAAAGCTCCGCGTCGAGACCTGCCGCGGCATGGTTTTCGGCACCTTCAGCAATAAGACGCCGCCGTTCAGGGACTATATCGGGGCCGAGCTTGCCGCGAACATCGACCGTGTCTTCTCGAAGTCGCTTAAGGTGCTTGGCTACCACAGTCAGATTCTGCCGAATAACTGGAAGCTCTATGCCGAGAACAACAAGGACGCCTACCACGCGAGCCTGTTGCACGTGTTCCACAACACTTTTGGCGTGGTTCGCCCCAACATGAGCGGTGGCGTCAAGATCTCGGACAATGGCTGGCATCACCTGAGCTACACGCAGCGCAAGGACATCGCCGATAACGAGGCCGGCAAGGAAAGGCAGCAGATTAGGTCATTCAAGGACCAGTACAAGCTGCAGGACGCTCGCCTTATGGAGCACAAGCTCGAGCTTGGCGACACCATAACCAACGCCATACAGACTGTGTTCCCGACGCTGGTCGTGCAGCAGATCCTGAACGCGCTTGCCGTGCGCCAGCTCCTGCCGAAAGGCCCAGAGCGGAGCGAACTCGTCTGGACGATCCTCGGCTTCGAGGACGACGACGCAGAGATGACGGAGCTGCGCCTCAAGGTGAACAATCTCGTCGGCCCGGCCGGCATGATTTCCATGGAGGACGGCGTCGTCGGCGGCTGGGTGCAGCGCGCGGCGAAGGCGGACGGCAATGCAAAGACCGTAATGCCGATGGGTGGACGGACGATCGAGGCCATCGAAGGCTCGCGCGTTACGGAGGCGGCGGTGCGCGGCTTCTGGAAGGCCTGGCGCGAGAACATGGGATATTGAGGGCGGGCGGAGGAATGATGACGGCAGCAGACGACGGAGAAGTCCTATCACTGCGCCCACGCGTGGAGGATCTTTATGCCCGCTACGCGCATTGCCTCGACGATGACGAGCTTGAGGAATGGCCCGAGTTTTTCACGGAAAAGGCCGTTTATCGCGTGGCGACGCGCGAGAATTTCTCCGCCGGCCTGCCGCTCTCGGTTCTCTATTGCGACGGCCGCGCCATGATGGCCGACCGCATCAGTGCCATGCGTACCGCCAACATCTATGAGCCACAGGTCTATTGCCATCTGCTGAGCGCCGTGCGCCTCACGGGCAGGGACGGCGATGGCTGGAAGGCGCGGGCCAACTTTGCTGTCGTGCGGACGATGGTGGAGGGCGACATGATGGTGTTTGCAGCAGGTCGCTCGTTCGATAGGATCGTCGAAGAGGGAGGGCGGCTCAGGTTCGCCGAGCGTACGCTTGTCCTCGATTCCCGCAGCATAGATACATTGCTCGTCATTCCGCTCTAGGGCCGGGTGGCGATGGTTTCCCGACAAGCAACTGAAATGAGGATGATCGCAT
>JBJOGJ010000238.1:0-5950 GCA_046048295.1 Pseudomonadota bacterium | reverse complement strand
AGCCCCGCTTCCAGCCTCAGCGAATCGCGAGCGCCGAGGCCGATCGGCTGGACGCGCGCGTCGGCAGCCAGCGCGCTCCACACATCCGCCACCGCACCGACCGGCACGGGAATCTCGAAGCCATCCTCGCCTGTGTAGCCTGATCGTGTCAGATGAACAGTCACCCCAGCAATGGTGGCGACTGCGGCCGTCATGAAGCTCATCTGCGATACACGTGGATCATGATCGGCCAGCACGTCCACGGCCGCTGGCCCCTGCAACGCGATAAGCGCGAATTCTTCAGAGGGAAGGAGCGATACACCTGGCGCAAGCCGCGCGGCGATGTGCGCGTAGTCCGCCTCCTTGCAAGCGGCATTGACCACGAGAAAAAGCCACCCGTCATGCGCGTGATCGGCGGACCGCGAGACCATCAGGTCGTCGAGAATGCCGCCATTGTCATCGGTCAACTGCGTGTAGCGCTGCTGGCCGGGCTTGAGGTTCAAGATATCCGCCGGCACAAGCGCCTCGAGTGCGCGCGCCGCTGTTTCATGCCGGCCATCCGCTGCCTGAAGGTAGGCAATCCCCATGTGCGAAACGTCGAAGAGGCCCGCCTTCTCGCGCGTCCAGAGATGTTCCTTCAGCACCCCCAGGGGATACTGGACGGGCATCTCGTAACCGGCGAACGGCACCATCTTGGCGCCTGCCGCCACGTGTGCCTCATAGAGGGGCGTCCGTCTCAGGCTGCTGCCCGACCCGTCGTCCGATACGTTCTCTTCTGCGGCCATGCGCCCCCTGGTCCCAAAAAGCTCACCGCCCGCGCCAATCGCGGACGTCCGAGCCCCCTCTGTCACGGGACCTGAGAGATTTGAGCCGGCCCGGACACTGCGTCCGCCGAGCCTGCCTTATCCCCTTCGGTGAGCCGGCACGCCAATCTTCATGCGTGTGCCAGCCGCTTTCCAGAGCGCCGTCGACCTACGGTCCTTTTGCCTGAGAGATTCCGGGGCGGTTGCTCCTTCGGCGCCTCGTTCGCTCCAATACGGAGCGGCCAAGGTCTCTCCCGCAGGTGTCTTGCGGCGTGCCCGGGAGCATAGATGGTGCAATGCAAGAGTCAATGGCAGGTACTTCGCACCTGCACGCATTCACATGTTTCTTGGCATTCGAAATGCGTAATCTCAGCCCGCCGGCTGATCGGCGTTCTCGAAACCGACCTGGAGTTCGAACTCACCCGGCCTGGCGCCTGGAGGTACGTCGAACGTAATGGTCTGCACGTGCGAGAAGTAGCCGATCGGGTTGTCGATCACGACGCTCGCCTGGACATTCATGCGTTCCGTCCGCACCCGGTTGCGTTGCGAATCGGCGACATGCACCAGCACCGGCAACACGACGCTGCCCGTCCGCCCCTTCGGGCCGAGGCGAATGACGCCGGAAAAGCCATACTTGACCGTGACCTGCCCCGGTCCCACCTGGCACTCGCGGGCGGTTTTCGTGAGTTCGCCGCGGTGCATCACCCAGAGGGGATCGCCCATGCGCCCATCCTCGTAGATGGTCAACTGATGCTCGCGCGGCAGCACAGAAACCCTCGGGCAGCCGTAGGACACATCGCCCGCCGCGGTGGTGATGCTGCTCGTCGAATTCCCATCGGCCTTGGCCGCATCGAGCATTTTCTGCGCCGACAGCGACCCCCCTTGGGACTGGCCGCTGCCGCCTCCCAGAACCGAGCTGCCGATGCCCGAGGTCAGCGTCGAAAGTCCACAGCCGCCGAGCGCCCCCGCAACCACGATCACCGCCGTAAGGCGGGCAAATCCCCAGGATCCGGTGAAACTCTTGTCAGCCACGTCTTCGCCCTGCTCCGTCATGCCCCACGCCTTCGAGCAACCTGCTGCGGCGGGTCCGACTTTCCCTCGATCATTCCAAACGCGACCACGACTCACAGATTAGCACCCTCGACACGAACTGGCCAAGAGCGTAGCAAGGTTTGGAACGGCTTCGCACCATAACCGCGTTGGATATAACTGACATCGCTCATCTGGCGCATAGCATCCTCTACGAATGATGGATCCGGAATGGACGATAGCGACCCAAAACCGCCATTAACGATATTGCTCGCGGCCCCACGCGGCTTCTGTGCCGGTGTAGATCGCGCCATAGATATCGTCGAGCTTGCGCTCCGGAAGTTCGGCGCGCCGGTCTATGTGCGTCACGAAATCGTCCACAACAGGTTCGTCGTGCAATCCCTTGAGGCAAAAGGCGCCATTTTTGTGGACGAACTCGACGACATTCCCGATACCGACGCACCTGTGGTGTTCTCGGCACATGGGGTGCCGAAGTCGGTCCCGGCCGAGGCGCGACGCCGCAACCTGCTCGCCATCGACGCCACATGCCCGCTCGTCACCAAGGTCCACGTCGAGGCCCAGCGCTGGCACGAGCAGGGCTATGACGTCATCCTCATCGGCCACGCCGGTCATCCCGAGGTCGTCGGCACCATGGGCCAGCTCCCTGCCGGCGCCGTCACACTGGTTGAATCGGTCGAGGATGTGCGCTCGGTCGCACCGGCCAACCCCGGCCGCCTCGCCTTCGTCACCCAGACGACGCTTTCGGTGGACGACACGGCCGCCATCGTCGCTCTCCTCAAGGAGCGCTTCCCCGCCATCCAGTCGCCCGCGAAGGAGGACATCTGCTACGCCACCACCAACCGGCAGGAGGCCGTGAAGGCGATCGCGCCTGGCGCCGACCATGTCCTCGTCGTCGGCGCCCCCAACAGCTCCAACTCCATGCGCCTCGTCGAGGTTGCTGCACGGGCAGGATGTCCTGACGCACGACTGGTGCAACGCGCCGCGGACCTCGATCTTTCGGATTTCGACGGCGCAACGACGATCGGCATCACGGCAGGCGCCTCGGCGCCCGAGGTCCTGGTCGAGGAGGTCATCGAACGGTTCCGCGAGCGTTTCGACGTCACGATCGAGACGGTCACGACCACCGAGGAACGGACCCGTTTCAACGTACCGCGCATTCTGCGCGACGATGGCTGACGGACGGGCGACGCGATGGCGGTATACACCGAAGTCTCCGACGACGACCTCGCACGGTTCATCGAGCGTTATGCGATCGGCCGCGTGCTGTCCTACAAGGGCATCGCGGAGGGTGTCGAGAACACAAACTATCTCGTCGAGACGGAGGCCGGGCGCTACATCCTGACACTGTACGAGAAGCGCGTCGCATCCGGCGACCTGCCGTTCTTCCTCGGCCTCATGGAACATCTCGCCGCTC
This sequence comes from Pseudomonadota bacterium, assembly GCA_046048295.1. GTDB lineage: Bacteria > Pseudomonadota > Alphaproteobacteria > Rhizobiales > Hyphomicrobiaceae > CBDCWA01. The sequence continues at coordinate 2,704 of JBJOGJ010000238.1, read as the reverse complement.
GCGGCATCTCGTGCCCCCTGCCCGTTCGGGACGTCGCCGGCAACAACCTCGGCACGCTGGCAGGCCGTCCGGCCGCGCTCGTCACCTTCCTCGACGGTGTCTGGGTCCGGCGGCCGCAGGTCAAGCACTGCGCGATGGTCGGGGAAGCGCTGGCGCACCTGCACCTCGCCGGGCTCGACTTCCCGATGCAGCGGCCGAACGCTCTCGGCCTTCCCGGCTGGCGCCTGCTCTACGAGACCTTCGCAGATCGGACCGCGGAGGTCAGCGCCGAGCTCGGGGCGATGATCGAGGACGAGCTTTGCTGGCTCGAGTCGAACTTCCCGCACGATCTGCAGTCCGGCGTCATCCATGCCGACCTGTTCCCCGACAACGCCTTCTTCCTTGGCGACCGGTTCTCGGGCCTCATCGACTTCTACTTCGCCTGCAACGACTTCCTCGCCTACGACATCGCCATATGCATCAATGCCTGGTGCTTCGAGCCAGACCGCACCTTCAACGCCACGAAGGGGCGGGCACTGCTTCGCGGCTACCAGAACATTCGCCCGCTTGAGCCTGCCGAACACGCGGCGCTGCCCGCTCTCTGCCGCGGGGCCGCCCTCCGCTTCCTGCTCACCCGCACGCACGACTGGGTCAATCATCCGCCCGGTGCGCTCGTCAAGCCGCATGACCCGCTCGACTACATCGAGCGGCTCAAATTCCACCGTTCGATCGCCGCGCCGTCCGGGTGCGGACTGGAGGCGGAGGCATGAACGAGGTCGTGGACGACAACGCCGGGCGACGTACCCTGCCAGAGGTGACGATCTATACAGACGGTGCCTGCTCGGGGAACCCGGGCCCTGGCGGCTGGGGGGCGATCCTGATCTCCGGCCCGCACCGCAAGGAGCTCTCGGGTGGCGAGGCCCACACCACCAACAACCGCATGGAGTTGATGGGCGCGATCATGGCGCTCGAGGCGCTCAAGGGCCCTTCGCGCGTCGAGCTGTGGACCGACTCCAGCTATGTCAAGAACGGCATCAGCCAGTGGATCCACTCGTGGAAACGCAAGGGCTGGAAGACTGCGGACAAAAAGCCGGTCAAGAACGTCGAGCTTTGGCAACAGCTCGATGAGGCCCAGAAGCGTCACAAGATCACCTGGCACTGGCTCAAGGGACATGCCGGCCACCCGGAGAACGAGCGCGCCGACGAGCTCGCCCGCGAGGCGATCGCCGAACTCAGGGCCCGGGTGCGCAACGGCGACAACCGCTCTATAACCACTGACGAACCACCCGAACCGCAATGAACCCCAAGGGAGCAAGACGATGACGCGCGACGAGGCCAAGCAACTCCTGATCGACGGCTGCCGCATTCTCGAAAAGGAGGGGCATGCCGACATGACCCGCGGGCATTTGACGATCCGCCTGCCGGACGACCAGGGCCTCTTCTACATGAAGCCGCACAGCTACGGCTTCGACGAGGTCACGACGGAGAACATCGTCACCTGCGACCTCGAAGGCCGCAAGGTTGATGGCACGGCACCTCGCCACTCCGAAGTCTACATCCACTCCGAGATCTTCAAGGTCCGCCCCGACGTGCAGGCCGTACTCCACACGCACCCCGACTACTCGGTCGCCGTCTCCGCCACCGGCCGTCTGGTCAAGGGCTGGAGCCAGCCGGGCTGCCTGTTCGTCGACAACCTGGGCGTCTACACCGACACCCCCGACCTCATCCGCTCGCATGAGATGGGCGCCGGTGTCGCCAAGGCGCTCGGCAAGAACCGCGCCTGCTTCATGAAGAACCATGGCGTTGCCGTCGTCGGCACCTCGGTCGCCGACTGCGTGGTCGGCGCGATCATGCTGGAGAATGCGTGCCGCGTGCAGATCCTCGCAGAATCGACCGGTTCCGTTGCCGACGAGTTCCCGCACGAGATGATCATGACGCTCCAGAAGAAGCTCGCCGGTGCCGAGCAGATGGCGATCAACTTCGACTATCTCCGCCGGAAGCATTGCGGGCGGAGGTGATTTCCGGCCGGCTACAGGCAATCACGGGCGGTCCAGCGATGATAGCGGCCGCCCGACGCAGACAGGCCCCGTGATGAGCGACGCAACTTCGGATACGCACTTCTGGGACAAGGCGGCACGCAAGTACGCTGCCAGCCGGATTGCGGACATGGCAGGCTATGAGCGAACGCTCGAGCACACGCGCCGGCACCTCAGCGATAGCGACAAGCTGCTCGAGATCGGTTGCGGCACAGGCACCACCGCGATCAGGCTCGCGCCCTCTGTCGCCCACATCCTGGCGACCGACATTTCCAGCGAAATGATCGCGATCGGGCGGGAGAAGGCGAGCGCGGAATCTTGCACCAACGTCACATTCGAACGAATGACGCCCGTTGACACGGGGCTGGCCGGCGGCGCGTTCGACGCCGTGCTCGGGTTCAGCATCCTGCACCTCCTCGCCGACAGGCCGGCCATGTATTCGAATATCAAACGCGTACTGAAGCCTGGCGGCCTGTTCATTTCCAAGACGCCGTGCCTTGCAGAGATGAACCCGCTCATCCGCCTCGCCGTGCCGGCCATGCAGTTGTTCCGCCGTGCGCCCACCCACGTTGCATTCTTTTCGGCGGCCGAATTGGAGCGTGAGATCGTGGCCGCCGGCTTCGACATCATCGAGCGCGGCTATCACGGCACGAAGGGCAAGGACGTTCGGCCGTTCCTCGTTGCTCAAC
>JBJOGJ010000237.1:0-5963 GCA_046048295.1 Pseudomonadota bacterium | reverse complement strand
CAGGCCGGTTACCGTCCGCCGCGCTCGGCCGTGCGGTGGTTCTTCTTGTCAACCCTTGTCGAACAACTTGAGTTGTCTTTCGTCGAGCCCCTTGGTCTCCGCTGCAAGCTGTTCGATCCTGTCGAATGGCACCTGCTCCGCGGTAATGAGCGACCGGTGCGCCTTCATCGAGCGAACGAGTCCCTCCTGCACGAGATGGAACTCACCCACGGTCTGGCCCGGCAGCACGGAGGTCGGGTCGAGGCCACTCTCGCTCTGGAAGGCGGCCTTCAGTTTTCGCAGTGCGGTGTCCTCGCGCACGCGGCCGATGAACCAGCTGGTGATCTGATCCCTGGATTTGTAGTCGAGGTCACCCGGAGACTGGGTGGCCAGCATCAGTCCGAGCCCCGCGGAACGGGCGCGCTTCAGCAGGCTCTGCAACGGTTCCGCAGTCGCCGGCTTGGCGTTGGCCGGGATGTAGAGGTCCGCTTCGTCGAACATCACCACGGCCTGCAGATCCTCGTTCGGGTTTCTCTGGCAGAACCGCAGCGCCTCGGACAGAAACTGCGAGACCCAGAACAGGATGTTCTCGTTGTCGCCGAGGAAGCCGGTATAGATGATCGAGAGCTGCGTGCGCCCCGGCCGTGCATAGCGGCCAAGCCCGAGGAACCGCTCCATGCTCATCGGCTCGCCGCGTTCATCGAACAATGCGGCGTTGCGATGCATGAGGCTGTCGAGTTGGGCGACAAGATCCCGGCGGATGCGACCGGAGGGATCCATGCGCTGCGTCGCATCGGTGAGCTCGGGATCCTCGTCCTCGAGCAGGTTGATCAGGTCAGCCAGGCTCACCTGCGAACGCGAGCGGCTGCCAAGGATCTTGAGCGCGACCGAAAGCGTGCCCGACTGCTTCTGGTGGGTCGCGGAATTCTTCAGGTGCAGCATGTCTCCGAGCGCCGCGGCGGAGAGGTTCGCCAGCAGTTGCTGCTCGTGGTCGGGCAACTCGCTGATACCGGTTGGAAGCAACGTAATCGAGATCGGGCGCCCGGACGATCTGCCGGGCGTATAGACGGCCACGTCGATCGACTCGCCGAGCTTCTCGCGTCCCGCACGCCGGTCCGCGTCCTCCTCCTCGCTGCCGCGCCAGACATCGGGATTGGCATAGCTGCAGAGATCGCCCTTGCGGTCGATCAGAATGGCTGGAATGCCACGCTGCAGAAGTTGCTCGATGATGCTCAAAGCGAGGGTCGTCTTGCCGGATCCAGAGCCGCCAAGCACAGCGGCATGACGCTTCATGACGTCCATGTTCAGCGTCACCGGTCGGCCGCGCCCGCGATCACCCGTTTCGCGTCCAGCGTGGATGCTCGATCCGTAGTCGCCGCTCTCGTCGAGGATGACCTCGATCGGCAATTCATCGTCGTTTGCCGCAACCGGCGGATTCTCCTCGACCGCACCGGGTACATCATGACCGGGTTGATATGCCGTGTAGGCGATTTCCGGCGGTGCGATCTCCGCTTCACCCAACGGTCGGGCTGTGCCGCGTGGCAAGGTCCTGCCCAACAGATCGAGTCGCAACAACTGAATGACCGAGACCAAGCCCGACATCAATTTGGCCTGCTGGAACCAGCTTGCGAACCCCGGGTCGAACCGGTGGTGGGCATGAAACTCGCGAATTGCCAGCATGCGCTCCCACTCCGGTATCGGCACGAGTATCGACCGGCCGCCGTTGTCGCGAAACTTGCGGAAGGCCATCGCCGTCTGGTTCTTCTTGTTTGGCGGGAAGTCGCTCGCCCGCAGCATGAACGTGACCTTGCCGCTCATCGCGCCGAGGACCTTGTCGAGCTGACGCTTCAGTCCACCGCCCTGGGTCGGGCGGTTGCAGAGGAAGACGCGTCCTTCGAATGTCATGTTCGTCTTCGCATGGTGGACGACGATGTCCGCCGCAGGCAGGTCGTCGGCCAGTTCCAGGCGTTCGACCTCGAGGGCTATGCCATCGCCCCATTCCCCTTGGGCGAGCTGAAGTGCTGCACAGAGGGAGTCCATCAACTCCTCATCGGAGGAGGGCATCTCGGCCTCCGACTCACTCGCAAAACGCTCCCAGAACTCACGGTAATCGACGATGTAATCGTCTTCGTCCTGGCCCGTATCGTTGTCCGTTCCGAAGCCGAGCGCTGCGGCGAGAGTCGAGATGAAGCCCGTCTTGGCCTCGGGCTCTTCTGGTTCGTCATGCGTCTTGCTCCGCAGCCTGTTCTGGGCGTGCTCGAGCAGACGGCGCGTGGAAAGTCCTGCGAACTCCTCGAAGAACTGGGGCCCGAAGAACGCCGAGGCGTCTGGGTAGCTCATGCCGCCCGGCTTGGCCTCGGCCTGATGCGCGATGCGCTTGGCAAGGATCAGGCGTACTTCTTCCGGGGTGCGCGCCTCGAGCAGGGCGACAGGGCCCGATTTCTCGATGCGGTCGACATACGATTGCGGCAGTACCGCGCGCGCCTGTCCGTAGAACTCCTCAAGGCAGGAAATGATGATCAGAGCGCGTGGCACACGATTGGCGATCTGCATCAGGTTGCCGACGGCCTTCTGGAAACGCTCCTCGGGATCATGGAAGTTTCTGAGGTCCTCGACCTGATCGATGCAGAAGACGAGCGCAGCGCGGTCGACCGCCCACATGAGTTTGCCGAGCGATTCGACGATCTCGAATGCACGCCCGTCACCGGACGACTGCTCCAGAGCACCCACCGCAACGTGGGAGAGATCCGTCAACTGGCGTCCCTGCAGATATTGCCTGATGCGCTGGTCGATGCGCGGGTCGCCACGCTGAAGGTAGAGCAAAGCGCGAATGACGTTGACATCGAGTTCCTCGTCGGCAAAGCGCGGGCTCGCTATGACGTCGTCGGCGAGCCCGAGAATGAATCGCGCGAGCGCGGCATCATCGAAGTTGGCTTCACGAAGCCGGTCGAGGGCGGCAGGCTGAACGGCCTCGCAGTCTTCCACGAGACGGCGTGTCAGGCGGCCAAGCCCGCTTTCGCCGCCAAGGTCCGGGCTGTACGGCTTTTCGAGAGAGTTCACCAGCCGACGCAGAAAATAATCCGAGTAGCTCTGCACGTCGGGCGTAAGCTGGGCGTAGCCGAAATAGGCTTGCGTCGCGCGATGCGCTTGCGTCCGCAACGCCCTGATAAGATGCGTCTTGCCGGCGCCCGACTGGCCATGAAAGAGGACGATCCGAGCCGCCTGTGGCTGGCCGCCTCCTTCGGCAGTTACTGCCGCGAGCATCTGGAAGAACCGCTGGCGCGCCTTGGCGTGAACCTCCTCGACGTCCACTGGATCAGCGCGCCAGACATCATCCTCCCAGGTTATCGAATGCTCGAATGCAGCCGAAAACTCGTCAGGTGCGATAGCGTGTTGATCTTGTGGTGGCATCAGCCAGGAGTTCCTCGGTGCAGTGCGTTGTATATCGGCTCAAGCGGGCAAGCGTACGAAGTGCCAGACCGTGTTCTTGTAGTTGATGGCAGAGGTTTGCAACTCCTCGAGACGGCTCTTGTCCCTCAGGTCGGCATTCACGAGAACGAGATGCCCCGTACGATGCGCCTCAGCGAGCATCCCCTTGAATTCGACCTCGGAGAGCCCCCACTCGGGATACCGCGCAGCAATCTCACGCCACACGTGGCAGATGAAAGACTTGCGGTTGCCCGGCCAGCCTTCGGCATGGGCATCAGCGGCGCGATGAACTTCCCTGACGAACCCCGCGAGATCGGGCCGGCTTGCAGCCGGTGGACGCTTGGCCGGCTCGAACTTCGTAACAGCTTCCGCCGCCACCTGAACGCTCGACTTCGGCGGTGTGGCACTCTTCGTATCGGGCCGCCCGGCTTCGCCGATCAACTCGGTCATGTAGTTTCGAATGAGCGAATAGCGCAACGCCTCGGCCGTCGGCCTGCCGGCCCCCACGCACTCGGCAGCGAGGGCCGCCAGAAGCCGGGCGTCGGTGCCGGGATCGCGCGGCTTATGCAGGAGTTGCGCTGCGAGCATGCGACTCATCTTGGTCGGCATCCCGGCACCCGATTCGATCGAACCCTTGATCTTGTTGCCGAAGGCGCGCTCAAGCGCGACCACTGCCAGCAAACCGCGGACGCGCGCAGGGCTGGCGCCGGGTGCAAGTCTGAGATCGTAATGCCTCGCGATGATCGCGGAGCGAAGGCCGTCCGGGCGCGCGACCGCCTTGAGAAGCCGCGGCGGCGGCTGCTCGATCCCGAGCGCCAGAGCCACCAGATGGACGTCCCTGACTTCCCCCCAGTCGGCCGGTTGCTTCCTCGCCCCGATCCGCGCGAGCGCGGCTCTGCGCCCAGCCGCGGTCAAAGATGCCGTGCCGCGGCGCTCGGTCACCTCACCGCGATCAAGCAGGCTCGCAAGAACCTCGTCGACAGCCGATCGCACCTCAGCCGGCGTAAGCCTGTGCGACATATAGGCCCCGACGTCACGCAGCATATCGGCGCGACCGACAGCGTCGTCCGCTGCAAGCCGCGCCACCAGCAGCAGGTTCGCCGCTTCGAAACCCATTTGAGGCGATCGCATCTCGGCCAGCCTCTCCACAGCCACAGCCATGACTTCTCCCTTGCCGCATCGGGATGCGCAGAACAGCGCTCACCGCACACCGTCAGGCGGTGTGCGCAATGACAGGACCTAACTCGGGACACAGACACGACGGACGATCTCGAAGGAGCGCCGAATCACTTGCAATTATTGCACAATATTCCTCTGGCAGGCAGTTGGACCGGCTTTTGCTATCAGGTGGGACATTTTTTCAGCACGTGCCATGCCCCTATCGCGCCAAGAAGCGGTCAAACTGACGACATTCTTCTCCTACTACAGATGGTTACCCAGTGCCGCGTCGTATAATGGATGCCAACGCCGGGCCGTTAAGCATCCATTTACCAAAATGCGGGATCGTTGGATCCGGGCGTGTGCCATGCGCGCCCTCAGCCTGAGCCGGTTCGTCGTATTCGTGGAGTGGTGAATGTACCGCGTTGGAGTCTTGCTTCTCACCGCCTCGCTAATCGCAGGCTGCAGCCTCGGCTCACAGCAACTGGGCTTCGGATACTCCGGCGAGCCCAACTACGGCTCACCGTCGAATTCCTATCGGGACATCTCCTCCCACTCTCCGCCTGCACTGGCGCTTGGCGGCGAGCCAGGCCAGAAAGGCGCAAGCAAGAAGCGCCCGACCGGACAAGAAGTCGCTGCATTCGACGACCGTGCACCTTCCGGCTCATTCGAGCGGGCGCCTTCCGGATCCTTGTCAGATCGCGACTACTCGCAGACCAACCTCGTGGCCGAGGAAGCGCGGCGACTCATAAACGCCTACCGACGCGAGCACGGCCTAAAGCAGCTGAACCTCAACGTGCGTCTGACAGAGGCTGCACGCAATCACTCGCGCGATCTCGCAAAGTGGGATCGCATCTCTCATTACGGCTCGGATGGCTCGAACCCATGGGATCGCGTCAAGCGCACAGGCTATCCGGCACGGGTCGCCGCGGAGAACGTCGGGACCGGACAGTCCTCTTTCAAGGAAGTGCTGCAGGGCTGGAAGGACAGCCCGGGTCACAACAAGAACCTCCTGCTCAAGGAGGCCGAGCATATGGGCATTGCCCTCATCAAGGATCCCAAGACCGAGTTCAAGACGTTCTGGACGCTGGTTCTCGGCTCTCCCAGCTGAAGCAACCGTCAGTAGAAGTGCTTGGAAAGTTTCAGCCCCTGCGCCTGATAGTGCGATCCCAGTCCGGTGCCGTAGAGGGCTTCGGGTAACTCGCTCATGCGCTCATAGATGAGCCGGCCCACAATCTGGCCGTCTTCGAGGATGAACGGAACCTTGTGACTCCGCACCTCGAGCACGGCACGCGATCCGGAGCCCCCAGCTGCTGCGTGCCCGAAACCCGGGTCGAAAAAGCCAGCGTAATGCACGCGGAACTCGCCGACCAGTGGATTGAACGGCACCATTTCTG
>JBJOGJ010000236.1:0-6042 GCA_046048295.1 Pseudomonadota bacterium | reverse complement strand
TGCGATGCGGACAGGCCTCGTCGATCAGGCCGACACGCCCGGAGCTGTCACGGAAACAGACGAGATCCTCGCCGAGCAGCCTCACCCGGACGGGCGGGCAATCAGGTTTAGCGATCTTGTCCGAGAAAACGACGGGCACCCAGTAGCGCCGCATCAACTCACCCATCGGCGTTCCCTTGCCCACGCGGGTGAGAAGCTCGTTATCCTCATGCGAAAGCATCCGTTTCCTCCTGGCTTCTTTGGTGCGTCCGGCATGCGAACGCTACCCGACCGGCATTTGGCGGCAGAATAGAGTGGGGGAGCCACCCTGGCAATGGAGCCTGCCGTGCAGATGGTGCCCTGTCGTAACGAACAAGCCTGCGGGGAATTGACAATCGGTCGCCCCCCTCGCAATGTTGCGCGCGAATTCAGCCAAGGCGCTTAGATATAAACAGGAGGAAATGCGATGAGGCTTAGGATCAGTGGAATGGTGCGGAACGCGGCTGCGTCCCTTCTGTGCCTCGGCCTGTTTGGTGCCGGGATGGCACTGGCGCCGAACGCCCAGGCCGCCGACCAGACCTGGCTCGACAAGGACCTGCTGGCCAAGGCCAAGGCAGAGGGTGGAAACCTTATCGTCTATGGTTCGATGAACGAAGAGGAGGCGCTGCCCTTCTGGAAAATTTTCGACCAGATCACGGGCCTGAAGACGGTGTACGTCCGCGCCTCCGACGTGAAGCTCATGGCCCGCATCACGGTCGAGGCACGCGCCGGCAAAGCGGGATGGGACCTCCTGCAGACGACTGCCGTCCACAAGCTGCCGGACGAGTGGCTTGCACAGTTCGATCCGCCGCTCGCCAAGGAGCTCCCAGCCATCGCGAAGGACAAGGATCGCAGGTGGTATGGCGTTTATGCCAACTACAATTCACCCTCCTTCAACACCAATCTCGTGAAAAAGGAAGACCTCCCCAAGACCTATGAGGATTTCCTGAAGCGCAAGGAGTGGAAGGGTCGCATCGCTATCGACACGGCCGACAACGAATGGCTTTACGGCTTGGTCCAGCACTATGGCGAAGAAAAAGCGGTCAAGCTGCTGAAAGACATCCAGAAGACGCTGGATGTCAGGGGTGTTTCCGGACATGGCGCGCTCGCCCGCTCGACCGGGGCCGGTGAATACGCCGTATCACTGAACAACTATACGAACCTCGCCATACGGGTCGGCATCAGGGGCAATCCCATCGATTGGTGGGTGCTCGATCCTGTCGCCGTGTTCTATGGCCAGGTCGGCATGAGCGCCAAAGCCCCCAACAAGTCCGCAGCCATGCTCGGCGCCAACTTCCTCATTTCGAAGGAAGGCCAGACGCAGCTCGCCAAGAGCGGCCGCATCCCGACGAGGACGGACGTCACGCCGAACCCGCCCGACGTGCTCGAGCGCATCAACACGCGCAAGATTATCCCGGCCGTGCTTTCCGACAAGGACGAGCGCAAGTACCAGAAGCTGATGGACAGCATATTCGGCCGCGGCGCACGGCGCTGAGACCGACTGCTCAGAACCTGGAAGCCCGGGTTCCATGCCATTTGATGCCGACGCCTTGGGCACTGCGAGGTGCCCGAGGCGAATCCTTCAGCACAACCTCAATCCTTCTCTGGAACCCGGACAATGGCGGTCACCACCTCCCCACCTGATTTGCCGACCAAGAACGCATTGCTTCGGTTCGCCGAGTGGCTGACGCTAAGCCGGTTCGTCCTTTTCATCTGCGGCTTGATATGTGCGTGGCTGGTATTCGTACCGCTGCTGTCGCTGATCTACGTTTCTTTCGCCGAGGATACCCCCGCCGGGCCTGGCGCACTCACGCTTGAGAACTACATCAACGCCTACTCCAAGGACTACCTGCCGGGCCTGTTCTACAATTCGCTCTACTACTCCATCTTCGGCTCGATCTTCACGCTCATACTGGGCGCCGGCATTGCCTGGGTCGTCGAACGAACGGATACGCCCGGGCGGAACCTTTTCCATGCGCTTGCGCTGGTATCTTTTGCCGTCCCGGGGCTCCTGATGGGAATGGCCTGGGTTCTGACGCTGAGCCCCAACATCGGCTGGGGCAACGGCGTTCTGAAGGCGGTATTCGGCCTGGAAGAATCCCCGTTCAATATCTTCTCGATGTGGGGCATGATCTGGGTGTTCGCCGCCAACAGTTTCCCGCTCGCCTACCTGCTGATGGGGCCGGCATTCCGGGTCCTCGACATCCGCATGGAAGAGGCGGCGGTGGTATCCGGTGCGAGACCCTTCGACGTCACCCGGCGCGTAACCATGCCGTTGCTGCGGCCGGCGATTTTGTCGGTTCTCCTTCTTGTCTTCATCCGGGCGATAGAATCCTTCGAGGTGCCGTTGCTGCTCGGCTACCCGGCCCGCATCTACGTTTTCACTACAGAGATCCGCTTCGCGATCGCCGAGGCCCCTCCGCAATTCGGATACTCCTCGGCACTGGGACTGACTCTCCTCGCCATCTGCGTCATCGGCGTCTACCTCTTCCGCATCATGACGAGGCACGCAGAAGCATATGCCACGGTCACCGGCAAGGGCTACACACCGACACCGATCAAGCTCGGCGCCTGGCGCTGGCCCATTTCGATCATTACCGCACTCGTCTACATCCTGACGCTCGGCCTGCCGTTGTTCGCGCTGATATGGCAGTCGTTCTACTACAAGACGATCCCCAACGTGGACCTGTTCGGCGAGTTCACGCTGCGCAACTACAATTACATTCTCGGCTACGAGGTGTTCATCAACGCCCTCAAGAACAGCGCCATTCTGGGTGCGCTCTCGGCGACGATCGTGGTTATCCTCGGCTTCGTGATGGCCTGGCTCGTGCAGCGCTCGAAGAACAAGCTCGCCTGGGCGATTGACGCCATGGCATTCATTCCGATCGCCATCCCGAGCGTCATCATCGGCGCCAGCGTGCTGTTCGCCTACCTGATCATTCCGATCCCGGTCTACAATACGATCTGGATCCTGCTCATCGCCTACGTGACCATGTTCCTGCCTTACGGAATGCGCTTCGCCTCGAGCGGCATCATCCAGATCCACAAGGAGCTGGAGGAGGTCGCGGAAGTCTCGGGCGCCTCCATGCTGCAGATGTTCCGCCGCGTTCTGTTGCCGCTGATGTCACCGGCCCTGATCGCCGGCTGGCTGTACATCTTCGTCATGGGCGTGCGCGAGCTGACGGCGTCCCTGTTCCTGGCAGGACCTCACACGCAGGTGCTGGGGACGATCAGCCTGACGCTGTGGGAAGAAGGCGGCAGCCTTGGAACCGTGGCGGCGCTCGCGATGGTGCAGATCATCCCGCTCATCATGATCGTTGCCGTGATGCGGCACATGGAGAACAAGATCTCCAACCGCCAGTAGAAGTGCCGCCACCGACACAAATCGCTTAAGTTCCTGGGAGGGAGCATGCTGCAGATCGAGAACCTGAAGAAGACCTTCGTAACCCACGACGGCTCACGTGTACCCGCCATTGGCGGCGTCTCGCTGGATATTCCTCAGGGCAAGCTACTCACGCTGCTCGGCCCGTCGGGCTGCGGCAAGACGACGACGCTGCGCTCTGTCGCCGGCCTGGAGACGCCAGAGTCGGGTGTCATCCGGATCGGCGATACCGTCGTGTTCGATGGAGCACGGCGGATCAACATGCCCGCCAACCGCCGTGGCATCGGCATGGTGTTTCAGTCCTACGCCATCTGGCCGCACATGACGGTCTTCGAGAACGTCGCCTTCCCGCTGCGCGTCGCCCAGGACAGGCGCTACTCGCGCAAGGAGATCGAGGATGCAGTGGCCCGCGCGCTCGAGATGGTGCGCCTCGGCGGCTACCAGACGCGCTCGTCGACACAGCTCTCGGGCGGCCAGCAGCAGCGCCTCGCGCTGGCCCGCGGCCTCGTGCGCGAACCGAGCCTGCTGCTTCTCGATGAGCCGCTTTCGAACCTCGACGCAACCCTGCGTGAGGAGATGCGTTTCGAGTTGAAGCGCCTGCAGCTGACGCTCGGCATCACCACGCTCTACGTCACCCACGATCAGGCCGAAGCACTAGCGCTGTCCGACGAGATCGCAGTCATGCGGGGCGGCCATGTCATCCAGCGCGGCACGCCATCCGAGATCTATCATAACCCGAACAGCGAGTTCGTGGCAGGCTTCGTCGGCTCGACCAACCTGTTGAAGGGCACCGTCGAGCAGGCGCCGGACGCCAACAGCATCGGCCGCGTAAAGACGCCTCAGGGCTCGTTCGCCTGCACCTTCAACAAGAGCGCCACCAGCGCATCGAGCATCCTGGTCTGCGTCAGGCCCGAAGACATCCAGATGGCATCGGGCCAGCCGAACGGCGCAACCAACAGCTTCGGCGCCAAGATCACCAACCGCATCTTCCTTGGCGATGTCATCGATTACCAGGTCGAGTTGGGCGGCGAGGAAATGCGCGTCCGCTCGCGCCCCGAATGGGATTTCGCCATCGGCGACCAGGTGACGGTAACGATCCCGACGAACAAGTGCATCGGCCTTGCAGACACGGCGAATTCATAAGGGCGGAGCTAGGGCAGCGCCGCCCCGTGGCGCCCGTGAAGGTTTGCACTCGAACGAAAATGGGCCCAACCTCATGGTTGGGCCCATTCCCATTTCTGCAATCACCGGCGGCGCCTAGCCGCCCGGGTTCCACTTGCCGCCCTTGATCGTGCCGGCAGCCTTGAGCTTGATGAGTTCGTCGCGGTTGCGCAGGACCTTCTCATCGTAGCCTGCATCCACCGCTGCGGCCATGCTGTCGGGATCGAACGAGCCGAGGCTCATGTCGAAGTCGAGGCCGGGACGATACTGGTACCAGTGCTTCCAGTGCGTGCATTCCTCGGGCGTATCGAAATTGTCGATGTACGTTTCGATCTCGTTGCCGTCCGGATCCTCGTAGTAGAACGACGTCGACTGGCCGTGGTTGATGCAGTGTACCGGATTGATGCCCCACTCCTTCGCCTGACGGTAGAGCGTCACCAGATCCTTCAGCGACTTGTACTGGAAAGCCATGTGGGCGACGCCGCCGCGCCCCGTTGCGAAGCCGCAACCCGGCCGCTCCAGGATCGCGAAGCGATGGTCGCGGTTGTCGTAGCTGATGAACGCCGCCCGGGCGCCACCGCTGCCGCGCTTGTCGCGGAAGTTGACGACGTGGCAATTGAAAAACTTCATGTAGAAGTCGACCATCTTCTCGAAGTTCTTGTCCGTACCGAGCGAGGTATGGACCAACGCGGTCGGCGGCGGCACCTTCTTTTCTTCATTGCCACCGGCCCCGATGCGTTCCTCGGGCTTCGGCAGATAGGCCTTCTCGAATTCAGCGTACCAGACCTTGTCGTCGGTCCTTATGTCACCATCGGCCATGGGCTCCTCCTCGTGTCGTGGTTCCAATATGCGTCGTCATTTTTTCTTCCAGTTCCAGCTCGGCTCCAGCGGATCGTCGACGATCGGGTTCTTCATGGTACCGATCGCATCGACCTCGCTTTCGAGTATATCACCGGGCTGGAGGAACTTCGCGCCCTGAAGTCCGCCCGCCCCCATTGCCACGCCCTCGGGCGATCCTGTCATCACGACGTCACCGGGAAAGAGTTCGATTTGTGACACATAGGCGAGGATCTGGGGAATTTTCCAGATCATGTCCGACGTCTCGGCCTGCTGTCGTACGTCGCCGTTGACGCGGGTGGTGATATTGAGGGCGTACGGATCGGGGATCTCGTCCTTGGTCACGAAGCACGGGCCCATCGGGCAGAAGCCGTCGAAGCTCTTGGCGAGCAGGCGGTTGCCCTCGGCGCGTTCGAGCTTCCCGACATCGCGCGCCGTCACGTCGCTCGTCACGGTGTAGCCGGCGACATGGTCGAACGCCTTTGCCTCGGGCACGTTCTTGCAGCGCTTGGAGATCACGAACGCGAATTCGGTCTCATAGTCGAGATTATTGGTGGCCTTCGGGCGAACAATCGGATCATAGGGGCCGGTAGCGGCGTGCGGGCCCTTGAGCCACGTCGAAGGCAGGACGTAGGGCAGCTTGG
>JBJOGJ010000235.1:0-6057 GCA_046048295.1 Pseudomonadota bacterium | reverse complement strand
CTTCGCGCTGTTCTACCTGCGCGATCTCGATACCATGTGGTCCGTTGACAAGCCGCGAAGCTAGTTTCCCGTCACCCGGTGAACGACATCGGCCGGTTCTTGGGGAAGGTGGTCACCGCGCCAGGCTACGTGGCCGTCGGGGCGGACGAGAACGAGCGCGCGCTCGTAGAGTTCGGCTATTGCCGGGTCTTCGATCGTGACGACCTCGAAGGGGACGTTGCCGGCGCGGAATGCCTGCTCGAAGGACTCGGTACCGGGCGCATCGCCGCCCAGGCGCAGGAGAACGAAGCCGGCGCCGAAGAGATCGAGCGTCGAGCGGCCATCGGCCATGAAGGCATGCGGGGCGCGGCTGCCAGGCCAGGTCGTCGGGTTGTATTCGCTCACCGTGTACTCGGGGGCGGGCGTGCCGTCGGCCGAGACGATCGGCGAAGGATTGTAGCGGTATCCGAGGGCGATGCCGTCGGTTATGACCTTGCGCGTCTGCGTCTCGAGGATCTGAGCGCCCATGGCATCGCGTGCGGCCCGGCCGGCGGGCGTATCCATGGCGATCTCGGGGTGAGAAGGGCGCTTGCGGTCGTCGGCGTGGCTTAAGTCAGCGTGGGCGACGTTGCGCTCGCCGACGGGACGGCGCTCGACGTCGTAGGATGCGAGAAGACCGGGGCCGCCCCAGCCGGCAAGCGTCGCGGCGAGCTTCCAGCCGAGATCGAAGGCATCGCCGAGGCCGGTATTGAGGCCGAAGCCGCCGGCGGGATGATTGAGATGGGCGGCGTCGCCGGCAAGGAAGACGCGGTTCGTCTGGTAGCGTTCGGCGACGACGTTGCGTGCCGTCCAGCGGCGGATCGAGACGATCTCGTGCGGCACGTCGCGGCCGACGATGCTGCGGAATATGCCTTCGACGTCGGTGCCGTCGGGATCGTCGTAGTACTGTTTGCCGCGGATGCCGAAGCGATAGAGCGTGCCGCCGTCAAGAAGGACGAGGTTGCGCCAGACACCCTTGTCGTCGACGAAGCTCATGAGCGCCGCCTTGCCCTTGTCGTGGAAGGTCCAGAGGTCGGGGGCGCGGACGAGGATGCTCAGGAAATATCCGACGTAGTCGGAGCCCTTCATTGCGATGCCGAGTTGGGCGCGGATCGGGCTGTGGCCGCCGGTACAGTCGACGAGATAGCGGGTGGATATGCGGTGGAGCGTGCCGGTTGCGACCTCCTCGACATTCGCCACGACACGGTCCGGCTGCTCCTCAAGACTCACGAAGCGCCAGCCGTGGCGGAGGTCGACGGTCGACTGCGTACGGACGAAATCCCGCAGGATCGGGTCGAGAAAGAGCTGGTTGCAGCGCTGCGCCCGCTCGGGGCTGATCGGTGACGGCTTGCGGCCACCGTGGCCCGGACGCTCGATGCGGGCGATTTCATAGCCAGTGAGGCTCGTGCAGTAAAGGACAGTGTGCGGAAAGCCGTCCGGCATGGCGGCATCGCGAACCAAGCCGGCGAGCCCCAGACGGCGCATGAACTCCATCGAGCGGGCGTTGATCGCCGTGGCCTTCGGATGATCCGTCGTGTCGGCGTTCTGCTCGACGACCATGCAGGAAATGCGGCGCGTGCCGAGGTCGGCGGCGAGCGCCAGACCGACGGGGCCACCGCCGACGACAAGTACGGGCGTATCAATCGTCGGCTTCGGGTCGGCCATCGCTGCTCCTCATGTGCGGAATTCTTCGGCAAGCAGATCGAGGCGGCGCAGGACCTCGCGGTCGGTTACCTGGAAGAGCCGCGCGGTCCCCGTGTCCGGACGATGGCTGATCCAGTTGTCGTGCGGGCAGGAGAAGATGTCGCGCGGCCCCCACTCGAACGTCTGTTCGCCGACGGTCGACCGGCCGCTGCCTTCGACAACGGCGTAGACGGAGTTGGCGGACGTTCGCATGGGCAGGGAAGACCGATCCGCCTCCAGTTCGATGAGGTAGCAGTCGAGGAAAGCCATCACCGGGCCGCCGGCAAGCGGGTTGGTGTAGCGGACGCGGCGTGTACCATCGCGCGAGACGGGGGCACGGGCCACGGCAGCGGCGGCATCGGCCCAGGGGTAACGGAAAACGGGCGAATAGGCGGCATTCGTGGCTTCGATGTCCGGCACGAGACATGCTGAGGCATAAGCTGCGTCGGGAATTGTCGGCGGCAGATCGTTGGAGGGGCCGGGCTCGAAGCGGTCGGTGCCGAGGTAGCGGTGAAGGGAGGCGTCGAGCACATCGAGCCAGATGCAGGGGCCTTCCCCGGAGTGAGCGTGCTCGTGCCAGCACCAGCCGGGCGTCGTGACGAGATCGCCGAACGCCATCGGGCAGTTCTTGCCATCTACAAGAGTTGCAGCTCCCTCTCCTTCGAGGACGAAGCGGAGTGCATTCATCGAGTGGCGATGGGGGCGCGCCGTCTCGCCGGGCTTCAGGATCTGGATGTTGGCGTTGATGTTGGTGACCGTGCCAGCCGCACCGCCAACCGGCTGCTGATGCGGGCTCACGAGACAGAGCACGCGGCGCTCGATCGCTTCCATGCTGGTGAGATCGAGTGCCTGGCGGATCAGTGGCTCAAGCGCTGACCAGTGCCAGATGTGACCCGGCTCTACGGGCTTCATGCCACGTTGATGGGCCGCACGGCTCTCCCATAGCGGGCGCACGTTGGCCGCTGCCCATGCGGCGCGGATATCGCTGTCCAAAGGGGGATCGCTCGGAGCGGTCATGCGGTCACGATGCAGTGGAGGCGGGCGCGCGACACGCCCGCCTGCTGCACTATTCCTTCTTCTTTTTCTTCTTCTCGGGGAACACGAGTCCTATCGGCGGCTCCATTGCGGCTTTCGCCTTCGCGACGAGTGCAGCAGGCGAACTGATGATATCCGCCACGACCTTCTCGATCTCCTCGCCAGTGGACGGGTCCAGGTCGAGAGCGCGCTTCTTAGACTCGGCTACGAAGGCTGGGTCCTTGACGGTGGCATCAAAGGCTCGACGGAGTTCGGAAATGCGCTCCTTGGCCAGCTCAGGCGGAGCCACATAGGGCCTTCCCATCAAAGCGGGCGAAGAGATCAGCCGGAGGATCCTGCGCTGCTCTTCGGTCTCGCCAAGCTCGTGCATGAGGGGCACATTCTTCAGCTCAGGAATTCTTTTCGGGCCAATCTGGACGATGATCTTCAACTTGCCGTCCTTGATCCAGTCTCCCTTTTCCTCCGCGTAGCCGGAATAGCTGCCACCGCCACGCACCAGGACCTCGCCGCGCTCCATGGCGAGGTCGATCTCGGCGGAACGGCGATAACCGGCGACGATCTTGAATTTCGTACCAATCATGTTGTTCAGCACATTGGGGTAGATGAATGTGCCGGAACCGGCGCCCGTCGCGCCCGCGGGCAACTCCTTCTTCTTGGCTCCCTCGATCGAGTCGATGCCGGCCGTATGCCAGACGGCGATGGTCGGATTTGAAATGCCGGTCGATCCGATCCAGTTGAGCTTGGCTGCGTCGTAGCGCACGCCCTTGCCATTCAGGACCTGGTGCATCGGTATGGTGTTGGAGACGGTTCCTATCGTGGTGCCGTCCTTGGGCGCCTGCGTATAGAGGAAATTGGTTGCGCGCGTGTGGCCACCGCCCGGCATGTTCTTGACGATCATCGTCGGGTTGCCAGCAAGATGCTTCGGCATGTGGGTGGCGACTGTACGGGCACCGAGGTCGTAGGCACCGCCTGACCCGGTGGAAGTAATGATAGTTACCGTCTTGCCCTTGTAGAAGGGATCCTGGGCTTCGGCCGGCAGCGCGGCGCAGACGAGCGCAACTGCTGCGGATACGGGGATCAAGGCTTTCACGGGTTGCATCTTTCCTCCTCTGATGGGCCGCGGCGCAGGTCTTGACGTGCCTGCTGGAACGGACAGTAGCGCAGAATCCGCGGGCAAGCCACCTGCCCAGCGACGGGCGAGGAATTCATGCCGATTTGGCTTGGTAACCGACAGACTCCGGGAATAGAATCTTATCCAGCATCAAAGAACGGAAGGAAGCGTCCCATGTCCGCGAAAATCAATCACGTCGCAATCGTCAGCGAGAAGTACACGCTGCTCGCCGCGTTCTACCAGTCCGTGTTCAAGATGAACCGTTCGGCGAAGGACCGGCCAAGCCGGGCGATTACGGTCGGAGACGGCTACGTCGGCTTGAACATCAACCCACGCAAGGCTGGGCGGCCTGCCGGGCTCGACCATTTCGGCATCCAGGTCGACAGCATGGAAGAAACCTACGAACGGCTCAGGAAGTACGACCAGGCCGACTACGTCGAGCGGCCGAGCACACGCCCGTTTGCTGCCGTGACCGGCAACGATCCCGATGGAAACGTGTTCGACCTGTCGCAGAAGCAATCGAAGAACCGTGACGCGATCTACGTCGAGAACGCTGGCGAGCAGGCCGAGCGCTGCATCTCCCACGTCGCACTTCGCACGATGCGTCCCGACGAGATGGCGCGTTTCTACATCGACGTGTTCGACCTCAAGGAGCAGAACTCGAAGGCCGGCGACCCGAACCACTACCTGACGGACGGCAAGGTGACGCTGATGATCATGCCGTGGAAGATCAAGAACTTCCAGGGCCAGTCAATCCTGCCGACCGGCATGGACCACATCGGCTTCACCGTCGAGAACCTCGACAAGCTCAAGGCGGACCTGGACGACTGCGTCGGCGTCAATCCCTGTTTGAATCCGATTCCGGTCGGGCTCGGACCTGAACAGAGCAAGCGCCTGGCACTCGTAAAGCAGCAGTGCCCGATCTCGGAGCACTTCATGTCGGACCCCGACTTCACGATGATCGGCGTCAGCGAGCGCGGGTAGGGCGTTCGCGTTGGGCCAATATCCGGGTGGCGGGTGTTGGAGGCGCGTCTGACCCAGCCAATGTGCTTCGAGGCGAACTGTTGCGCCCTGCTGCATTCGGCGCGCAGGTTCAAAGGCACGTGGATGGCCGCCTGCGCGGCCATGATGGCGGGAGTGGGTCGGCGGTAGCGGGACGGCGGTCTTGGGGTGACAGTGTTGGGGTGACGGTGTCGGGACGGTGGGCGCAACGTTCGGCAGGCCGATGTCGGAGGTGTGCCTGACCGAGCCGACGTGCTACGTGCTATGACTCCGTCGTCTCATCCCCCCGGAGCCCGCCTGTGAGCATTTCGTTTTCCTCCAAGACGCTTCAGTCTTGGGCTGCGCTGATCGCCGGATCGGCGGTGCTGAGCTTCGCCTTCAGCACCGTCGGACTGCCGGCGTCATTTCTGGTCGGGCCCATGCTGGTCGCCATGGCGTTCGGGGCCAGGGGAACACAGATGTCCGTATCCCGGCCCTTTCTGCTCGGCGCGCAAGCGGTCGTCGGGGTGCTCATCGCTCGCGCACTCGATCCGAAGGCGCTGGCGGTGATCGCAACGGACTGGGCGCCGATACTGCTGGTGGTCATGACCACCGTCTTCGCGAGCGCTTTCGCCGGCTGGCTAATGGCGCGTACGAAATTGCTGCCCGGGACAACCGCCGCCTGGGGATGCTCGCCGGGTGCAGCCACCGGCATGATCGTGATGTCGGAACAGTTCGGCGCCGACCCGCGCATGGTGGCGCTCATGCAATTCCTGCGCGTGGTGATGGTCGTGATCGTCGCGACGCTCGTCTCGCGGCTGGTGTTCGGCGTCGAGGCACAGGACCTGGCCGCCGGCTCTAAGGCGGCATCGCTCGCAGAAAAGCTGCCGGACATCCTCGCAACTTTCGGTGCGATGGCGGCTGGCGCGATTGCGGCCCGTCTGTCGCCGATCCCCTCCGGTGGCGTGTTCCTGCCGCTGATGATCGGCGCCATCCTGCAGGGGATGGGCTTCTTTACGATCACCATTCCACCGTGGCTGATCATTCTCGCGTTTGCAGTGATCGGCTGGTGGGTGGGCCTCAGGTTCCAGCGCAGTACGATCCTCTATGCAATCAAGGTGCTGCCGGTGATGCTGGCGGGCGTGGCGGCGCTGATCCTGCTTTGCGCGCTGTCGGCCGTGATGCTCGTCTGGCTGGTCGGCACCGATCCGCTGACCGCCTTCCTCGCA
>JBJOGJ010000234.1:0-6109 GCA_046048295.1 Pseudomonadota bacterium | reverse complement strand
GCAGGAGTCAAAGTGACCAACGGTCTATTCTCCTTCCCGACCTCCAATGCCGGCGCGGAGATCGAGCGGTTGCGCATCGAGATGGAAGCTGGCGCGACA
The DNA here is from genome assembly GCA_046048295.1 of Pseudomonadota bacterium. Classification (GTDB taxonomy): domain Bacteria; phylum Pseudomonadota; class Alphaproteobacteria; order Rhizobiales; family Hyphomicrobiaceae; genus CBDCWA01. The sequence goes on along the minus strand of JBJOGJ010000234.1, from coordinate 6,010 downwards.
GCCGATATCCTGCGGCGCTCGCTGAAGCGCACCGAACTGCGGCTTGCCAGCGCACTGCAGGCCTTCCCGGACATCGAGCGCCAGCGCAGCTCGGACGCCGATAAGCGCGAGATCAGGCGGGCCCGGCTGCTGATTGAACAGTCGCAGCGTGAAATCAGAAGCTACCGGGGCGCAGTGGAGGCCGCACCGCTCGAGCGCGGCGCCCTCAGCGATCTCGGGAAACCGCTGGAGGCGCTCGCCACGCGCCTTTCATCGGTGGGCGGCATCATGGCAGGCCTTCTTGGTCTTCCAGGGGCTCAGGCGCCTGCACCCGGAAGCGAGGCAGCCGGGCTCACGGCAACAGCGGAACGTGCCGCAACCGAAGCAGATCATGTCGCAGCGCTTGCCGTCGCGCTTACCGTGCCGCGCGCACCGACTGTGACGCCGCGCCAGAGGGTGCAGGCGTGGATCCAGAACAATGCCATCTTCTTCTCGACCGACGACAGCTTCCGGTCGCCTGGCGAAGCCGCCGTCAAGATCGATGAACTGGCGCAACTCATCAAGGCCGATGACGGGCTAATCCGCATCGTCGGTTATACGGACGAGAGGGGCAGCCAGTCGCGCAACGATTCGATCGCCCAGCGCCGTGCCGAGCGCGTGCGTGAAGAACTCGTGAAGCGGGGAGTTCCAGCCACCAGACTGCTGACCATGGGACGCGCCACCGGCCCCGACCTCAGCCCCGACACCGGCGAGAACAGCCCCAACCGCCGGGTCCAGATCGAAATTGGGTTCATCGGCGAAGACGGGCGCTAGCAGCAATGGCAGTTTTCCGGAACAGCCAGCGCATTCCGACGCGGAAGATCATGCTCCTCGGCGAGATCGGCGTCGGCAAGACGTCGATTGCCCGCCGGCTCGCCTTCGACACGTTCGATTACAACTACAAGGCCACCATTGGCTCGGATGTCTATACCTACGACATCAAGGACCAGGCGGGGGACCCGTGCTTCCGATTTCTCGTTTGGGATACCGATGGCAGCTTCGGCAGCGCAATCCTGCAGCACGTGTACATGCGCCAGGCTCACGCGGCGCTGGTCGTCGGTGACATCTCACGGCCGAGCACGCTGGATGCGATGGTGGCGCTTGCGGAAACATTCTACGACAAGCTCCCGGGGCGATACATCGCCTTCGTCATCAACAAGGTCGACCTTGCCGGGCCAACCGGTGTCGAGCTGCCGGAAAAGGTCAGGTCTGCGGGGCTTCCGATCTGCACCACCAGCGCGCTGACAGGCAGCAACATCGTCGAGACGTTTCACGAGGCGGCCGAGACGATTGCACGACGTGAGGGGCTCTGATCCATGACGGCGCGCTCGATGGCCGCGAAAGCCACACTTGCTGCTGCCGAGTTCCTCTCGGACCGTGGGCTCTTCGGCCTCGTCTGGTTCGGGGATGACCTCATCATCACTTCGAGGACGGGTGTCATCGCCGATCTCGCACCGCCTGGCGAGATCGTCACCGAGTGCGTCCTGCCACTCTTCGGCCTGGAAGATAACATCCGTGCGCTGAAGCATGGCGCAGGCAAGCGCGTGCATGTGCCGAACGTGTCCATCGTCACGAGCGCCGATGAGCGGCTCCGCCTCGACATCCACGTCTACTGGCTTCCGGCACGCAAGGAGTTCCTGCTGCTGCTGGCGCGTGCGCCTGCTCATCACACCATCGAGATGCAGCTCTACGAGGAAAGCAGGCGGCGGCGCCTGGCGGAGGAGAAGAACCTGGAGCAGGCGGAGGAGCTTGCCCGCGCCAACCGCGATCTCTCCGAGTTCGCCTACGTCATCTCTCACGATCTCAATGCACCCTTGAGAGCGTTGCGCTATCACGTAGAGGATCTCGAGCCACATCTATCCGGCAACCAGGAAGCCCGCCGCATCCTGGAACTCATTACCTTCCAGTCGCGCCGCATGTCAGCAATGCTATCGGATCTGCTCGCCTATTCGCGAATAGACCGAAAGACTGAGACCAAGGCGGCAGTGGATACTTCGGCGCTTGTCCAGACCATCGTGCGGTCTCTGCCACGTCCATCTGGGATGGAAATGGAAATAGCCGGTGACTGGCCAACGGTCGAGACCTATGCCGCTCCTTTGGATCTCGTCCTTCGCAACCTGCTTCACAACGCCATCAAGCACCATGACCGCGACGGCGGACTGATCGTGGCACGATGTCGGTGGCAAGAAACCGGTCTTGATATCGAGATCACCGACGACGGCCCTGGCATTCCGCCATGCTACCACGAAGCGATATTCCAGCCATTTTGCAAACTCGACATCACCGACGATGGTTCGATGCTGGACGAGAACGCGGAGGCGAGCGGTATCGGCCTTGCCCTGGTGCGTCGCACCGCTGAAACCGTCGGAGCGAATATCGAGCTTATTTCGGACCCGGATACCCGGCGCGGCACGACATTCCGCGTTCATTGGCCAGCCGGCAGCCCGGCCACAGTGCACTGCGATAATTAACTAGTATCGAAATCGGTTTCTCTGATAGATAAAAGGGCGTGCACATTCCCGACACAATGTGCTCAGTGTTCAGTTGATTTGCCGGCAGGATTCATAAGGCTCGCAGTGTCGGCCCGGGTTCCCATAGCTCGGCGTTAGAGGACATCCTCCGGTCGGAGATATTGCATGGCATCAGGTCGCGAACACGTAAGCGCTCAGCATCTGGCTCGGCGAGCCGACCTGACGCGGGACAGGCAGAACCTGCCGAAGCTCGAAAGCGTCCTCGTCGTCGATGACGTTTCGGCCGATGCCGACCGAATAAGGGCAACTCTCAGCATTATTTTCGGTCACGACATCAAGGTCCGGCACGCCAGAACGCTCAATTCGGCACTCGATTGCGTGCTCGACGAATTGCCCGGCGTCATTCTCCTCGACGACTACCTCAAGCCCTCCGATACTGCACTGACTTCGATTCCGATGATCCGTCGCGCAGGCTACGACGGTGCCATCGTGGTGGTCAGCGGCCAGCTCGATCGTCACCGCCATCGCGACCTTCTGGCGGCAGGCGCCAAGGAGGCCATTCACAAGGATGACCTGAACAGCGTTCGAATCCTGGAAACGCTCAATAAGGTAGTGGCGAAGCTCGCTGTCCAGGACTGAGCGCCGTTCACGCGTCTGCTATTCCCTGTGATAGGGGTGCCCGGCAATAAGCGTCAGCGCCCGATAGATCTGCTCTGCGAGCACAACGCGGGCCAGCCCGTGGGGAAGCGTCATCGGTCCTAGCGACAGGATCAGATCGGCCGCATCGCGCACCGCTGCATCGTGGCCGTCGGCGCCGCCGAACAAGAAAGCAATCCGCTCGGTGCCGTTGTCTCGCGCGTCGCGCACGTAGTCCGAAAACTCCATGCTGGAAAGGGCACGCCCGCGCTCATCCATGACAACACGCCGGCCCGAATTGGCCGTACGTTCCAGCAGCAGGCGGCCTTCTGCATGCATCCGCTGGGCCGCCGCAGATGCACGATCCTCCGCGATCTCGACAAGATCTACGGGTCCGAGCGCAAGCGCGCGGCCGGAGCGTCCGATTCGGTCGGCATAACGCAGGTACAGTTCACGCTCAGGGCCAGTCTTGAGCCGGCCTACTGCTGCGATTGTCATACGCATGGGCGCACACGCGGCACCGTCCCGCTGGGCAGGTCAATCGTGCCGGCTCTCCGTTCCGGTCAGTGCGTCGCGTCCACCGGCCGCTCGCTCGCCCACATCCGCTCCAGGTTGTAGAACTCACGAACCTCGGGCCGGAACACGTGGATGATGATGTCGCCTGTATCTATCAGCACCCAGTCGCAGGACTCCTGCCCTTCGATTCGGGCCCGTCCGACGCCCAGTTCCTTCAATTTGCGCTGGATCTGATCGGCAATGGCTCCGACGTGGCGTTCGTTGCCGCCCGATGCCACGATCATGTAATCGCCGATTACCGATTTGTCTCTGAGGTCTATGGTGACTACATTCGTCGCCTTGGCTTCATCGAGCCAGACCACCAGTTGATCGAGAAGTTCTGCAGAATCCATTGCTCTTGCAACGAACTCGCTCACGGGCTCATCTATCTGACGGCCCTGGACAGCAGACGCCATTGGTTGCCGGTTTTCCTTTCGTCGATGCCCCGATTTTCAAGCGGCCTTCCTTTGAGCTTGAACGTGGGTATCTGTTTCCTGCCTGGGAACCCGTACCCGGATTCCATGACAGATTTGTCTCTCCGGGCTGGACCTTTGGCACGCACGGAATGATAAATGCAAACATTCCGGCCATCAACATGAATATATTGGGCTCGTTTTCAGATTTGTAAGTATTCATTTCCAGAACTTTAGAAATTCCAGGATCCGGGGCGCTGGTGCCGGCTCGGCAGGTTCTGTCGCTCGCCGGCGCAACTCCGTCGACGATAGCGGCGACAATGGCCCGGTAAGTAGCGTCCAGGCGGGAGCCTGCATGTAGGGCAGCAACCCGGCAAAGCGCTCAGGCACATACCATTTTTGCAGCCCCTTGGCCGTCTTCTCCGCCAATGCCCGGTGCCGCCAGCCAGGCCGGTCCACGACTGCAATCGGCATCATTTCGGCGATGGCCCGCCAGCGCTGCCAGCGGTGGAAGCTGGCGAGGTTGTCGGCCCCCATGACCCATACGAAACGCGTACCCGGATGACGCTGCTTGAGGAACGCCAGGGTCACGGCCGTGTAGGGCGTACTCAGGTCCTCCTCGAAGCCGGTAACTATGATTCGGCTGTCGCCAGCCAAGTTGCGGCAGAGTTCCATCCGCTCCGCCAGCGGCGGCAGCTCCTCGTTGTTCTTCAGAGGATTGCCCGGGGTGACGACCCACCACAACTCGTCCAGCCCGAGGCGACGGATCGCCGTGTGGCTGATGAGGACGTGCCCATCGTGAGGCGGATTGAACGTTCCCCCCATCACTCCCACCCGGAGCCCCGGCGCCGTCAGCGGCACATTCACCTTGATCGAGCCGAAGCTCCTGGGGACCGTTTGGCACACGTCGCTACTTCGGCCTCGTCTGACCGGTGCCGCGCACCAGATACTTGAAGGTCGTCAGTTGTTCGACCCCGATCGGTCCGCGTGCATGCAATTTTCCGGTCCCGATGCCGATCTCGGCCCCGAAGCCGAACTCGCCGCCATCGGCAAACTGCGTCGAGGCGTTGTGCATCACGATCGCGCTGTCCACCTTGCGCATGAACAGGCCGGCTGTCGCAATGCAGTCCGTGACGATGCAGTCGGTATGCTGTGATCCGTAACGTGCAATGTGTGCGATCGCCTCGTCGACACCATCCACGGTCCGGGCAGCAATGATCGCGTCGAGATACTCGTGTCCCCAGTCGTCCTGGCCTGCAGGCTGGACGCGGTCATCGGCGCGCTGCACGTCCGCATCGCCCCTGACTTCGCAACCTGCCTCGACCAGCGCTTTCACGAGTGCCGGCACGTAGCCGGGCGGCGAGTTCCTGTCGATCAGCAGGGCTTCCGTGGCTCCACAGACGCCAGTGCGGCGCATTTTTGCATTGAGCACGATCGACACTGCCATATCGAGATCGGCGCCCTTGTCGACATAGGTGTGGCATATGCCTTCGAGGTGCGCGAACACGGGCACGCGCGCCTCCTCCTGCACCCGGGCCACGAGGCTCTTGCCCCCTCTCGGCACGATGACATCGATCGTGCCGCCGAGCCCGCGCAACATCTCGCCCACCGCCTCTCGGTCAGTTGTCGGCACAAGGCTCACGGCTGCTGGCGGCAGCCCCGCAGCCTGGAGCCCGCTTTCAATGCAGGCATGGATGGCGAGCGACGAGTGATGGCTTTCCGAGCCGCCACGCAGGATCGCCGCATTGCCGGACTTCAGGCACAGCGCCCCCGCATCCGCAGTCACGTTCGGCCTGCTTTCGTAGATGATGCCGATGACGCCGATTGGTACGCTGACGCGGGCAATCTTGAGGCCGTTCGGTCGTTCCCACTCGGAAAGCACGCGCGCTACCGGATCAGGGAGCGCAGCTATGTCCT
>JBJOGJ010000233.1:0-6139 GCA_046048295.1 Pseudomonadota bacterium | reverse complement strand
AAGGTACTGAAACTCAGGTTCGCTGCAAGCTGCTCGGCGGCGGATGCCATCGCAAGTCACTCCCAGGCGCCAGGACAATCCAGTTCGGCGCCGTGCCTTGAAGTTCGTAGGCTGCCCCGCGCAACCGTCAACCGGTTCGCGGGAAAGCGGCACGACGAAGCGCCGCCAAATCCATTCTAGCCGACTTCGCCGGGCGAAGCCTACTCCTCGTCGCCACCCGACTTGGGCTTCACATTGCCGCCCTTCTTCCGGGCCGTTTTTTCGCGCTTGGCGACGTCGGCAGCGAGAACCTTCTTCTCGATGATATTGATCGTGCCGCCGGCAGCTTCAACCGCCGCCCGCGCCGCGCCGGACACATGATCCACCGTCAGCTCGAGCCGAGCCTTCAACTCGCCCCTGCCCAGAACCCGCACTCCATCTTTGGGACGGCGAATGAGACCAGCAGCAACGAGCGCCCGTGCATCAACAAGTTTACTGGCATCGAGCCGGCCGCGATCGACCGCTGCCTGCAGATCCTCGATGTTGATCGCATTGTAGTCGGCACGCCGCCACTTGCTGAAGCCGCGCTTCGGCAGGCGACGATGCAGAGGCATCTGGCCGCCTTCGAAGCCAGCGAGCGCGACACCCGTCCGCGAGGTCTGGCCCTTCACTCCACGTCCGCCTGTCTTGCCGACGCCGGAGCCAATGCCGCGGCCGACCCGCACGCGAAACTTGCGCGCGCCTTCTTTATCCTTGAGCTCGTTGAGCCGCATAGCCGATCCTTATTAATTCGAAATCCTACGAGTTGGACGCCTCATCAGGCGCCCTTCTCCTCCACGATGCGTACAAGGTGCGCGATTCTCGCGATCATACCGCGCACGGCAGGCGTATCCTCGAGTTCGCGCCGGCGGCGCATCTTGTTCAGACCGAGACCAATGAGGGTCTCCCGCTGCTTGCCCTGGCGGCGGATCGGGCTACCGACCTGCTCCACGACGATTGTCTTACCTGGCGTCTGCGACATCCCGTTACCTCTCAGCCATCAACCAAATCGAACTCAGGGCGCATCCACGGGATGGCTGCCCTCGGCCTCGGTCGAACCATCGCGCCGCCGCGAGATGATCTCGCCGTATTTCTTGGAGCGCCGCGCGGCAATACCGCGCGGGTTTTCCTGGTGCTTCAGCGCGTCGAACGTGGCCCTTACCACGTTGTAAGGATTGGTGCTGCCGAGCGACTTCGCAACAACGTCCTGGATGCCAAGCATCTCGAATACGGCGCGCATGGCGCCGCCGGCGATGATGCCGGTGCCTGGCGGTGCCGAGCGAACGACAACCTTGCCGGCACCGTGGCGACCGACAGAGTCGTGATGCACGGTGCGCCCTTCACGGAGCGGAACCCGGATCATGCTGCGTCGTGCAGACTCGTTCGCCTTGCGAATCGCCTCCGGCACCTCGCGCGCCTTGCCGTGTCCGAACCCGACGCGACCCTTCAAATCTCCCACGACCACGAGCGCGGCGAAGCCGAAGCGCTTGCCACCCTTGACCACCTTGGCCACGCGGTTGATGTGGACGAGCTTGTCGTTGAACTCGTTATCGCGCTCCTCGCGATCACGACCGCGCTCTTTTCCTGGTGAACGTGCCACGCGTCTGGTCCTTTCGTTAGAAATTCAGTCCGCCATCGCGGGCGGCATCGGCGAGCGCCTTGACGCGGCCATGATACATGTAGGAGCCACGATCGAACACGACGTCCTTGACGCCGGCATCGGTGGCACGCTTGGCGATCAGCTTGCCGACAGCGCTGGCGGCGTTCTTGTCGGCGCCGTTCTTCAACCCGGAGCGGAGTTCCTTGTCGATGCTCGAAGCCGAGGCGATGGTACGCCCGGCGGTATCGTCGATGATCTGCGCATAGATGTGCTTGGACGAGCGGAATACTGAAAGGCGCGGGCGTCCGCTCGCGACTTTCAAGAGATGCCGGCGTACCCTCTGCTTGCGCCGCTCGGTCTGTGTGAGCCCAGTCATGGCTTCAATTCCTCGAATGCGTTATTTCTTCTTGCCTTCCTTGCGGAAGACATACTCGCCCTGATAGCGAATGCCCTTGCCCTGGTAGGGCTCGGGCTTGCGGTAGGCCCGGAGCTCGGCTGCCAACTGCCCGACCTTCTGCTTGTCGATGCCGGAAACCGTGATGATCTCCTGCTTGGCGCCGCCCACCAGTACGGTCACCCCCTGCGGGATCGGATGCACGATCTCATGGCTGAAACCTACCGTCAGCTGGATCTTGTCCTTTCCCTGCATGGCGGCGCGGAAACCGACGCCATGTATTTCAAGCGTGTGCGAATACCCATCGGTGACACCGGTGATCAAATTGGCGACCATCGTCCGCGACATGCCCCACATCGCGCGCGCCTGCTTGGTGTCCTCGCGCATCACGACCTCTATGCCACCGTTCTTTTGGTCGACCTTGAGGGTGTCGGGAACGGTGAACGACAGCTCACCCTTCGGCCCCTTCACCTGCACAGTCTGGCCTGACACGGTCGCTGTGACGCCGGCCGGCACGGGCACTGGCTTCTTTCCGATACGGGACATGGTTCAATTCCTCGAAGTCCAAATACTAGAAGATGTTGCAGAGAACCTCGCCGCCGACGTTCTCCTCGCGGGCACGCCAGTCGGCCATCACACCCTTCGGCGTCGAAAGGATCGCGACCCCCAGGCCGTTGGCAACGGTCGGGATACCCTTTGCTCCAGAGTAGACCCGACGTCCAGGCTTTGAAACGCGCTCGATGCGGCGGATGGCCGGCTGGCCATTGAGATACTTGAGCTCGATTTCGAGCTCTGGAAACTGGCCCTGCTGCTCAACCTGCGTATAGCCGCGGATGAAGCCTTCCTCGGCCAATACCTCGAGAACCCGCATGCGCAGGTTCGAAGACGGCGAGGAAACTTTCGGGCGGCGCCGCAACTGCGCATTGCGGATGCGGGTCAGCATGTCGCCAAGCGGATCGTTCATCGACATCGGATCCTCCTTACCAGCTCGACTTGACCATGCCGGGGATCATTCCCTGGCTGGCGAGTTCACGCAGCTGGTTGCGGCACATCTTGAGCTTTCTGTAATAGGCGCGCGGGCGCCCGGTTATCTCGCACCGGTTGCGAATGCGAGTCGGTGAAGAATTACGCGGCATCTCGGCGAGCTTGAGCGTCGCCGCAAACCGCTCCTCCATGGTCAGGCTTTGGTCGCGGATGATCTTCTTCAACCGTTCACGTTTCGGCTTCTTGATCTCCACCAACCGGCGGCGATTCTTATTCTTCTCGATGGAACTCGTCTTTGCCATTCGATCCTCCGGACGCCTCTGCGGGCGCGCCTCGATAAAGCTAGTTGCGGAACGGGAAGTTGAAGCCGCGCAGGAGTTCCCGCGCCTGTTCGTCATCGGGCGCGCTGGTACAAACCACCACGTCGAGGCCCCAAACCTCGTCCACCTTGTCGTAGTCGATCTCGGGAAACACGATGTGCTCCTTGATACCGAGCGCATAGTTCCCACGTCCGTCGAAGCTCTTGGGATTGAGCCCCCGGAAGTCCTTCACGCGCGGTAGCGCGATGGTCACCAAACGATCGAGGAACTCGTACATTCGGTCGCCGCGCAGCGTCACTTTTGCACCGACCGTCATGCCCTCGCGCAGCTTGAACGTCGCGATCGACTTTCTCGCCCGGGTCGTGATAGGGCGCTGTCCGGCAATAAGTGCCAAGTCGCCCGCAGCATTCTCAACCTTTTTGCGATCGCCCACTGCCTCGCCGATCCCCATGTTCAGCACGATCTTCTCGAGCTTCGGGATCTCCATCACGTTCTTGTAGGCGAATTTCTCCGTCATCGCCTGCCGGAGCTTGCTCTCGTAGAGCTCCTTCATCCGCGGCTTATAGCCCTCCGGACGTGGCGCAGGCGCGGCTTGCGCCACCTTCTCGCCGTCCTTGCCGCCCTTCCTGTTGGGCTTCTTCTTTTGGTCTGCCATGGCTTCGACTTCCTATCGGCTCAGGTCCGGTCCGGGATCAGTTCGCCGGAGCGCTTGGCAAAGCGCACCTTTGAACCTTCCTCGTTGAATTTGAATCCGACGCGCGTCGCGTTGCCGTCCTTCGGATCCTCATGTGCAAGGTTCGAAAGATGTATCGGCGACTCCTTGGAGATGATGCCACCTTGCGCCGTCGCAGTCTGACGTTGATGGCGACGGACCATGTTGACCCCCCGCACAATCGCACGGCTCTCCCGCGGCATTACACGGATGATCTCACCGCGCTTGCCCTTGTCGCGTCCGGCGAGCACGATCACCCGGTCACCCCGTTTGAATTTCAACGACGCCATCACAACACCTCCGGCGCGAGCGAAACGATCTTCATGTGGTTCTTGGCGCGCAGTTCACGGGTCACCGGCCCGAAGATACGGGAGCCGATCGGATCGCCTGAGTTGTTGACGAGCACCGCGGCATTGCGATCAAAGCGGATGAGCGAGCCATCGGGGCGGCGCACGCCGTGAGCCGTCCGCACGATGACAGCCTTCATCACCTGGCCCTTCTTCACGCGACCGCGCGGGATGGCCTCCTTCACCGACACGACAATCGTATCGCCAACGGTGGCATACTTCCGCTTCGAGCCACCGAGCACCTTGATGCACTGCACGCGGCGCGCACCGGAGTTGTCGGCGACATCCAGATTGGTCTCCATCTGTATCATCGGACCAGACCTCGTTTTCCCGCCCTCTCTCGAGGACCCCTATTCCATCAGGCCCAATCCGGGCCAACTCGTCTCATGCGACGGCCAGCAGGCCAGAACCGGCTATCCACCAACCGCCTCGGGCTCAAGCACCACCCACCGCTTCTTACGCGACATCGGCCGCCCTTCCTCGATGCGAACTTTGTCGCCAACCTTGTATCGGTTGGTCTCGTCATGGGCGTGATACTTCTTGGAACGGCGCACCGTCTTCTTAAGTAGCGGATGCGTGAAGCGACGCTCGACCTCGACTACGACGGTCTTGTCGTTCTTGTCCGACACCACGACACCGTTCAAAACACGTTTAGGCATCTTTCTCTCCTCAGCCCTGCTGGCCGCTCTGCGCGGCCTGGCCTGCGTGCTTCTCACGCAGTAGGGTCTTGATCCTGGCAATATCGCGGCGCACCACACGCACCCGCGCTGTATTCTCGAGCTGACCGGAAGCCGCCTGGAAACGCAGATTGAACTGCTCCCGCTTCAGCTTGATCAGTTGGTCGTCGAGCTGGTCGAGCGACATTTCGCGTAGTTCGGTCGCCTTCATCCCCGGCTTCCTCTGTCCAAATGGTGGATGCGTCCAAAAGAGCGCATCACATCAACCTCGTTACAATCTTCGTCTTGATGGGCAGCTTCGCCGCTCCGAGCGTTAGCGCCTCGCGCGCTATCTCGTCCGACACGCCGTCCAACTCGAACATGATGCGGCCGGGATGAACCCGCGCAGCCCAATATTCAGGCGAGCCCTTGCCGGAACCCATGCGCACCTCGGCAGGCTTCGTCGAAACCGGCACGTCCGGAAACACCCGGATCCAAACGCGGCCAGCACGCTTCATGTGTCGCGTGATGGCGCGACGCGCGGCTTCGATCTGGCGCGCTGTGATCCTCTCCGGCTCCAGTGCCTTCAATCCATGCGAGCCGAAGTTGAGCGCAGTCCCGCCCTTGGCAGCACCATGAATGCGACCCTTATGCGCCTTCCTGAATTTCGTTCTTTTTGGCTGTAGCATCTATCTCGAACCTTCGAACTGAACCTAGCGCTCAGCGCTCCCTGTCACGGCGCCGGCCGCCACCACCACCGCCACCTTCCTGCAGCTCAAGCTGCCGGCGCTCTGCGGCCATCGGATCGTGCTCCATGATCTCGCCCTTGTAGACCCAGACCTTGATGCCGATGACCCCGTAAGCAGTCCGAGCCAGGCCATAGCCGAAGTCGATGTCTGCGCGCAGCGTATGCAGCGGCACGCGGCCTTCGCGATACCACTCGGTACGGGCAATCTCAGCGCCGCCAAGGCGACCGGAAACGTTGATCCTGATGCCGAGTGCACCCAGCCGGAGCGCAGACTGGACCGCACGCTTCATCGCACGCCGGAACGCGATCCGGCGCTCGAGCTGCTGTGCAATTCCTTCCGCGATCAACGTGGCATCGATT
>JBJOGJ010000232.1:0-6189 GCA_046048295.1 Pseudomonadota bacterium | reverse complement strand
CATTCCAGGCTGGAACGACCGCCCGCTGGCCCGCATCGGCGAGGTTTCTTACTCGATCTATCTGCTACACTTCATCGTCTTCACCGCACTTGCAAAGCAGCTTGCCGCTTTGGGGCTGCCGATGGCCGACTTCACGACCTCTGCGCTGCTGGCGGTTGCAGCCTTTCCGCTGATCGTTATCGCAGCGATGGCGAGTTACGAGATCGTCGAAAGGCCGTTCCTCGCGCTCAGACGGGCCTACGACAGGCCGCGGGCGCGTGAGCCGCGTGTTTCCGATGGCCGGTCAGCACCAGCCGCAACTCTGCAGACGGCGCAAGGCTCCGGTTCCAGGTGAGGAATGGTGGGCGGTGAGAGGGTCGAACTCCCGACATCCTCGGTGTAAACGAGGCGCTCTACCACTGAGCTAACCGCCCGGCGCACTTGGCGCATGGGAGGTCGCATGATTAGCCGCGACGCCGGCGCTCGCCAAGTGCAAATTTCGTCCGAAAGCAAAAGAGCGCTCCGATTGGAGCGCTCACATTGGCTGTCACCTCAACATGGTGGCAAGTCCATCACCTTACGAGTTGAGGCTGTCCTTCAGCGTCTTCGAGGGCGTGAACTTCGGCACGTTCGAGGCCGGGATCTTCATGATCTGCTTGGTGATCGGATTGCGGCCATCGCGTTCCTTGCGGTGCGCAACCTTGAACTTCCCAAGCGGTGGAATCGACACCTCGCCGCCGCTCTTTAGGGTCTTCTCGATGTAGGAAAGCATCGCCTCGACCGCGATGCCCGCCTTTTCCTTGGTGAGGTCGGCCTGCTCGGAAACGGCGTCGATCAGATCTTTCTTGCTCATTATTGGTTCCTTGTCCCTGTGTAAGGATCCCGTTGGCGGGCCCTCCGTCCCTTGAAGGCCACCATCGGCCCGGGGCTGCGGCCTGGCGAGGCACAACCAGATGTGCCAGTTCGTCCTCTGCCGGTGCAACGGGCCCGCACAAAAGGCCCATAAATCCGGCCCGTCAAGTGTTAAAACACCTCAAAAAGCCCGAAAACTCGGGGAAATCGAGGTCCAGCAAAGCTTCTGTGGAAAAGTCAGAGCCCGGAGCGTGCGCCCCGGGCTCATCAAGTTTTTCGTGCGGACTGAAAATTCTGCAACCAAAGATTGCTTAGTGAGCGATTGGCCGCGAGCCGTCCTCGTCCGACTGGGCAGAGATCGGTCCCGCCTCCTCGGTGTCCATGGGGATCGGCTCAGGCATACGTACCAGCGCCACCCGCAGCACATCCTCCAATCGGCCGACTGGAATGATCTCCATCTCGTTCTTCACGTTGTCCGGGATATCGATCAGATCCTTGGCGTTCTCCTCAGGGATCAGCACTGTCTTGATGCCCGCCCGGAGTGCAGCCAGCAGCTTCTCCTTCAGGCCGCCGATGGGCAGCACGCGGCCACGAAGCGTGATCTCGCCCGTCATCGCCACGTCCTTACGGACCGGAATGCTCGTCAGGACGGAGATAATGGCTGTGACCATCGCGATCCCGGCGGACGGACCGTCCTTCGGGGTGGCCCCCTCCGGAACGTGTACGTGGATGTCGCGGCTTTCGAACATCTTGTGCGGGATGCCGAAGTCGGATGATCGCGAGCGCACATAGGCGTTTGCGGCCTGGATCGACTCCTTCATCACCTCGCGCAGATTGCCCGTGACCGTCATCTTGCCCTTGCCCGGCATGATAACACCCTCGATGGTCAGGATCTCACCGCCGACCTCGGTCCAGGCCAGACCGGTGACAACACCGACGCGATCCTCAGCCTCGACCTCGCCATAGCGATACTTCGGCACACCGAGGTAATCCTGCAGGTTGTCCGCCGTGAAGTGGACGGACGTCTGGTCCGTGGACAGGATCTCCTTAACCGCCTTCCTCGCCAGCTTGGCGATCTCGCGCTCGAGACTGCGCACGCCCGCCTCACGCGTGTAGCGCCGGATTACCAGCTTCAGGGCATCGTCGCTGATGCTCCATTCGCCCTCGGCAAGACCGTGGTTCTGCTGCTGCGAGAGAATCAGGTGGCGGCGCGCGATTTCGAGCTTCTCGTCCTCCGTGTAGCCGGCGATACGAATGATCTCCATCCGATCCATGAGTGCCGGCGGGATGTTGAGCGTATTGGCCGTCGTCACGAACATCACGTTCGAGAGGTCATAATCAACCTCGAGATAGTGGTCGTTGAACGTCCCGTTCTGCTCCGGATCGAGCACCTCGAGCAGCGCGGCGGCGGGATCGCCACGGAAGTCCGACCCCATCTTGTCGATCTCGTCGAGAAGGAACAAAGGATTCGTCTTCTTCGCCTTGCGCATCGACTGGATCACCTTGCCCGGCATCGAGCCGATGTAGGTGCGCCGGTGGCCGCGAATTTCCGCTTCATCCCTGACGCCGCCGAGGCTCATGCGCACGAACTCGCGGCCCGTCGCATTGGCGATCGACTTGCCGAGCGAGGTCTTGCCGACACCCGGAGGGCCGACGAGGCACAGGATGGGCCCCTTGAGCTTGTTGGTGCGGTTCTGAACGGCCAGATACTCGACGATCCGCTCCTTGACCTTTTCGAGACCATAATGCTCGTCGTCCAGAACCTTCTGCGCCTCGAGCAGATCCTTCTTGACCTTGCCACGGACGCCCCAGGGGATCGACAGCAGCCAGTCCAGGTAGTTGCGGACAACCGTCGCCTCGGCCGACATCGGGCTCATCTGCCGAAGCTTCTTCAGTTCCGCGATCGCCTTGTCACGCGCTTCCTTCGACAGCTTGGTGTTCTCGATCTTGTCCTCGAACTCAGCAATGTCGTCGCGCTCGTCGTTGTCGCCGAGTTCCTTCTGGATCGCCTTCATCTGCTCGTTGAGGTAGTACTCGCGCTGCGTCTTCTCCATCTGGCGCTTGACGCGGCTGCGGATCTTCTTCTCGACCTGCAGAACCGAAATCTCGCTTTCCATCAGGCCGTAGACACGCTCGAGACGCTCGCTGATCAGCGTCGTTTCCAGTAGTTCCTGCTTATCGGAAATCTTAATCGCGAGATGAGATGCGATGGTGTCGGCAAGCTTCGACGGATCGTCGATCTGGCCGAGCGTCCCCAAAACCTCGGGCGAGATCTTCTTGTTGAGCTTCACGTAGCTCTCGAACTGGCTCACGACGGAGCGGGCCAGCGCCTCGGCCTCGTCCTCGCTACCCATTTCCTCGTCCACCAGTTCGACCGCAGCCTCGAAGTAGGCTGGATTGTCCACGTAGTTGACGATCCGGGCGCGCTGGGTACCCTCGACGAGCACCTTCACGGTGCCATCCGGCAGCTTCAGGAGCTGCAGCACGGAGGCGAGTGTGCCCATCTCATAGATGGCGTCGGGTGTAGGCTCGTCGTCACCGGCATTCTTCTGGGCCGCGAGCAGGATCTGCTTGTCCGTGCGCATGACCTCCTCGAGCGCCTGAATCGAGCGCTCGCGACCAACGAACAACGGCACGATCATGTACGGAAACACGACGATGTCGCGCAGCGGCAGAACCGGAAAAACGTCCTTACCACCCATGGCTTTTCTCTCTTTCATCTCTCGTCCACCGTTGCCTCGGAGCCGCGCCCCGGGAAGTCCCGACTTCGTCGCACGCGCACGTTCCAACCACTCGAACCGCAGTGCCGGAAAATCCAGCGACGGGCGATACTATTGTTCCAATGCGGCAAAACTCGTCACAGATTTTGGCCGGTCAGTGAACAATTGCCTTTCAATCAGATAGGTAAGCCCCCTGATGCATCCAACCCAGGCGTCGGCCCAACTCGCGGGCCGCGTCAAAATAAACCGGTGCGGCTCAGGCACTCGACCCTTTCTCCTCGGCCCGGTCAGTATAGATTTTAAGCGGCTTTGCACCGCCTTCGACGACCTCCGGCCCGATTACGACCTCCTCGACCCCCTTGAGACCCGGCAACTCGAACATGGTGTCCAGCAGGATCCCTTCCATGATCGACCTCAGGCCGCGCGCGCCAGTCTTGCGCTCGATGGCCTTGCGGGCGATCGCCTTCAGCGCATCCGGCGGTATGGTGAGATTGATGTCCTCCATCTCGAACAGCCGCTGGTATTGCTTGACCAGGGCGTTCTTCGGGTCCGTCAGGATCTGCACCAGCGCGCCTTCGTCGAGATCCTCGAGCGTGGCGATGACCGGCATGCGGCCGATGAACTCCGGAATGAGGCCGAACTTGAGAAGATCCTCGGGCTCGACGGCGCGGAGCACTTCGCCCATACGGCGCTCCTCCGGCCCGACCACCTTGGCCGAGAAGCCGATCGAGGATCCTCTGCCCCGACCCTGGATGATCTTCTCGAGACCGGCAAAGGCGCCACCGCAAATGAACAGGATGTTGGTGGTGTCGACCTGCAGGAATTCCTGCTGGGGGTGCTTCCGGCCGCCCTGCGGCGGCACCGATGCCACGGTGCCCTCCATGATCTTCAGGAGAGCCTGCTGGACACCTTCGCCAGAGACATCGCGGGTGATCGAGGGGTTGTCCGACTTGCGGCTGATCTTGTCCACCTCGTCGATGTAGACAATGCCGCGCTGGGCGCGTTCGACGTTGTAGTCGGCAGCTTGCAGCAGCTTCAGGATGATGTTTTCCACGTCCTCGCCGACATAGCCGGCCTCGGTCAGCGTCGTCGCGTCCGCCATCGTGAACGGAACGTCGAGAATGCGCGCCAGTGTCTGCGCCAGCAGAGTCTTGCCGCAGCCGGTCGGCCCGATAAGGAGGATGTTCGACTTCGCCAGTTCCACGTCGTTGTTCTTGGCCGCGTGGTTCAGCCTCTTGTAGTGGTTGTGTACCGCGACCGACAGCACGCGTTTTGCGTGGTCCTGGCCGATCACGTAGGAATCCAGGACCGTCTTGATCTCCTGCGGAGTCGGCACGCCGTCCCGGGATTTCACCAGGGTGTTCTTGTTCTCCTCGCGGATGATGTCCATGCACAACTCGACGCATTCATCGCAGATGAACACCGTCGGGCCGGCGATGAGCTTTCGAACCTCATGCTGACTCTTTCCGCAGAACGAACAGTAAAGCGTGTTTTTCTCCTGAGACGCCATGCGGTTCTCTCACCATCCTGGCGCCCGGCACGAACCGAGCGCGATTGAAGTTCTCTATAACAGACAGCCCGAAATCTCTTCAGGTCTGCTGCAACGGAATCCCTGATGCCGATCTGAACACGCCACCCACTTGCGATCAAGATTGGATTGGCGCCTCGTCCCGGGCTAACGGAATTCAACAAACACGAACACCACACCACATGTGGCAAAACCGACCCACTTACTACCTGCGCGGGCGGCATCGAGGCATCGCGCGTCCGGACACTACCCGCCAACACCACCTAGGCCCGCGACACCAAACGAGACTGAGCCCCAAAATAAACACTTACTATACAGCGACTTAGCGCTGCCCCCGCATCCAGGCGGACGCGAACGCGAATATGACAATAGTGTATCATACAATCGTACCCTGTCACCTCACATGTCGCATTGACGGTTGATTAGTGAAACCAGCGAATTGTCACCAAACTGCGACATATGAAGAGTTAATGAGTATCAACGATAATGAAAAGGGGCCGCAAGTAACGGCCCCTTCTGCCTCGCCCTCAGGTCATTCCGGGATTTCAGGCCGGGTCGCCGCCTTCGAGTTTGCTGCGCACTTCCAGAACCTGATCGACGATGCCGAACTCCTTCGACTGCTCCGACGTCATGAAGTAGTCGCGGTCCAGGGTGCGCTCGATCACTTCGTAGGGCTGGCCGGTATGCTTGACGTAGACTTCGTTCAGCCGGCGCTTCATCTTGATGATATCCTCGGCGTGACGCTCGATGTCCGAGGCCTGTCCCGAGAAGCCACCGGATGGCTGGTGCACCATGATGCGGGCGTTCGGCAATGCAAAGCGCATGCCCTTATCGCCGGCGCAGAGTAGCAGGGAGCCCATCGACGCCGCCTGGCCGATGCACAGCGTCGACACGGGTGGGCGAATGAACTGCATGGTGTCGTAGATCGCCATCCCGCTGGTCACCACGCCACCCGGCGAGTTGATGTACATGGCGATCTCTTTTTTCGGGTTCTCCGACTCACAATAGAGCAGCTGCATGCAGATCGACGACGCCATGTGATCCTCGATCGGACCCGTGACGAAGATGATCCGCTCCTTCAGAAGGCGCGAAGGGAGATCATAGCCGCGC
>JBJOGJ010000231.1:0-6200 GCA_046048295.1 Pseudomonadota bacterium | reverse complement strand
TCTTTTGCCGGCTCTTCCTCCGGCTTCATGATGTAGGTGTCAATTGCGGACATTGTGCAAAGCCTCCTTGCCGGCGATCCGGCCGAACACGGTACCTATGGTCATGCCAATGCCGGCAAGATAGCCCTTGCCCAGCACGTTGCCGGCCATCATCTCGCCAGCGCACAGCATGTTGGTCGCTGGCTTGCCGTCGGCCATGATGATGCGGGCCTTCTCGTTCACGGTGACGCCGAGGTAGGTGAAGGTTATCCCCGGGCGGAGCGGGTAGGAGTAGAATGGCGGCTTGTCGATGGTGCGGGCCCAGTGCGACTTGGGTGGCGTCAGGCCCTCCGTTCGGCAGTTGTCGTGGATGGTAATGTCGAAGGTGCCAGGTTGAACTGCCGCGTTGTATTCCGCAATGGTCGCTTCCAGGGTCGCGGCATCGAGTTCCAGCTTCGCGGCGAGTTCTGCGATGGAGCCGGCCCGTATGGGTGGGAAGACCGGAGGCATGAAATTGCCGACCGCCTTGGAATCGATGATCGAGAAACCGACCTGCTCTGGCTGTCCTGCAACGAGACGGCCCCAGATTGCATAGCGCTTCGGCCAGAAGTCCTCGCCTTCGTCGTAGAAGCGCTTGGCGTTGCGGTTGACGACAATGCCGAGCGAGACGCAGTCGACTCTGGTGCAGATGCCGCCGTCGAACTTCGGCGCTCGCGCATCGATGGCAACCGCGTGGCACTGCATCGGATCGCCGATCGGTTTGGCCCCCTGGTCGATCAGCATCCTGAGGCATGTGCCCTTGTTATAGGGGGTGCCGCGAATGAGGAAATTGCGGGCAGGCGGTCCCCAGGCTTCCTCCAGCCAGTCGATGTTGGCCTCAAAACCGCCGGCGGAGAATACGACGGCGCGGGCGCCAATCTTGTGGTCCTGCCCCTTGTGGCGGACCGTCGCCTGCCGGAAGGTCGCCTCGTCGATGTCGATGGCTGTGACCTCCGCCTCGTAGACGATATCGATGCCAAGGCTTTCGGCTGTACGATAATAGGCGTTTACCAGCGCCTTGCCGCCGCCGAGGAAGAAGGCGTTGGTGCGCGAGAGCTGCAACGTGCCGCCGAGTGCCGGCTGGAAGCGTGCGCCGTTGTCGACCATCCATTGGAAGCAGCCTTCAGATGCCCGGATAGTCATGCGCGCGAGCTGCTCGTTGGTCTCGCCGCCGGTGACGCGCAACAGGTCCTCGTAGTACTCGTCCTCGGGGTAGCTGTCGGTCAGCACCGAATTGGGCGCTGTGTGCATGCACCGAAAGTTGCGCGTGTGGCGGCTGTTGCCGGCCCGGTAGTCGATCGGTGCGCTCTCGACGATCAGCACCTTGGCACCGCCGCGGGCTGCCGTGATCGCCGCGCAGAGACCGGCATTGCCGCCGCCGATCACGAGCACGTCGTAATTCCGTGTCCAGTCGGTCACTTCGTCTCCCTCCAACGGCGCGCGATGTCGCGCATCAGTTTGTTCCCCATACGTCGAGCGCTGCCGATACGATCACGTCGAGCTTGCGCTTCTGGTCGTCCATCGTCGGCCCGCCGTCTAATGCCACCGGTGCGAAGCCCGTATTGGTTCCGAGCGCAAGCTGTTCGATCGGCGTGTGCTTCGCGGCGGCATCGATCAGGCGCTGGATGTCGTCCCTCTTTTCCAGGCGCGGCGTGCTGGCGTCAACCAGGCCGAGAACCGCAATCCGGTCTTTCGGCAAATGTCTGAGCGGCTGGAAACCGGCGGCACCAAGCCGCGCCATGTCGAGAAGGAAGCGATCGGCGGCGATTTCGCTGAAAAGGATTTCGGCGGTCCGCTCGTAGCCATCGTCGAAAGGCGCCTCGAGGCTAAGGCGGCAGCAGACCGTCAGGCCCTCAGGCTTCCCATCGATCACTGTGCCGAGGAGGCGCACGATATCGACCAGGCGGGTTTCCGAGATGCCTGTAGGAAGGCTCTCGTCGATTTGCAGATACGTGCAGCCGGCCTTGGCCAGGTCTTCGATTTCCTGGCGCCAGACGGTGACCACGTCCTCCATAAGTTCGTCGGTATCGCGATAGACGCCCGCTTCGATTGTTTTGGCCTCGACGGCGCGGCTGACGATACTCGGCGAGACGATCGCAACTTTCGGTGTGACCTTGGCGATCGTCGCAAGCAGTCTGTGCGCGTCGGCGAGGATCGGCTCGCGCCGTCGGAGCGGCTCGACCATCTCGAGGATTGCTGGCTTGCCCGCGTTACCGGCTGTCTTCTCGCGCACACCATCCATCCGCAAGAGGATGTCGCGCTGCCAGGAAGTCTGTCCGAAGCCGCCATCGGTCACGGCACGAAACCCAATATCCTGCTGCATACGGACGACGTCGTGCATTGCCAGGGTGCGTACTTCGGCAAGTTCTTCGGCGTCGAGACGGCCGGTGTCGGCTTGGCGCAAGGCCGCAACGAGGCGATCGGGCCGCGTCAGTCCGCCGGCATGCTCCGCCCGGAACGGCGGTTTCGTCGTAATCGGCGGCAGTGCAGATTTATTCACGAGCCGAGCTTGATTGTGTTCTTGTCGAACAGTTCGTCGACCGTGAACGCCCGAGTGATGAGACCCTGCTCGCTGGCATACATGATGACGTTCTCTACAGTCTTGCGGCAAGCCTCATAGCCGAACGGGAGCAGGTCGATTCCGTTGGACATCAGCGGATTGGCCCGTTTCGACTCCGCGAGCATGCGTACGAGTTCCTGGATCGCATCGGGACGCTGCTCGGACATCTCCTTCGAGACGACGAGGAAGTGGTTGACCGGAATGATGCCGTACTTTTTATACCATTCGACGGCGGCGTTGTGCGGGTCCGGGATCAGCGTCTTGATGTGCGGCTCCTTGTATTCGTAGCCGACGATTGCAGCATCGTATTCGCCATCGAGGAACATCTGGTCGAGCGTTTTGTCGCCCATCACCAGCTTGTTGACGAACGGCGGGTCCTGCACCTCGGCAGGATGCGGATCGTCGTAGCTGAACCACTGCAGCGTCGAAAGGTCGACGCCATATGTGTGCTTCAGGATGGAACGGACCCACATGGCCGTCGTTTGCGAGTAGGAACGAACGATGATGCCTTTGCCCTCGATCTCCTTGGGTGTGATCTCGCCGCAGACATTGGTGTTATAGGAGATGCAGTAGTGCTGGAAGCGCGACAGGATAGGGATCGGGCAGAGTACCAGAGGCTTGTCCACTTCCCGCGCCTGCAGGAACGAAACCATGGCCAGTTCGCTCGCATGGAAGCGGCTCTCGCGCACCATCGGCTTGAAGCCCTGGTTGGCTATCGCCGGCCCGCAGAAATCTACGGTGACGAGATCGGACTTTATCTCGCCAGCCCTGATCGCCTTGGTATTCTCGTAGTCGGCGATATTGACTTCGAGAGTGACGGGGCCACTGGCGGGTAGCGGCTTCATTGGGGCTCTCCCATGCACGGATGGAATTCCGGCCCGGAGCGCGGTCCGGGCCGGGTATCGTTGGCTCTACTCGCGGCCGATGACCTTGAGTGTCGCGTTGAGGTCGGAGAAGTTGCGCGGCGCCGAGCACATCAGGAAGCGGTAGCCTTCGGAGACGATCCGATCGACGTTGTCCTTTCCGACGTGGGGATGGCCGACGACGACGTTGTGCTTCTTGCAGGTGTCGACGATCTGCTTCATGCACGCGAGTACCTCAGGGTGCTCGTACTGGCGCGGCACGCCGAGTTCCTGCGACAGGTCGCCCTCGCCGATGAGCACACAGCCAATGCCGGGAACGTTCTTCAGCATGTCGTCCAGGTTCGAGATCCCTTCGAGGTCCTCGATCTGGATGATGACAAAGATCTCGCCCTTGGGCGCCAATGGCCAGACGTCGGCGACCTGGTAGTACTCCTGCTGGGAGATTCCCCAATAGCGCGAGCAAACGATAGGGCCATCGCCGCGGATGCCGGCCGGCTCGTAGAGCGGCTTGCCCTTCTTGCGCGGATAGCGGCAGGCGGAGACGCAGTTGTAGGCCTGCTCGACCGTCGAAACGTGTGGCCAGACGATGCCGTAGGCGCCCAGGTCGAGTGCCTGCTTGGCCATCCACTGGTTCATCTCGCCGCCGTTGGGCGGGATGCGCACGATCGGTGCGACGCTCGGTGCGACCGAGCCGGACTTGGCAATCTGCGCTCGGTTCAGCATGTACTGGAACGCGTTGCGCAAGGCGAGGCCGTCCCACGGCACGTGCTCGCATTCGTAGACGACGCTGTCGTACTTCGACTGGCTCATCGCTACGGCCGTCTCGATCTCGGCCTGGACGAACGTTGAAGTCGCGCACTTGCCGGATTCGAGTGCCTTGATGACTGGGTTGATACGCGGAAGCTCGGCCATGTTCTTTCTCCTGTTAACCGTTGCTGCCAGCGATCAGACGAGGCCGCGCTCTTTGAGCACGCCGCCGAGGCGCGGGTACACTTTCAGTGCGTTGTCATGGAAGATCATCTTCTTCTTGTCGGCGCCGATATCGAGGGCGTCGATGTAGCGCTTGGTGTCGTCGAAGTTGTGCCCGGTCTCCGGATCGACGCCTGGAACCGCACCGAACATTTCCGAAGCAAACAGGATGTTCTTGGTCGGGATGACACGCGTCAGGAGATCGATGCCCGGCTGGTGATAAACGCAGGTGTCGAAGAACACGTTGTTCATCAGGCCTTCATCGAGCGGCGGGCGCTTATTGGCCTGCGCAAGCCCGCGGTAGCGGCCCCAGTGGTAGGGAACGGCGCCACCACCATGCGGGATGATCATCTTGAGGGTGGGGAAGTCCTTGAAGATGTCGGAGAGGATGAACTGCATGAACGCCGAGGTATCGCCGTTGATGTAGTGGGCACCGGTCGCATGGAAGTTCGGATTGCAGGATGAGGAGACGTGCACCATGGCCGGCACGTCGAGTTCCACCATCTTCTCGTAGAAGGGATACCACCACTTCTTGTCGGTCATCGGCGGGTCGGTCCAGTAGCCGCCCGATGGGTCCGGATTGAGGTTGCAGCCGACGAATCCAAGTTCATTCACGCAGCGCTCGAGTTCCTCTATGCAGTTTGCGGGCGGTACGCCCGGAGCCTGCGGCAGTTGGCAGACGCCAATGAAGTTCTTCGGGAACAGAGTACAGACACGGTGGATCATGTCGTTGCAGAAGCGGGACCACAGTACACTTGTCTCAGGCGTACCGACGTGGTGCGCCATGCCTGCGGCGCGAGGCGAGAATATCGTAACGTCCGTGCCGCGGTCCTGCTGCGCCTTGAGCTGGTTCTTCTCGACGCTCTCGCGGATCTGGTCGTCAGTTATGTCGTACTTGATGAGTGCGCGGTTGGGGTCGGCAAGGCCCGCGAGCATGCGATCGCGGTAGAGCTCAAGCTCCTTCGGCGCGGTCGTATAGTGGCCGTGACAATCGATGATCATGGCGGGGTGCCTCCCTGGTGTTCTCGGGGATTGGAAGTTTCGTGTGTTCCCCTTCATGCCCCGAATTGTGTCCGGCAGCAAGGGGTTGGCCAAGTGCGTTGGACGGGCCGGTGGTCGGGAGCCGGGTTGTCTGTGAAGGTCGAAAGGAGCATTCTGGCCAGATGTCGCATGGTCGCCCGGAGGAACTGATGGCCGAACTGGTATTTGCCGCTGGCTGCTCGCACAGCCCACTGCTCGCGAGCCCTCCAGAGGACTATGCCAAACATGCCGAGATCGACGCTGCTGGACGCCCGCTGATAGATCGGAGCGGCCGCCACGTTACCTATGCCGAGCTGCTCGGGCAGGCGAACCCGGCAATTGCAGATGAGATCCGCATGGAGGTGTTGGCGGAGAAGCATGCTCGTTGCAATGCAGCAATCGGTCGTGTCGCAAGCGATCTTGTATCGGCTCGGCTCGATGCACTCGTTGTGATCGGTGACGATCAGAAAGAGCAGTACTTCGAGGACAACATGCCCTCGATCCTCATCTACTGGGGCGACACGATCCCCAACAGGGAGCTGCAACTCGATGCCGATGCACCGGAGTTCTGGCGCCGCGCCCGTTCGCAGTATCACGAGACCGATGGGGTGCAAGAATACCCCGTTGCCGCGGACCTCGGCCGGCATATTATCGAACAATTGATCATCCGGCACTTCGACGTCAGCCACGCGAGGAGCCTCGCGAGGCCGCATGGCGAGGGACATGCCTTCGGGTTTGTGCACAAGCGCCTGATGGGCGCGAATTTCGTC
>JBJOGJ010000230.1:0-6261 GCA_046048295.1 Pseudomonadota bacterium | reverse complement strand
GCGACACGGCAAAACGCTGGCGGCAATCCGCCCGCGAACTTGCCACCACCGCAGCCCCACCCACCAACTGTCATCCCGGCCAAGCGGCGCCAGCCGCGCGCGCCGGGACCCAGGGGCCACGACGCAAACCCATCGCCAAGCCGCCCCTGGGTCCCGGATCTCGCTGCGCTCGTCCGGGATGACACGTGTAGAGTGGCCACCTCTCGCCTGGCACCGAACCCCGCCCGCTAACCATATAAAATAGTTATCCCCGCTTTCTCCGCATGCCCCATACTCCCTCGCATCCGCCTCGATCAGGGGCACTGTCGCGAGCTGGGCGTTCGGGTGGAGGCGGAGCCTGGAAGCATTTGCACTCCCATCAGCTGGAGTGGTTGCCCGTGCCGGCACTCGCGGCCGCATTGGCCACGAATGCAGGTGACCGCGCTGGTGAGATGGACCGGTGCCGGGCGACAAGTGCCCCAGGCGCGGGACGGCTCCGGTCCCATCTTAATTACTGTTCGACGGCCCGTGCCGTCCCGCCCCCTTTATGGGGAGAAACAAACGAACGACGCAAACCTCCGGGGCGACAGCCCGCGGAGCACGCCCGCATGGAACTTCCTCAACACCGGCCTGCTCGTGTTGAGAAAATCAAAGAATCTCGGTTGTTCTGCGGGGCCTACTCCCCAAGTCGCCGCCCGAAACGTTCCTCGATGTCGGCGCGGATATCGCGCGGTCCAGCCAGCGGGCCGTGCCGCCGCTCCCCGACCCCACTGACCAGGAAGAACGCGACGATCGAGCCCGCCAATGCCTCCATGAAGTCCAGTGGAAGCGTCCACACCAGCATTGCCGCTGCTACCGCACCGGCGTGCCAGAGAAATCGATGCCAGTGGTTGTCACTCATCGTGCCCGGGCTCCTGTAGGGCGGGGCCGGCAATGATCCTGCCCGCCACACGCGCGAGCAAAGTCAATCGCATGAAGCCGCGGTCGCCGCCAATCGCAATCACGTGAATTGCAGACAGTCGGAGGGATTGTGCGCCAACGTCATACCAGCCTTGCGAACTGACAAATGAGTGCTGGTGCAGGCTCGGTATTTCGGGCGTGCCAGGCAACCGCTGGAAGTTATCGAAATAGCTTCGAGAACTCACGCGTCACTGCAACGTATACGTCTTTCTTGAAGGGCACCGCATGGTCGGCAAGCGTCTCGAAAGGCACCCACTTCCATTTGTCGAACTCGGGCTTGTGTCCGGCCGGCGCGATGTCGATTTCGCCCTCCTCGCCCGTGAACCGCATCGCGAACCACTTCTGCTTCTGCCCGCGATACTTTCCGCCCCACGCGACTCCAATCAGGTCGTCGGGCAGGTCGTAGGTCAGCCAGTCGGCAGTCTCCGCGATGATCTCGACACTCGTCATCCCCGTCTCTTCGGCGAGCTCCCGTTTCGCTGCAAGCTGCGGATCTTCGTCCTCGTCGATCCCACCCTGCGGCATCTGCCACCAGGTGCCTGGGCCTTCCGCGTCACCAGGCATGTCCGCCCGCCGCCCGACCCACACGAGGTCTGCACGGTTGATCACCATGATACCGACGCACGGGCGGTAACCGAGGACACTCTTGTCGGGGCTGTTCATTTGCACTTCTCTCGCTCGCGTTTTCGAGGAAAACCCGACCGCACCCGATCGGTTCGCCGGCTAGGATGCTTGAAGCGACAGCCGCGCCGCCTTGACCGTATTCGCTAGCAGGCACGCGATGGTCATCGGCCCGACCCCGCCGGGTACCGGCGTGATCCATCCCGCCACCTGCCGCGCCTCCTCGAACGCCACGTCACCGACAAGCCGGCTCTTGCCGCCCTCACCGGCAACCCTGTTGATCCCGACGTCGATCACGATGGCGCCGGGCTTGATCCAATCGCCCCGCACCATTTCCGCCCGTCCGACCGCTGCCACCAGCAGGTCGGCCTGGCGCGCAATCCCCGGCAGGTCCCGCGTCCGCGAGTGCGCGATGGTGACCGTGCAGTTCTCGGCCAGCAACAGTTGCGCGACAGGCTTTCCAACGATATTCGACCGCCCGATGATGACGGCGTTCAGGCCCGCGAGATCGCTCGCTGCGCGTTTCGCCAGCAGGATGCATCCGGTTGGCGTACATGGCACCAGCGCGTCCTGTCCCGTTGCCAGGCGGCCGGCGTTGATCGGGTGGAAGCCATCGACATCCTTGCCCGGATCGATTGCCTCGATGACCTTCCGCTCGTCGATATGGTCGGGCAGCGGCAGCTGCACCAGGATGCCGTGCACGGATGGATCGCGATTGAGCTGCCCGACCAGCGCCAGAAGCTCGCCTTCCCCCGTCGCAGCCGGCAGTCGGTGCTCGAAAGAGCGCATTCCCGCTTCGACGGTCTGCTTTGCCTTGTTGCGGACGTAGACCTGGCTCGCCGGGTCTTCGCCGATCAGCACCACGGCAAGCCCGACCTCGGTCCCGTTCTCCCGCCGCAGCGCCGCGACGTCTGCAGCAACTTGTGCCCGGACGTCCGCCGCGATGGCCTTGCCGTCGAGAATTCGTGCTCCGCTCATGGTTGTCTTACCCGAGTTGTCCAAGCCGTTCCTGGAGTAATGCGCAGAGTTCCGGCGGCTCTCCCGCAATCGCAAGTATTTTGAGCCGGGATTTATCCCCGCTGATGATGGCTACGCTAGATTTGGGGACGCCGAGCCATTTGGCAACGAGCTTCTCGAGAGCGCGGTTCGCCTTTTGGTCTTCCGGCACTGCACGCACCCTGGCCTTGAGGTACACCATGCCGTCGTCGTTCGAACCGAGCCCCTCCACAGCATCCTTGCCAGACTTGGGGGTCAGCCTGACGCTGAGCTCGATTCCGCTGGCAACGCGCCGCCAGGCGAGTGCATCGCCAGCCGTGCCTCCTTCGTCCATCCGGTTCTTCAGACGAGTACCTTCGCTATGTTCGGAATAATGACGCTTTGGATGAACAGGCAAAGCAGCAGCAGTACGATCGGCGAGATGTCGACGCCGCCAAGATCCGGCATCATGCGGCGGATCGGCCTCAGCAGTGGTTCGGTCACGGCGACGAGTGCCTGCCAGAGCGTCCTGACGAACGGATTGTAGGCGTTGATGACATTGAAGTTTATGAGCCAGCTCATCACCACTGCTGCAATGACGACATAGGTATAGAGCGTGATGAGGTAGCTGATGAAGCCGAGCAATTCTAGCATGATCGAGGGCACACCATTGTTGGGCCAAAAGGAAGGTCCGAACCGGTAGGCTCGGCGACCTGCGGGACCTGGGCTAGTCGGTGCAGCGACTGCTGCTGCGGATGCTTATTCGTTCTCTAGCGACTGGAGGTGATTGAAACAAGGGTTGGGTCGGCCACCGGCCAGCCTACCCCCAATCTTGACATGCGCTGGCCCGCCACCCTAAATGGCCTCTCGGCCGGGGCCGTAGCTCAGATGGGAGAGCGCTGCAATCGCACTGCAGAGGTCAGGGGTTCGATTCCCCTCGGCTCCACCAATAAAATCAAATAGTTAGACGAGATCTCCAAAATCGCGATCCCTCTGGGCACACACCGGGCACACACCAAAACGGTGATGCGCGGTGACACGAGCGAACGTGGCGGTACTGTTTGCCCGCTGTACTTGCTGGGCGCGGCAGAGGTGGCCTGAACGAATCGGCTACGCTTTCCCCGGACCAACCAGGGCGAGCGCGTACGATGACGACATTCGACTCCACCAAGACGGAACTCAGCAAACTCCTCGACGAGATTGTCGAAGGGAAGATTCAGCTACCCGACTTTCAGCGGGGATGGGTCTGGGACGACGAACACATCCGTTCGCTTCTTGTGAGTATTGCCCGCTCGTTCCCGATTGGCGCTGTCATGCTTCTGGAAACCGGCGGTGAGGCGCGTTTCCAGGTTCGCCCCGTGGAGGGCGTCGTGCTTGCCAAGAACCGCGATCCCGAGCGACTTATCCTTGATGGACAGCAGCGTCTGACGTCGCTGACGCAAGTCCTGAAGCTGACCGAGCCGGTCACCACCCGTGACGAGAAGAAGCGCGAAATTAAGCGCCACTACTACATCAACATCGAGAAGGCCCTGAGCGGCCCTGGCGAACTGGAAGATGCAATTATCGCGGTCGGAGAGGACCGCATGCAGCGGGAGAATTTCGGCCGCGACATCAAGCTCGATCTCAGCACGCCGGCCAAGGAATACGAGTCGTTCCACTTTCCGTGCGATCAGATTCTCAACTCGGATGCCTGGGAGGAAGGGCTCAATGCCGCCTATCCCGACCGATTCACGCAATACATGAGATTCCGGAATCTCGTTTTGAAGCCGTTCCGCAGCTATCAGGTGCCGGTCATCGAGCTCAAGAAGGAGACGAGCAAAGAGGCGGTCTGCTTGGTGTTCGAGAAGGTCAACACGGGTGGCGTTCAACTCTCGGTATTCGAACTGGTAACCGCCAGCTATGCGGCCGACGGTTTCAACTTGCGCAAGGACTGGTTCGGCCTTGAGGGTAAGAAGGGCCGTCATGCCAAGTTTGCTGCCAAGCCCCTCATCAAGGACACTTCGGAAACCGAATTCCTACAGGGCGTGAGCCTTCTTCATACCTACGAACTGCAGCAGCGTGACCTCAAAGCGGGCAAGACAGGAAAGGAAGTCACAGGCGTCAGCGCCAAGCGCGAACACGTTCTGGCGATGCCGCTCGAAGCCTACCAGCAGTGGGCAGATCGGTTGACGGCAGGTTTCCTTGAGGCCGAGCAGTTCCTCCGACATCTCGGCTTCCATCATCCCAACTTCCTCCCCTACCGGGCGCAGCTCGTGCCGTTGGCTGCCACGCTCACATTGATAGGAGACCGCTGGCTCGAACCCCAGGTGCAGGACAAGCTTGCTCGTTGGTATTGGTGTGGCGTGTTCGGCGAGCTGTATGGCAGCGCGTCGGAAACGCGCATCGCGCTCGACCTGCAGCACTTGATCAAATGGATCGATGCGGCTGGTGCCGACGTGCCTGCCACGGTCGTTGCCGCTGGCTTCCAATCATCTCGACTAGAGACAATGCGCAGCCGGACCTCGGCGGCCTATCGGGGTCTTTATGTTCTTTTGCAGAAGCTCGGGGCCGAGGACTTCTTTTGGAAGGCGCGCATGGTCGATCTCGACCGCAACGAGAAGGGCATCGACATCCATCATATTTTCCCGCGCAAATGGTGCGAGGATAGCGGCATCCCGCCCAAGATCTTCAATTCGATCATCAACAAGACGGCGATTTCCTATCGTGCCAACCGCAAGATCGGCGGCAACGCCCCGTCTGCGTACCTGGCACAGTTGCAGTCCGACGCGGCCGTCCAGCTTTCGAGCACGGACATGGACAGAATTCTTTCCACGCACTGCATCAAGCCTGCGCTGCTGCGGGCAGACGACTTTTCAAACTTCTTTGCTGATCGGAAAGCCGCACTGCTTACGATCGTAACGCAGGCAATGGGCAAGCCTGCGATCGATACGAGCGAAGCCGTGGCTGACGACGATGTCGACGAAGACGAGGAACTTGCCGCTTAAGGGCGTCCAACCCACCTACTCGGGATGGCGGTTTGTAAAGTTTCCTGTTGGTTCGGACCAGAAAAACAGCATATCCTGTATGAACGGTACAGGCAGGGATGCCGATGACCGTCAAGGGCGAGGGGCGAGCGACATGCTCGCCTTTTGCTTATCCGCTCCCTTCCCTCGCATCGACAACCGCTGCCGGTTCTCGTTGGCGGCCTTCGGCTCGAAGCGCCGCTTGCAGCGGATGTCGCCAAGCGCCTTCTCGTAGGACGCACAATAGGCACTCATCCGTTTCTTCACGAGGCCAAGCCGCGCCACGCTTCCCGTCTGCGGGTGTACCAAGTTCACGACAAGATGTACGTGCGGGCGGCCGGTGTCGGTGTGCGTCACCCAGACGGCCTGATGCTCAGCGAGGCCAAGGTGTCTGAGAGCGTCGCGGACACTCGTTGCGAGATGATCCCGCGTCAGCCATTCGAGATCGTCGGGATGCCAGCCAAGAATTGCGTGCAACACCGGCCGCCGCGTCTTTGGGCCGCGCCGTGTGCTGCCGAGATGCAGGGCTTCATAGGTGTGATCCATCTCCCCGGCCGCACGGTCGAGCGGCAGCATCAGGCCGAAGTTCCCGCGCCAGTGTCCCCCGTCAGCATTCACGAGACGTTTTGAAGCGAATCGGGAGTGGAGGATTTTGAGATCATCGTAGCCGTAAAGGAGCGAAGATGAGATCAAAATCCGGGCCGATAAGTTCGGCCGAGCAGCA
>JBJOGJ010000229.1:0-6302 GCA_046048295.1 Pseudomonadota bacterium | reverse complement strand
ACGAAAGACGTTCGAGAGAAGACGCTTGCAACATCAGAGGCAAGCCGCTTAGATCAATCCAACCGATGATCCAAAGCCTCCGCTACGCGAACCGCATCTCTGTCTCAAAGACTGTGAAGACGGACACGCCGCACTTTCTGACTTGCCCGAATCAGAGGTGAGAGCAGCCATCCGCAAGCGCGAACTTCCATCGTTTTTCATCCGCCGCCGCAGGCTCGTGCTTCACGATGATGCCGTCGCTTGGCTGATGCGCCGACGCATCGAACACGAGCAGCTCGCCACAGACTGACCGTCTACCGTGAGCCCGGCCGTTGGCAGATCAATAGGATTTATGCACATGAACACCTTACAAGCCAAGACATCCTCATCACTTGTCCCGTCGAAAAAGCCTCGCACCACCACGCCGGCCGTAAAGAATTCGGCAGTGCCTGCGGCCGGCGGCAAATCTGAGGCATCCGACCTCCCGGCCGGAAAGCTTGCCTACAACATCTCTGAGCTGTGCAAGGCTACGGGCCTCGGACAAACGAAGATCTTCGAAGAGATCAAAAAGCGCCGACTAATATCGGTTTGGGTTGCCGGCCGCCGGTTGATCCTACGTGAAGACGCTGAGGCTTGGCTGCGCGCCGGTCGCGAAGACGACGACGGCGAGCCGCCCTGAAATGCAAAAATGCCGCCCGGCGGGTAGTCCGGACGGCGCTCGTTTGCTTTGATCCGACGAAAGATCATAGATTACGACAATGTGCAAAGTGTATTGAATTTCGTTCTGCGTTTCAAGTCACAGACGCGTCGTCACACACCAAAAAGGCGACGAAATGTTGAGCCCGGACCAACCGCCGAATGGCTTCCCAACTGAAAAAGTCGGAGTGCATCGAACGCGTTCCAAGGCTGATGAGCTGGAGCGAGCTCAATCTGCTATGGAATACATAGATTCCCATGAGCACGAAACGTGGGTCATGGTCGGAATGTGTCTTAGAGACCAATTCGGAGACGACGGTTGGCCGCTATTCGATGAATGGTCTCGGTCTGCCGAGAATTACAATCAGAAAGAAAATCACACTCGCTGGAAATCCTTCAAGCCCGGCGGCGGCCGGAGCATTGCCAGTGTCTATCGTATGGCGCGTGATAATGGCTGGCGCGATGATGGTACCTATCGTATCCCGAATGTCGAAGAATTGACACGCAGGAAGAAGGATCGCGCTGACTTCGATGCAGACGAGAAAAGGAAACGGGATCAGGTTGCCGCCGAAACGGCAAAGTTGGCGGTTGCCATCTGGTCCATGGCGGAGCCGCTAAAGGCTGACAATCCGTATTTCGCACGCAAGGACATCCCCCCGAACGAGACACTTCGCGAAATCGACGCTGTGAAGGCTGCGCCGGTGCTCGGCTATTCACCCGGCGTGAAGGGTGAGCAATTGCAAGGTCGCTGTCTCGTGGTGCCGACTAACCGTGACGGCATTCTGTCCAACCTGCAATTGATCGACGGCGCCGGTCGCAAGTATTTTCTGCCTGGTAGTGGCACGATTCGGGGAGGCTTCTGGGCCGCACAACCTTTGCCCGATGGCGACGGGGCCGGCATCATGCTGGTGATCGGCGAGGGTGTCGCGACGGTTCTCAGTGTGCGGCAGGCAGTGCCTTTGGCGCTGGGTGTGGCGGCCATGATGAATAGCAATATTCCAGCCGTGGTACGTCAGATGCGCGAGCGCTATCCCAACGCCGACATCGTGCTTCTGGCTGACATCGACAAGAAGACCGGCGAGCCGGACACATATGCGGTCGAAGCGGCCGAAGCTGTTGGCGGTGGGCTCGCAGCGCCATCCTTCGCGGACGGTCCAGCGCCTGAACGCAAAGACTTCAATGACATGTCGCGCGTCCATGGCGTGGATGATGTGCGGAAGATAATCGAGGCTGCGCAGTCGCCAAGATCATCAGCCGCCTCAGCATCTCAAACACCCCAAGAGCCCAAGATGAAGGTCGAGCTTCTTCGAGGCAGTACCATCGAACCAGAGCCGATCTCATGGATAATGGAGGGGCATCTTGCGCGAGGGAAGGTGCACATTCTCGGCGGGAAGCCCGCCGCCGGGAAAACGACACTCGCAATCTCTATCGCAGCAATCGTGACGACCGGCGGCACACTGCCGGACGGCTCGCAATGTCAGCCCGGCCAGGTTGTCATTTGGAGCGGCGAAGACGATCCGAAAGATACGCTGGTGCCACGATTGATTGCGGCAGGTGCTGACTTGGATCGCGTGCACTTCGTGTCTGGTGCTATAGAAAACGATGAGACGATTCCCTTCGATCCGGCGAAGCATATGTGTGGGCTCGCCGAAGCACTCGAGGGCCTGCAAGATGTCGCGCTGCTGATCGTTGATCCTATCGTATCTGCGGTCGCAGGGGACAGCTACAAGAATGCAGAGGTGCGTCGAGCCTTGCAGCCGCTTGCCGACCTTGCTGCCAAGTCCAACTGCGCTGTGCTAGGCATTACACACTTCACCAAGGGAACCGGCGGACGTGATCCGGTGGAGCGGCTCACGGGGTCTCTTGCCTTTGGAGCCGTAGCCCGCATCGTTCTACTCGCAGCCAATGTCGAGGACGATGACAGTGAGGCCGAAGGTACGAACTCGGAGAGCGGCCGGCGACTGATGACCCGCGCCAAATCCAACATTGGTCCCGATGGTGGGGGCTTCGAGTACACCCTGGAGCAACGAGAACTGCCCGAGCATCCCGGCATATCAGCGTCAGTGGTGAAATGGGGCCGAGCTGTAGAGGGGAGCGCTCGGGAGTTGTTGGCCGAGGCCGAGGCGACGGACGGCGAGAGCAGGGACAGTGTGAGCGACGCCATGGACTGGCTAAGCGATTTGCTTGCCAAGGGGCCAGTTAAGATGCCGAAAATCAAAACTGAGGCGAAGGGAGCCGGGCACTCCTGGGCCACGGTCCGGCGCGCGAAAAAGCGCCTGGGCATTGTCTCGCAAAAGAGGGGTATGAAGGGCGGCTGGGTTTGGGAGCATTCTGGAAGGCGCTCACAAAAACCCGAAGATGCTCCTTCCGAAATGGAGAGCACCTTCGACGGATTTGAGCACCTTCGGCTGCAAGACAGTTCAGATGAGGTGGTGGAGGGAACGCTATGACCGCTGCCGCCATCATCGCCGACGCCCGCGCAGATGGTGTCGTCCTATCACTCGCGCCCGACGGTGTATTGACCTTCAAGGGGCCGCGACGTGCAACGGACAAGTGGCTGCCGATATTGCGCGATGCCAAGCCCAATATCGTGGCGCATTTGAGCCGCACCCAGCGCGGGGAGCCATGGGACGCCACTGACTGGCAAGCCCATTATGACGAGCGAGCCGGCATCCTCGAACATGATAGTGGCCTGTCCCGAGTTGATGCAGAAACGCAGGCGTGGGAGTGTTGTATTGCTGAGTGGTTGAACCGGCATCCGGTCCGCTCCTGCCCCGGCCGGTGTCATGCGTGCGGTGGGGACGGTGCGCTTGAGGCATTGTTGCCGTATGGCACGAGCGAGGCGGGGCACACTTGGCTGCACGGGCGATGTTGGCCGGGTTGGCAAACGAAGCGCACCGCAGAGGCGGCGGCTGCACTAATGAAACTTGGGATCACGAGATCGCGGAGCGTACTCGCGCCCTCACACCTTGGGTCCACGCATGGCTAGTGCTTACGAAGACCTAATTCGTGATGCGTGGCGCATACAACGCATGTTGCGTTGTCGGGCACGAACGAAATCCGGAAAGCCCTGCAATCGGCGCCCAGTTACCCTGGGAAACCGTCGATGTCATCTGCATGGCGGGCTTTCCACCGGCCCGAAAACTCAGGAGGGTCGACAACGGATTGCGGAAGCTCAGCACCGGCGCTGGGAGCGTTGGCGCGCTCAACGGGGTCTTACAAACTTCAAAAATTGAACGGCGCAAATTCAATTACTTAACCCGCCTCTGGCCCTAGATTTTGGAGCAAGAAATGCCAGAACCTGATCCGGATGGCGTACATATCGAAGAGTACGATGATGGGACCTGTCGAATAAGGGCGTACCTCTCAGCGGATGGAAACCGCCGCCACAGGCGGGCGCGTATGCGCGCGATAATTGCAAACATGCGCCGCAATAACTGGCGCTGTGACACATGCCGCGAGCCGCTCCGGCAGCATCGCCGCGCTGATGCAAGGTATTGCAGCGAGCATTGTCGCAAGAAGGCTGCGAGGTGCAGACGCGAAATTCGAGACTACGGGGAAACTCGAATTATCCCTGTCCCCGGAAGCTCGTGATTCTGACTCGTCTAAGTCGGCTCTGCAACGCATCGCCGAGAGGGGGCAACTAAGAGCCAGCCCCGCAATCTTTGACATTGACCACAGACTGTATGCGCTGAACGGCGACGCGATAGCTTCAACTGCGGACACCCATCGTAGCAGCCGTAAACGTCGAGATGGGCCATTTGCCGACACTCGCTTCCAAGGCCATGCTGCGGCGCACAAGCTCGTGAATCCCAATTGCAGAAGTCGACCATGCATTTAATCGGCGACGCAGGACGAGCCGCCGACCATGTCCGGTCTACCACAGATGATTAGATGTCGATCTTCTCCGCGACTGCAATCGCGTCGCCGACCTCAACCCGGCGCAGCGCGCGGCGCTTTCGACGTTGAAAAGGCCAATCAGGAGTTGGCCGGCGCGAAAGTCAGGTGCGGGGGCAGTCGCGGCGAATAATTCTAAGCGGTCTTCCGTCAAATGCAATCGGCGGCCAAACACATTATTCTGACTTTCGCTTTGATATCATGAGTTTGTGCCATTCGCCCCTACAGGGCGTCGACGACTGACGGAAATTTTCTGCAAGTCTCGACGCGCGCTCTAGTGAGCCGCATCGGCTGTCATTGGGCCGACACGTAAGGTTGCTATGCAGCAATCCGAACGATGGCGCTGAATGTTTGGATAATCCGAACGGTGCTCACAGGGAGATCCGGTGATGTTGACTACTTCAGACGTCCAAGTGACCTACTCGAACGGTGTCAAGGCACTGTCCCCTACGAGCGTGCTGTTCCCGCGCGGCAAATTTATCGTGCTGCTCGGCACATCGGGAGCAGGCAAGTCGACTCTGCTGCGCTGTCTCAACGGGCTGGTTCGTCCAACCAAGGGTGACGTTGGCGTTGAGGGTCGCGGTTCGATCTTCCGCAACGTCAAAACGCTGCGCGAGCATCGCCGCCGCACCGGCATGGTCTTCCAGCAGCACCATCTCATCGGCCGCCTCACGGCGCTGGGCAACGTCTTGACGGGACGCCTTTCGTCGCACGGAACGGCTCGGACCCTGCTGCCTTTGCCACGGTCGGACCGGATGATTGCCCTTGAAGCGCTTGAGAGGGTCGGTCTTGCAGATCGCGCGCTCCACCGCGCCGATCAGTTGTCCGGCGGCCAGCAGCAGCGCGTTGGGATTGCGCGTGCGATTGCTCAGCGCCCCGAGATCATCCTGGCCGACGAACCGGTTGCAAGCCTCGATCCCGAGACCTCCGTCAAGGTCCTGAGCGATCTGCATCGCATCTGCCGGGAGGACGGAATCACGACCATCGTCAGCCTTCACCAGCTGGAGTTGGCACGTCAGTTCGCCGATAGCATCATCGGGCTGTCGAACGGACACATCGTTTTCGAGGGCGCCTCGTCGGAACTTGGGTCCGCCGTCCTCGATAAGATCTACAAGGTCAGCAAGCCGGAAATAATGGCGGCGGCCGAGTAGGAGTCGAAACCGAACGAGAGAGAACCAATCATGAAGCGTCGTAATTTTCTCGCTGCCGCGTTCGCGGTCGGCATGATGGCGGCTGCCGGTCAGGCGGTCGCCGACAAGGCCAATCCAGACAAACTTCGCATCGCGCTGCTGCCCGACGAGAACGCAGCAACGATCATCCAGAACGCTCAACCCTTGAAGGCGTATCTGGAAAAGGCGCTGAAAAAGGACATCGAGATCATCGTCACGACAGACTATTCCTCGATGATCGAGGCCATGCGGTTCGGCCGCGTTGAAGTCGGCTATTTCGGTCCGTTCTCCTACGTCCTTGCGAAATCGAAGGCGACCGAGATCGAGCCGTTTGCGGTTGGTGTTGAAAAAGGCAAGCCCTATTACAACTCCATCATCATCGCCAACGCCGAAGGTCCTGTAAAAGCGATCGACGACATCAAGGGCAAGCCGTTCGCGTTCGGCGATCAGGCTTCGACCTCGAGCCACCTCGCACCGCGCACGCTGCTGGCCAAGAAGGGTCTCATCGGCGACGCCGATTACAAGGTCGTGCATCTGGGCAAGCATGACGCCGTCGCTCGT
>JBJOGJ010000228.1:0-6318 GCA_046048295.1 Pseudomonadota bacterium | reverse complement strand
ACTTCTTTGCCAGCCGCTATGCCCCTTGGGTTGGCAGGCTCGTCGTCCTCGTGCTCCTGCCAGGATCGATTTTCTGGGCCGGAGCCCAGATTCGAGCTTTCGGCACCGTCGTGGGCGCCGCCGCCGGCATCGACGTTTCGATTGCGATGACCGCAGCCGCTGCCGTAGTGGTCGCATACAGCATATTGGGCGGGCTCCTCGCCGATGCCTGGACCGATCTTGTACAGGGCCTCGCAGTCGTTGTCGGACTTGTCGTGTTGTTGTTCGTAGCAATTGCCGAAGCCGGTGGCGCCGGCGTAGCGCTGGCAGCAGTGCCGGCTGGCAGGCTCGACCCCTTCGTTCTTCCGGACGGATCTGTGCTGGCCCTCATCGAGCGGCTCGCTGTGCCGCTTTGTGGGACAATCGTCGCCGTGGAGATCATCTCGAGGGTCCTCGGAGCCCGATCGGCCGAGGTCGCAGTCCGCGGTACCCTGGCCGGCGGCGTACTCTACATCGTCGTCGGCATCATACCGGTCCTGCTCGGCCTCATTGCACCGGCGCTGCTCCCGGATGCCCCGCACTCCGAGCAAGTGATCCCCACCCTTGCCCACAAGCTGCTTCCGACCTTGCTATACATCCTTTTCGCGGGAGCCATCATTTCGGCGATCCTGTCGACCGTCGATTCCGTCCTGCTCGCCAGTGCCGCACAAGTGGCCCACAACATCGTTTCACCTGCGCTTCCGGGTCAGTCCGACCGGGCACAGCTCCTCACGTCGCGTCTTACTGTCGCAAGTCTGGCCGCAATCGCTTTCGCGCTCGCGCTCACTTCCGGCTCGGTCAAGGAGTTGATCGAGACGGCATCCGCAGCCGGAAGCTCTGGCGTCTTCGTTGTGGCCGTCATGGGGCTGTTCACGCGGATCGGCGGGCCTTCTGCCGCGGCGGCCACCATTATAGTCGGAATAGTGACATGGTCGGTCGCCAGATGGGGATTTGGGCTGGAAGCACCCTACCTTGCATCACTGGCCGTCTCGGCAATCACATATGGTGCCTTATCCGCGCCATGGTGGCGGTTTGTTAACCAACCCCGCTAGCGATTGACCAACGGTTTCGAGGTAACCATTTGCACGGTCATTATCGAGCCACGTGCAAATGCCCGCATTAACGAAGACCGTTGGCGGCGCGTTTGTTGGCCGGTAAAGGCATGTATCTTGGCGCGGCTTATGCTGCGCAGCAAAACGCTTCTGCTTATCAACGAGTTCGCGCCAGGTAGCTAGATCCGTTATGAAGTGCCACGTGTTCGTCGATTTCGACGGGACCATTGCCCTCGAGGACACAACCGACCTCGTCCTCCAGCGCTTTGCTGATCCCGATTGGCTCGTGATCGAGGAGGAATGGAAGGCAGGCCTGATCGGCTCGAGAGAGTGTATGGTACGCCAAATCGATCTGGTCCGGGCCAGCCCGGAGGAAATCGACACCCTCCTCAGGGGTGTCCAGATTGATCCTCATTTCGCTGACTTCGCGGCGCTCTGTGCTTCCATGGGCTATTCCCTGACCGTTGTGTCGGACGGACTCGACCGCAACGTCGCGCAAGTACTGCAGACGGCAGGCGTCGACCTGCCCTATTTCGCCAATCGGTTCGAATGGCTCGGGCATGACCGCTGGCGTCTCTCGTTTCCACATTCCAGCAGCACCTGCAGCGTGCTGGCTGGGAACTGCAAGTGTCGCCTCGCGGAACAGGCTGGCGCCGACCTGCGCGTGATGATCGGAGACGGCAGGTCGGATTTCTGCGTCGCCGCCCGGGCAGACATGGTGTTCAGCAAGGCCAGCCTTACCAAACACTGCCTTGCCGCGGGCATCCCTCACATCGCTTTCGAAACCTTTGCCGAGGCGGCAGAGTTGCTGCCGCGATGGGTTGCCGGCCGGCCGGGCACGCCACCACCATCGTCGTCGGCATATCGAGGAGAAGAATAGAAAATGGATCAGCCGGTCAGTTGGTCCGGGCCGCAATTGCCCGACATCGCCTACGACGGATTGTCCGAGACCGAACTACTGGCGCTCGAGCAGCAGTACTGCTCGCATGGCGATACGGTCCACTACGTCGACCCTCCCAAGATGTTCGAGCGCTGTGAAGGTTCGTTCCTCTACGATGCCGAGGGACGTACCTTTCTCGACCTGCAGATGTGGTACTCAGCGGTGAATTTCGGTTACCGCAATGAGCGGCTTAATGGCGCGGTTCGAAACCAGCTCGACAAATTGCCGCAGCTTGCAAGTCAATATCTCCATCGCGAGAAGATCGAACTCGCAAGCCGCCTCGCCCGGCGCGTCGAGAATACTTGGGGCGAGAAGGGCCGCGTACACTTCAATGTCGGGGGATCCCAGGCCGTAGAGGATGCATTGAAGCTGGTGCGCAACGCTTCCGGCGGCAAGAGCCTGATGTTCGCATTCGAAGGCGGTTATCATGGCCGAACCCTCGGTGCTTCGTCCATCACATCCTCCTACCGCTACCGCAGACGCTATGGCCATTTCGGCGAGCGAGCGCACTTCGTTCCCTACCCGTATTGTTTCCGCTGCCCCTACGGCAAGAAGCGCGAAGACTGCGACCTCTATTGCGTCGACCAGTTCGCCCGGCTGTTCGATAGCGAGTACCACGCCGTATGGGATGCGAAGGCCGGCGAGGCGGAGTTCGCCGCCTTTTTCGTCGAAGCAATCCAGGGTACGGGGGGCTATATCGTGCCCCCGGCAGGCTACTTCGAAAAACTCGGCAAGATATTGGAAGCCCGAAAGATTCTTCTTGTCGACGATGAGATCCAGATGGGCTTCTATCGTGCCGGTAAATTCTGGGCCCTCGAGAACTTCAATGTGAAACCGGACATCGTCGTGTTCGGCAAGGCGCTGACGAACGGGCTCAATCCGCTGGCCGGAATCTGGGCGCGCGAGGAATTGATCGCACCGGAGGTTTTCCCACCGGGCTCGACGCATTCGACGTTCAACTCGAATCCCATGGGTACCGCCGTCGCCCTTGAAACCGTGAAAATGCTCGAAGAGGGCGATTATGAAGCGATGACGCTGGCCAAGGGGCAGTATCTTCTCGATGGGCTGCGCGAGTTGAAGAAGAGGTATCCCATCGTGGGCGATGTAGACGGCCTCGGGATGGCGCTTCGCATGGAGATCTGTGAGCCCTCCGACAGCTACACGCCCTCCAGGAGGATAGTCGACAGAATGGTCGATGAAGGACTGATCGGGAACCTAGAGGTCAACGGCAAGCAATATGGACTTGTGCTTGACATAGGTGGATACTACAAGAATGTCATAACACTAGCACCAAACCTTCATATTTCGAAGGAAGAGATGGATCTCGCACTTGCCCTTCTCGACCGGTTGTTGCACCGGGTGAGCAAGGGATGAATTGAAGTCGACGACGTCGCAGAACCCGTAAAGGGGCCGCACGTGAGGCCTGTGCATGACTGGTAGTGCGTTCGCAACAGGGGATCAGAACTGAGCGAATAACGTTCGAACTGAAGTCAACGAAAGTCTGCCCCCACTGGAGAATTGGACACCGGACCGTATCGCCAACGGGCACGGCTCTGGGAAAAGAATGATCTGGCTTGTGCCAGATGCTGCAAAAAGTAGAAGACTGGATCGGACATGAGCGAAGCTGAAACGAACAAGATCGACTTCAGTGAATTTCTACCAGGAGGGCGTGTCGGTTTCCTGCTCATTCATGGTCTCGGCGGAACCCCACATGAATTGCGCTTCGTTGCCCGCGGACTGGCACATGCAGGCCACACCGTATACTGCTGCCAGCTTGCCGGACATTGCGGCTCTCTCGAGGAGTTGCGCACCTCCACCTGGAAGGACTGGTATGCCAGTGTCGAAGCCGCACACGACAAGCTTCTTGAGCATTGCGACATCGTCATCGCCGGCGGATTGTCAATGGGTGCAGTGCTGGCACTGCGCTTGGCGCAGCAGCGGCCTGACAAGGTACATGGACTGACCTTGTTCGCACCGACCCTGGTCATGGACGGTTGGGCGATGCCGTGGCACAGCATCATCCTTCGCTACATTCGCCCGACGCCCTTCAACGTCACGGCAAATCTCACCGAGCGCCCACCCTACGGGATCAAGGATGAACGCATACGCTCCTTCGTCGTGAAGAGCATGCTGAGCGGCGATGCCTCGCAAGCAGGCGTCTACAAGACACCGGTGCGCTGCTTCTCGCACCACAATCTCTTGGTTTCCGACGTCCGCAAACACCTGGCCGAGATAAAGGCTCCGACTCTGATCCTGCACCCGCGTGAAGACGACATGGCCAGCCTT
Source organism: Pseudomonadota bacterium (assembly GCA_046048295.1). Classification (GTDB taxonomy): domain Bacteria; phylum Pseudomonadota; class Alphaproteobacteria; order Rhizobiales; family Hyphomicrobiaceae; genus CBDCWA01. The sequence continues at coordinate 2,022 of JBJOGJ010000228.1, read as the reverse complement.
AGCAGCAATGCTCTGGAGCTGCAGCGCAAGCTCGGCGGGCTGGTCGAACTCGTGGTGCTCGACGACAGCTATCACATCGTCGTGCTCGACCGGCAGCGGCACATAGTCGTCGATAGGTCGATCGCTTTCGCCGACATGCTGGAGAAGCGCCTCGCCCGAGCACGCGAGATGGCGGTGCTCAGGCATCAGCGCGTTGGCGAGACCGCTGAAGGGGCGTAGTCGGCCGACTTCCATGCGTTCCGTTTACCGGTCGGAGCGCCGGAACTGTTCCCCGGGCCCAATTTGCGTGCCTTGCATACTGGCGACGGCTATTATGAGAGCGAAGCAATCATATCCCCGGCAGAGTGCAGGTCTTCTCGGTTGGAATTCATAGAGAACATTGGGAGCTCGAACGACGATATCGTCTTCAACGGCGGCGATATCGGAATTTTGATCGCACACAGTGTCGGGGGCACTCCGGAGGAGTGCGCTTACCTTGCAGAGAAACTCGCGGAACGCGGGCATTCGGTATCCTGCCCCATGCTGCTCGGCCATGGGGGCTCGCAGATTCTGCTGGGCGCCACGAGCCGATGGCATTGGCAGGCCACACTCGCCCGGGCGCACGAAGACCTAGCGAAGAACTGCCGCCACATCGTGGTCGCGGGATACCTGACGGGTGCGCTCCTAGCCCTCAGTCTTTCGAAATCACTAAAGGTCCAGCCGAACGCCGTCGTACTCGCCTCCCCTGCAGTCTGGCCACCCGGCTGGGAGGCACGGCCGCTGCAGCAGGCACTGCTTGCACTCAACATCAAGCGAGTGGCAAACTGGCTCAAGATCGCAGAGCGCACGCCATACGGAATAAGCGACGAGAATTGCCGTTCGGAAGCGCTTTCTGCCGTGGACCAGGATAGCGCATGGCATTCCGGTGTTTTTTGGCGTACGGCCGGCGTGGCGCTGGAAGCCGGCAGGCTTGCCAACTACGTGATGCCGGGCCTTTGCGAGATAACGACACCCGCACTTCTGCTGTTGCCGCGGATTGGCGACGCCGAGGCTGGGCAATTGGCAGAGCAACTACAGCTCGGCCTTGGCGGAAGAGTCGAGGTGCTGACACTCGACGACAGCCTCTATCGGGTTCTGGAGGACCAACAGAGGGGTCTGGCCGCGGAACGCATCGGCGAATTCGTAGAGAGGATCGTCCGCGAACTCGATAGCGCGCAAGCCGATGAAGACGGAGGAACACTCGACTTCTAGGCCGAACCTGTCGGTCAGTTCAGTTCGTCGCCCCGACATCGGGGGCCTTCTGCGTACAAATTGGGAGCCGCGCACCGGCACGCTTCCAGGTCTGCGTTTCGCTGAGGAGCTTCACGCCGCGGTACCCCGTAACCTCCAGGCGATCCGAGGCGCGCAGCCGCAATGCCACGTTATAGGTCTTGCCTTCCCGGTAATCGTATATCCAACCCGTATCCCATGATCCGTCGTTCTGGCGCTTGAGATCACCCATCACCTGCAAGCCGCATACGGGACGGGCCCGCTCGGCTTCCGTCGGGTTCAGCGCATCAACCAGAGGCACACCCTTTTCGTCGGCAGGATTTCGTAGCCATACGATCCTGCCGCAAAGCTGCTCTCCGCAACGCTCGATCTGGATAGCGCCGTTACCGGTCTCGTCGAACCAGATCCCCACATATCCAGGCGGGCTCGATGGTTCGCCCTCCGGCTCAGCCAGAGCCTGCGCTGAAACCAGCATGACCGAGGCCGCTGCAGTCACCCGCACAGCCTGCCTCAAAGACGTGCCCACATCCCGCACACCCTTGAATTGCATAGACATTATCCGCACTTCCTGCCACGGTACCATTGCATCGACCATTCATAGCCTAACTTCTGCTAAGACCAAAAAACGGCAAAACATGCACTAAATATTCTTAAATATTCTCGTTTTGGTTGAAATTTCCGTCTCTTACCAAAGCGATTCAACATTTACCGATCGTTATCCTGCGACGAATTAAAGCAGTCGCTTAACTCGACCCGTGCTAATGTGTGGCGGAT
>JBJOGJ010000227.1:0-6356 GCA_046048295.1 Pseudomonadota bacterium | reverse complement strand
GTGGGCCCCGGAGTTCCTGCTGAACGTCTGGCGATCCTGCGCGAAGCCTTCTGGAACGCGGCCAAATCCGATGCACTGCTGGCTGAAGCCAAGAAGATGAACCTCATCATAGATCCGATGACGGGCGAGGAAACCTCCGAAGCCGTTCGCGCTGCGCTCGCAGTTCCAGATCCCATAATGAAAAAGGCCATTGAACTAATAAAAGACTAAGCGACAGCAAGAACTGTAGTTGCCCGGTCCGTGAGCGAAGTCATGAACCGGGCGGCTTTGTCCACAACCCAGGTAAAACTCTCAACAATGGAACAGGGGAGGTCCAGAATGTGTCCGAGACGCAGTAGCGCCATGTCGATTGACGCTGCACTGTTTGCAACCATTTAGGTGAGTACATGAGAGACGCACTCTCAATCGGGTAAGAGTTCTACAAATAAACTACACTGAATATTATGGTCTGTAGCAGCGAGAGCGGCGGCGATGATCGTTGCGGTTGCACGTTTGCCCGCCATCTGAAGAACCACATTCCTGGCGTATTGACCGGCATTGTGCGCAACCTGCCGGGCGCAGGTAGCCTGAAGGCCGTTCTCTAGTTGAAGGACGCCGCACCCAAAGACGACACATTCTTGACGGCCATCAATTCCGGCATTCTGATCGAGGCAATCACTGCAGGCAAAAAAGCTAAAGCTTATTTCAAGGACTATACCTTCATTGGCAATATCAACAGGGCGTTCCGCGTCTGCTTCGCGCGCAAGGCGGCCAACTCCAGCTTATGAGATGCCTTCGTCAGCAGCAAGAAGTTCATCTTCGTGGCGACCTTTGCGTCGGCGAACACCCTGAAGATGCTCGAGCTGCCATAAAACTAACAATCTCGAGCAAATCCATCCCGTCCAAGACCCGCAATGGCAATGTCCGCTGCCGGATATCTTGTGCCAAGGACGGGCGGTTCAGCGGCCGGCCAGAGGAGCGAAGGCGCGACTTCCGCAAACCGCCCCCTCACCTCACCAGATAAACCAGCCCGAACAGCACCCCGCCGCAGATCAGCACCGGAATCGGGTGCAGCTTCTGGTTCCAGGTGAACAGCAGCCCCACGCTGACGATCACCGCGCCCGTCAGCACATCCCCGCCGCTCAGCTCGAACAGCGCCACCACGCCCGCCATGATGAGCCCGGCGGCAATCGGCGCCAGGCCGCGTTGCAGCGCGACATGCCACGCCTTGCCGCTGTTGCTGGTCCAGCTCCGCGCCACGAAATAGAACAGCGCCGACGACGGAATATAGAGCGCCAGCAACGCCACCAGCGCCCCGAGCACGCCCGCAACCTGGAACCCGATCATCGCCCCGAGCAGCGAGCTCGGCCCCGGCAGGAAGCGGCAGACTGCGAACAGCTCGAGGAAATCCTTCGGCGTCAGCCACTGGTGGACCTCGACGACCTGATGCTGCAGCGGCGCGTAGATGCCGCTCGCGCCACCGATCGAGGCGATCGACAGCGGAACCAGGATGACGACGAGACTGAGATAAGGATCGTCACGCATTACCCTTCCCCCTCGGCCACGAAATGAGCACACTGATCGGCGTCACGACCGCGACGACCCAGAGGAGCGGCAGGTGCAGGATCCCGATGGCGATGAAGGTCGCGATCATGATCGCCGTCGAGGCGATGCTGACGGTAGCGACACGCACAGCCGCGATTCCCGTCGCCAGCAGCATGCCGATGGCCGCCGCAGCGATCCCCGCCATGAATGCGGCCAGCCACGGTTGGCTCAACAGATAATTGTAGGATGTGGCAGCAATCAGCATAAGGATGAACGGCGCGGTCAACAGCCCCGCGAGCGCCGTCGTCGCGCCAAGTATCCCGCGCACGTGCTGGCCGACATAGACGGCGAGGTTGGTCGAATTGACGCCCGGAAGTATCTGCGCCAGCGCCACGCCGGGCATGAAATCCTCGTCCTTCATCCACCCATGCACGACCACCATCTGCCGCCGGATCCACGGCGTCATGCCGCCACCGAAGCTGAACAGTCCGACCAGGAAGAAAACGCGATATACGGCGATGAGGGGCACCTTTTCTCGTCGCTGCCCCGTGTCGTTCTGCTCTGAGTCCTGCGGCTCTGCCGTCATTTCGTTCTCCACCGGTGCGCTTGACCCGACAGCGGCGCCGCTCGACTTGCATTGCTCGGGATGGTCGGAGTTATTCGCCAGATCCGGTCTGGCGGCAAGGACAAGCCATCGGCGAGATGACTGAGCGACTATTGTGCCAGCCGACGCCTACCCTCACCGGAACCTGATCGGGATGCGATAGACGAGTTGCGCCTCGCTCATCCCCGTTGGCGGCTTCGCGAACCGCGCCGACCTCATCGCCCGCAGCGCCACCCGGTCGAGCGCGCCGTTGCCGCTGCTCTTGGATATCCTGGCCGCCCCGACCCGCCCCTCGCGCGTCAGCGAGAACATCACCTCGACCGTGCCGCGCAGCCCGCGTTGCCGCGGCAGCCGCCTTTGGATGGCCTTCCACAGCGACGCGTTGAACCGCTTGATCTCGCCCCGGCTTGCCGCGCGCAGCATGGTCTGCGTCGCCGCCGGCGTCGAACCGGCCGGCGCATTCCGCCCCGCCGTCTGCGCCGCGGCAGGCTTGCGCACCGTCTCGTCTGGCGCTTTCTCGCGTTCGGGCTCCGGCCGTTTCTCGGGCTCAGGCTTCTTCTCCGCCTCCTGCCGCTCCGGCTCCGGCGATGTCTCAAGGCGCCGCATCGCCACAACATCGTCCTCCGGTGGCGCTGCTGGCTCTGTCTCCTGCGGCCGCACCTTGTCTTCGGCCTGCGGCGCGGCGTCTGCCGCCGCGGTCATTGTGCTTTCGCCGCCCTCGTCCGCCTCCGATACTGCCTTCTCCTCGCTTGCCACCGCGGCAACGCCCCGTGCCTGCAGCGCCTCCGCAGAAACGATCTCGACCTGCACGGAATCCGCTGCCTGCCCTCCGCCACCGGGCACCTCCGTCCAAGCAGCGGCGATCAGCATCGCCATTCCTGCGCCGAAGTGCAGCGCCACGCCTGCCGCCAGGCAAACCAGCGCCACGCCCCAAGACAGGCTTCCGCGCCGGCCGGCCGCCTGCACGGGAGACATGCCGTACTCACCTGAACGAACGGGCTCGGGCTCGCTGTCGAACCGGATCGCCGTCAGCGGCAACGCCGCGGCGCACGCTCCGGTCACGTCGGCTCCCGGCTGTGGCTCGATCGTCAGCAGCCAGATCGCCTCCGGCACGCCCGTGGTTTCCCCGGCCGGGCCCACTTCATCGATGGAAAGCTGCCACGCCCTCACCGCCAAGAACCACTTCCCCTGATGCTGTCTGCAACTGTCGCCAGCCCCCCCGCCGACGCCATGCAATGTTATACTGTTACAGATTCGACACAAGCACGCCAAAGACCGGTCGCGCCGGAGCCGGCCCCACTTGCCGCCCTGACCGTCAACTGCTTATACAGATGTTATGATATAACATTGGCAGTTGGAGTTGAACATGGCCGGCATGACGAGAACCGGAAGTCACTGCAGTCTTCTCGCAATGTCCCTCTTCGCAGCCGCCAATGCCGCACCAGCAACCGCCCAGACCGCGCTTCCGACCATCGTCGTCGAGACGCCGAGCCCCGTCGTCAGGCAGCGCCCGCGGCCTGCCCCGCAGCCAGGTCCGTCCTCCACCGCCGCCACACCGGCCGAAGCCATCGAGCCGTTGACATCGTTCGATGACGCAGTCGAGGGCCCCTTCGTCTTCGTCGACGGCACATTCGTTCCCGTCACCGTGACGACCGAGCGCGACGTACTCGCCACCAGCGCCCCGAACCTCACAGCCAGCATCGACCAGAGGCCCGGCATCTCCAGCTCCACCTTCGCCGCCGGCTCCAACCGCCCCGTCATCCGCGGCCTCGACAACTACCGTGTCCGCATCCAGGAGAATGGCATCGGCAGCCATGACGTCTCCGCCATCTCCGAGGATCACGCCGTCCCGATCGACCCCAACGCCGCCGAGAAAATCGAAGTCGTTCGCGGCCCCTCCACCTTGCGCTATGGCAGCCAGGCCATCGGCGGCGTCGTGGCGGTCGAGAACAACCGCATACCAACCTTCGTGCCGCGCCATGGCGTGATGGGCGCGATCAAGGGCGGCATCAACTCCGTCGACAGCGGCAAGGATGGCGCCTTCTCCATCACTGCCGGGTCCAAGACCGGCTTCGTGATCCATGCCGATGGCTCCAGGCGCCGGACCGACGACTACGACACACCGAAGGGCAAGGAGTTCAACACCTTCGTCGAAACGGACAGCGCTTCACTCGGCGGCTCCTACGTCTGGAACAGCGGCTACTTCGGCGTCTCGGTCACGCGCTTTGAGAGCTTCTACGGCATCCCCGGCCGCGGCGAGGAATTCCTCGAGCACCGCCCCCGCATCGACATGCGCCAGGACAAGGTCGTCTCGCGTGGCGAGTGGCGCGTCCGCACCGCAGGCATAGACACGATCCGCATGTGGCTCGGCGCCACCGATTACGCACACAACGAGATCATCGTCGACCACGACACCGAGCGCGACGTCGTCGGCACGCGCTTCACCAATAAGCAGTACGAAGGCCGCCTGGAGGTGCAGCACCTGCCCTACATGACCGCCTTCGGCCAGATGACGGGTGCGATCGGCGTGCAGGCTGGCCAGCGCAAGGTGCGCGGTTTCACCGTCGCCGAGGATGGCGACAGCCTGCTCGATCCCGCAAAGACGAACTATGTCGCAGCCTTCATCTTCGAGGAACTGCAGCTCACCCGCAAGCTGCGCCTGCAGGCCGCCGCCCGCATCGAACAGAACGGCGTCGATGGCAACGGCGTGCTGTTCAACGAGACCGATCCGCTGACGTCCGGAGCATTCGCAGGGAAGCGGACCTTCACGCCGCTCAGCGGCAGCGTCGGCGTGCTCTATGACCTGCCCGGCGGTGTCGTCATGAGCCTGACCGGCAAGTATGTCGAGCGCGCGCCCGATGCCGCCGAGCTCTATTCCAAGGGCGTACATGAGGCGACCGAGACATTCGAGATCGGCAACCCGTTCCTTGAAAAGGAGAAGGCCCAGACCATCGAGTTCGGCTTCCGCAAGGCGAAGGGACCGTTCCGCTTCGACGCCACCGCCTACTACTCGCGGTTCAACGGCTTCATCTACAAGCAGCTTGACCCCGACCGTTGCGGCGAGGACCTTGCAAGCTGCGCCGATCCCGCCGAGGACGAGCTTGGCCTGGTACTCTTCCGCCAGCGCGATGCGATCTTTTACGGTGCCGAGGTGATGGCGCAGTACGACGTCGGGCGCTTTTGGAACGGCGTTTGGGGCCTCTACGGACAATATGACTTCGTGCGGGCTGAATTCGCCGATGGTGAGAACGTACCGCGTATTCCACCACACCGGCTCGGGGGCGGCATCTACTACAAGGACGGTGCCCTGTATGCCCGAGCCGGTGTCCTCCAGGCATTCGAGCAGGACAAGATCGGCTTCGAGGAGATCGCCACGCCGGGCTATACGCTGGTGTCGGCAGAGCTCAGCTACACGACAGCGATCACAGAGCGCATGCTCGGCTACGGCCCCGGCTCGACCTTCACGATCGGCGTCAAGGGTGACAACCTCGCCAATGAGCAGATCCTGAACCACGTGTCCTTCAAGCGCCGCGACGAAATCCTGCTGCCGGGCGCAAGCGTCAGGGTGTTCGGCAAGATCCAGTGGCAATAGGCACTGACGGCAACGGTCCGTTGCGCCCCCAACTGTCATCCCGGCCGGAGCGCGTCAGCGCGCAGAGCCGGGACCCAGGGGCCACGACACGAGCCCACCGCCGCACAGCCTCTGGGTCCCGGATCTCGCTACGATCCTCCGGGATGACAGGAGTTTGTCTTGCTGGCGCCTCGTTAAACACCTGATGCACTGCCATCGCCGCCCGCGACGGCCTACTGTTCCCTCTCCCCGCGAGCGGGGAGACGGTTGGGGTGAGGGGCAGCGGCACGGCAAAACGCTGGCAGCAATCCGCCTGAGAGCCTGCCGCCCCATTCACCCCACGCCCCCATTGTCATCCCGGCCAAGCGGCGTCAGCCGCGCAGAGCCGGGACCCAGGGCTGTAACGCAAACCCATCGCCAAGCCGCCCCTGGGGCCCGGATCTCGCTACGCTCGTCCGGGATGACAGGTGTAGAGTGGCCGCCTCTCGCATGGCACCGAACCCCGCCGCTAACAATCCCCCAAAAACTTATCCCCGCTCTCTCCGCATGCCCCATACTCCCTCGCATCCGCCTCGATCAGGGGCACTGTCGCGAGCTGGGCGTTCGGGTGGAGGCGGAGCCTGGTAAGCATTTGCACTCCCATCAGCTGGAGTGGTT
>JBJOGJ010000226.1:0-6367 GCA_046048295.1 Pseudomonadota bacterium | reverse complement strand
AGAACGTCGCAACGATCTGGCTGATCATGCCGAAGCCCGGCAGGATGAGGATGTAGACCTCCGGATGGCCGAAGAACCAGAACAGGTGCTGGTAGAGGATGGGATCGCCGCCGCCGGCAGCCTCGAAGAACGTCGTCCCGAAATTACGGTCCGTCAGCAGCATGGTGATCGCCCCGGCGAGCACCGGCAGCGACAACAGCAGCAGGAAGGCCGTGATGAGCACGGACCACACGAACAGGGGCATCTTGTGCAGCGTCATGCCCGGCGCACGCATGTTGAAGATCGTGGTGATGAAATTGATCGCACCGAGGATCGAAGACGCGCCGGCGACATGCAGCGAAAGGATCGCGAAGTCCATCGCCGGCCCCGGGTGTCCGGTCAGCGTCGAAAGCGGCGCATAGACCGTCCAACCCGCGCCGACACCATAACCGCCAGCCGGTCCCTCGACGAACAGCGACAGCAGCAGCAGTGCGAACGCGACCGGCAGCAGCCAGAACGAGATGTTGTTCATCCGCGGGAACGCCATGTCCGGCGCACCGATCATCAGCGGCACGAACCAGTTTCCGAAGCCGCCGATCATGGCTGGCATCACCATGAAGAACACCATGATCAGGCCGTGCGCCGTCACATAGACGTTGAACATGTGGCCATTGGCAAAATACTGCAGCCCCGGATCCTGCAACTCCATGCGCATGAACACGCTGAGGACGCCGCCGATCACACCCGCCACCATGGCGAATATCAGGTACATCGTGCCGATGTCTTTGTGGTTGGTGGAAAACAACCACCTTGCAGGTCCACGCGGGGTATGGTCGTCGTGGTGCGCTGTATGTGCCGAGCTGGTGCTCATTTGCCGCTAACCTTTCGTCTTCAATCTGTACGAAACCGTTTGGTCGTCGCAGGTCTTACTGCGCGCGCGAACCTGCATCCGCGAGCTGCTGCTTCAGCCCGGCGTCTTTGGCTGCTTTGAGGAGTATGCCCTGGGCCTTGCCGGCCTCCCCGCCCTTGTGGGCAGCCACCCACTGGTCGAAGACCTGCTGGCTCACCACCCTGACAGCTATCGGCATGAAGGCATGGTCCTTGCCGCACAGTTCCGAGCACTGTCCGTAGAACACGCCCTCTTTTTCGGCCTTGAACCACGTCGCTGTAATACGACCGGGCACCGCATCGACCTTCGAGCCGAACGACGGGATGGTCCAGTTGTGGATGACGTCGTTCGAGGTGACGAGCACGTGCACCACCTTGCCGACCGGCACCGCGATGTCGTTGTCGACCGCCAGCAGCCTCGGCTGTCCGAACTCCTTCCACAACGCTGCCGCGTCACCATGCAGCCGGCGCTCGCGCTCGCTGCCCTCGAGGCTCGCATAGCGCTTGTCAAATTCTTCCTGGCCGAGCTTCTTGAGCAGCAGGTCGCCATCGCGCACGATGGTCGACGTGACCGAGAAGTTGCCGTGGTCCGGATACTGGTGCTCCCAATACCACGTGTTTCCGACGGCCTTGATCGTGACATCCGGCTTTGGATACGAGTACTGCAGGTAGAGCAGTTTGAACGACGGAATGGCGATGACCACCAGGATGATGATCGGAACCACCGTCCACACCACCTCGAGCAGGGTGTTGTGCGTGACCCGCGAGGGTTCCGGATTCGATTTCTCGTTGAACCTGAAGATGACGATCGCGAGCAGGATCAGCACGAAAATCGCAATCGCGATGATGATCAGGTTCACAAGATCATGGAACCTGTGAATTTCCGTTGCGACCGGCGTTGCCGCCTCCTGCATCGTCATCTGCTTTGGCGATGGCTGCCCCATGCCTGCCCAAGCTGTGACGCTGAACAGAAGCACCGTCAGGCCAGCCCCGATGGCGGCCGCGATCCGGCCCGTAAAGATCCCCATTCCCATGCTCGTGCCCTGATCCACTGTCCCAGATGCTGCCGATTCCGGGATCATGGCATGGCCCCGCCGGAGCCCCGTCCACATCCCGCTGCCGCACGCGAAGTCGGCGGCTGTACTCACATTCACACAACAATATGCGTGCTCATGTCTCAAGTCGCTGTCATGCGGCATTTGCACGCGCAATGTGCATTTCTCCGCGCGACAAATTCGCAATGTTCGCTTATGCACTGCCTTGATCGGCAATGCTATGCCTCTGGTCCCATTTCAGCCTGATTTTTGATCGACCTCACGCCTCGACCGCCTGAATTCAACCTGGCCAGCTCATGATCGGATTCCAAAGAGCACTCGTCGTCATCTTCCCGGCCCTTGCGCTCTTGTGGTGCGCAACCGCTTCCGCGCAGCCGCTCACCGACCACAAGGTCGAAGCCCGGCACGGCGATTGGCAGGTCGTGTGCAAGCCGCCCGCCAGCGGCAGCAGCCGCATCTGCGGTCTGGTGCAGAACGTCATGGCTGAGGACCGCAGCAACGTCGGCCTCGTCATTCAGTTTCAGCAGTATGACGGTGGCGCACGCGCAATTCGCATCTTTGCACCGCTCGGTGTACTTCTGCCCCAGGGCTTGCGCGTGAAGCTGGACGACAACGACGTCTGCTTCGGCAAGGCCGCGACCGGCACGTGCCTGCCTTTCCCCTTCCTGCGCTGCACGCCGGACGCCTGCATTGCGCAGATTGCGATTGGCGACGACTTGCTCGGCAAGCTCAAGACCTCGAAGACCGCGGTCTTTATCGTCTACCAGACGGAAGAAGCCGGCATCGGAATTCCAATTTCGATGAACGGGTTTTCTAAGGCCTATGAAGCTCTTGCGGCCAAGTAACTACTTTGGATTGAAAAATATAAAAATAAAACCAAAAGTAGAAACCGCACTCTAAACTCCGCAGCCTGCATTTTATACTTGAGAAGATATCACGCCTGCGAACATATACGGTTGGTTAACCGCGGGAGCGGGCCTGTATATGCGAGTCTTGCGTTGGTATGAGTTCTGGACCACCCACCGGTCCCGAACGGCTGGTGGGGAGTGCGCGGCCTGGTTGCGGTCGCCGCATTCTATGCTTGCACCTGCTTGACCACGCCCGCCACAGCCGAGCCGCCCGCCTCAGGGGCACACCCGGGCTATGAGCTTTGGTCCGGCATCGACACCACGGCAAATGCCACGTCGGTCTACGCAGGCTTCAATCTCGCACCGTTCACGACACTTAACTCAGATGGCCTTCGCCTGCGTGCCGTGGCCGGCGGCGGCGGATATGACTACACCGCCGGCGTCCCCTTCCTGGGTTCCCCGCGCCACAGCCGCATCCACGGCCGGAGCGCCTTTGTGGACCTGCTGGTCGGCTACCAGTGGACCGTCGGCCCGGCGACCCTCAAGGCCTTTGCCGGCGGCACATGGAGCGAACACACGCTTTCTCCATTCGACCCGGCCAACGACGTGTTCGGTGAAAAGTTCGGCGTCAAGGCGATCCTGGAAGGTTGGCTGAATGTGACGGACCGCTCCTGGGCCTCGGCCGATCTCTCGTTTTCGACCGCCCACGGCGACTTCTCGAGCCGCTTACGCTATGGATATCGCTTGATGCCGAAGCTCTCGGTCGGCCCCGAGGCAGGCGGCTATGGAAACCGCGAATTCACCGGCGGCCGCATCGGGGCCTTCGCCCGCTATGAATGGACCCGTGGGGAGATTGCCCTCTCCGGCGGCATCTCAGGCGACATCGAACAGCCCGATAGCCCCTACGCCACATTGAATGTTGTTCAGAAGTTCTGAGCGGGACGCGCATTTCTGAAGCCGCATCAACGATTTTGCCGGCAAACCGCAGGAGAACATGATAAAATAACTGCGAACGGCCTTCCGTCGGGCCGTATCGCTGGAGGAAACGAGAATGAAGACAATTCTTCTACCTGTTGAGCAGCACCGGTACATGGACTCCGTCTTCAAGACGGCGAAACTTACCGCAGAACGCTTCGGATCGCGCGTGACAGGCATCGCGCTGAAGCCCAACATCGTCGACTTCATCGCTCCCGACCCGGTCGTCGTCGTCCTTCCCCAGCCGGATGAGCCGGATTTCGATTCCGAGGCCGCTGGCCGCGAAGCGTTTGATCGCATGTGTGCCGAAAACGGGGTTTCAGCCACACCCAATGCCCATGGCGCGCGTTTCATCTGGCGCAGCCAGCCTTCGGTAGACGCAATTTCGATTGGGGCCTACGGCCGCGTCCACGACGTCACCATCCTTGGCCGGCCCGGCGTCGGTCGCAACGAGCCACGCATGTCGACGCTCGAAGCGGCACTGTTCGAAAGCGGCCGCCCGGTCCTGATGGCGCCGCCCGAAGCCCCGTCCACCATAGGCGAGCACATTCTCATCCATTGGAACGCCAGCCTCGAATCCGCCCGCGCCCTGACAGCATCGCTGATGTTTCTGCGCGCCGCCAGGCAGGTCTCGATCCTCGAACCGAAGACCGATATCGAGCTTTTCCCGCCGGCCACCGATCTGCAGGATTATTTCGCCGAGCATGAGGTCAAGGCGGACATCGTCACCGTCAATGCCCGCGGCAAGAACCAGGGCCAGATCGCCATTGACGAATGCCGGCGCCTCGGCTGCGATATGATCTTGAAGGGCGCCTATACCCAGAGCCGTCTCCGGCAGATGTTTTTCGGTGGCGCCACCAACCAGCTCATACAATCGTCCCCGGTGCCCGTTCTGTTCCGCCACTGAAGCCGCTTGCGAGCATGAGGCAGACCTCGCCCCCCCACGCAATCAGGCTGCTTGCCCTGACGATATTCCTGGGCTTGATGCCCTATCAGGCGGCAGCCGTTACCTGCGCCAGCCAGTCGGTTACCGCCGCTGGCGAGCCGGCCAGCTACCGCTGGCTCGCCCTCCTCAAGGCCCGGGGGAACTGGCGCACCCGCGTGCGGTCAACGCCGAACCTAGGCCCGGACTACACAGGCTATTCGATCGCCTCGGACGTCGTCGAAAAGTGTGTTTCGCAGCAGGAAGGTATTGTCTGCACCGTGACGGCAACTCCTTGCCGCAAGTGACCATCCTGGGCGGCCCGAACGCCAACGTTCGACATTGAAGATAAATCATCCGCGCCAAAGCAATTCAATCTTAGATTGTTTATAGGAATATTCATCCACCAATGATTGTGTGGATGAAGTAGAAATGCGTCGCTTACTTGAACGATACGCCGGGCCTCTTTGGCATCCCTCCGTCTATTTCGGCCTCTCGATGATCGCCGTGATTTGGCTGACGACTGGCAACCAGTTGCGGATCGAGCGTGATGCAGGCCACCGCGCAGTGGCCCAGAACAACGAAACCCTGAGCATGCTCTTGGAGGAGAATGTCGTCCGCACGATCTCCGAGATCGACAAGATCCTCCAGTTCCTGCGCACCAGCTATGAGCTGTCGAACAGGCGGGGGAACTGGTTGGACCTCGTCCACAACGTCTATCTGGGCAGCGAACTCACGGTACAGATCGCCGTTATCGACCGCAACGGCCGGCTCATTGCCACCAATCTCGACCGCAGCAAACCTGAACCGATAGATCTTTCCGACCGCGCCCATTTCCGCGTTCACGAACGATCGACGACCGACACCCTCTATGTCTCGGCCCCTGTCCTCGGTCGCCGCTCCGGCCGCTGGTCCGTGCAATTCACGCGCCGCTTCACAGATGCAGATGGTGGATTTGCGGGCGTTCTCGTGGCTTCGCTGGATCCCGGTCACTTCAGCGAGTTCATGCATTCGATGAACCTTGGCGCCGGTGGTTCCGCCACACTCGTTGGTGACGATGGAATCGTCCGTGCCAGCGGCGGCCAGCGCGCCTATTCTCTGGGTGCTAGCCTGGAGGGCACACCGCTTCTCGCCCGCATATCGACTTCTGCCGAAGGTCTCCTCGACGAGGAAGCGACCTCCAATACCAATGCCCGCATCACATCGTTTCGCATGGTACGCCGCTATCCTCTCGTTGTCGCGGTGTCCGCCGACCGCGACCAGCCCACGAGTTCATATCTCCGCAACCGCGAGAGCTACCTTTCTGTCGCCGTCCTGCTGACCGCGATGGCCCTTCTCGCCATCTGGCTCGGGCTGCTCCAGCAGCGACGCTACGACACCGCGCGCTGCGCCCTTTCCGACAGCGAACGACACCTGCGGGAGAAAACTCGTGAACTCGAGCTAACGCTGGAGCACATGAGCCAGGGCATCATCATGGTCGATGCCAGCGGCCATATCCCGATCGTGAACGACCGCTGCCTGAAGCTGCTAGGCATCGCGAAAGAGACGCTGCACTCCCCCCTGAATTATCATGAAGTCGTCGCAGCGATGCAGCAGAACGGCGAGTTCTCGCACAGCAGGGGAAGTGTCGCCTCAGACGTGCTCGACTACATTGTCCATTCGGTCGGCACCGAGCCCGTGGCGGTGTACGAGCGAACCCG
>JBJOGJ010000225.1:0-6402 GCA_046048295.1 Pseudomonadota bacterium | reverse complement strand
AAGAGCCGCGGCACCATCAAACTGCGCTCCGCCGATCCCTTCGACAAGGTTCGCATTCGCGGCAATTTCCTCTCAGTCGAGGACGACATTCGCACGATGCGCAACGGCATTCGTTTCGCCCGTGAACTGATGCAACAGAATTGCCTGAAGGAGTTCAGGGGACACGAGTTGACGCCCGGCAGGAAGATCGAATCCGATGCCGATCTCGACTCGTGGATACGCAGGACCGCTGTCACCGTTCACCACCCCGCCGGCACCTGCGCCATGGGCACCGACGACACTTCTGTTGTCGGGCTCGATTTGTGCGTCCACGGCACCGAGAGATTGCGCGTCGTCGACGCCTCGGTGATGCCCGACCTCGTATCCGGAAACATCAATGCGTGCGTCGTCATGATCGCAGAAAGGGCAAGCGACCTGATCCGCGGACGACCGTTGCTGGCCGCGGCAAAAGTAAGTTCGATGGGGGGAGTTTCCTGAACTGAAGCCAAAATCCGAACTGGCCCGGCGGGCTGCCCCTGCCAACGGCCCCAGCCTGCTGACTATCCGAGCAACGATCAAGTTGAAAAGGTGAGAAAAGGGAGGATCAAATGACAGCAACGAACATGCGCAACTTGCGACCCATCGTATGTGCGGCGGCACTCTACCTTGGGCTATCGACGCCGATCCTGGCGCAACAGTCCGTCGCCGATTTCTATACCGGCAAGACGATCAAGGTAATCGTCGGTTTTGGCCCTGGCGGCGGCTACGATACCTATGCCAGGCTCGCGGCCCGCCACCTGGGACGCCACGTCCCCGGCAAGCCGGCCCTCGTTGTACAAAACATGCCGGGCGGCGGCGGCATGTCGGCAGCCAACCATCTCTTCCACATCGCGCCCAAGGACGGGACCGCCATCGGCGCACTGCATACCAACATTTCCTTCAACCAGGTCATCGGCGACAAGAACGTCAAGTATGACGTCCGCCGCTTTACCTCCATGGGACGGATGAGCGGCACGATCGACGTGCACTATGCATCTGCCGCCTCGGGTGTGAAGAGCTTTGCCGAGTTGCGGCAACGAGAAGTCGTTGTTGCTGGCACGGGCCCCGGAAACAACTCCGTCGTCTATCCCCGCGTACTCAATGCTCTGATGGGCACCAAGCTCAAGATCTTGTCTGGCTTCAAGGGCACAACCGCCGCCAATCTCGCCTTGGAGCGGGGCGAAGCCGACATGGTTCTGAAGCCGTGGGAGGCCATCAAGAGCGGAAACGCGGACTGGCTCAGGGACGGCAAGATCAATCTCATTCTCCAGTACAGCATGGAGCGCGCCGCCGAACTGAAGAACGTTCCAGCCGTAATCGAGTTCGCCGAGACGGACGAACAACGCCAGATCCTCCAGCTTCTCGTCGGTTCTGCGGATATTGGCCGTTCCCTCACCCTGCCGCCCGATATTCCGAAAGCGCGGGTCGAGGCCCTACAGGCGGCCTTCATGGACATGTCGAAAGACCCGGTCATGCTGGCGGACGCAAAGAAGCAGCGCCTGGATGTGGAGCCGCTTCATGGCCAGAACGTCCAGAAGCTCGTCGAACAGACCTTCGCGATCCCACCGGCTATTGTCGCCAAACTAAAGGCCATCGTGCTGCAGAATTGAAATTCAGCATGAGTTCCTGCTGCGGCCGTCGCACCTGCCGAGGGCCGCAGCAACCAACTTGATTGGACACCATTGATACGGGCCACTTGTCCAAGCCGCCAACCGCCCCATACTTGCAAGTCTCTCCTGCTGGAAGGAAACGACGATGTCGAATGCGAGTCTTGAACGTATCCTGGAAGATCGGTTCGGTGAGCATTTCGAGGTCGATCCCGCCTTGCGCGGCCTTGACGTTCTGACGGCGATGGCTGCGCGAGGTTCCCGGCGCGCATTTCGTAACGATCCTGTCGACGCCCGGCTCATTGATCTCCTTTGTGCAATCGCATTCTCCTCACCCACCAAGAGCGATCTGCAGCAGCGCGATATCGTGCTTGTTCGGGATCCTCGGGTACGGAGGGCCCTAACAGAACTGCTGCCAGGCAATAAGTTGGTCGCCAGCGCACCGGAACTGCTCTTCTTCTGTGGAAACAACCGCCGCCAGCGGCAGATCCACGACTGGCGCGGCCACCCGTTTCCCAATGATCACCTCGACGCCTTCTTCAATGCCGCCGTCGACGCCGGCATCGCGCTATCTGCCTTTGTGATCGCAGCCGAAGCGGTCGGTCTTGGCTGCTGCCCCATCAGCACTATCCGCGACCGCGCCGATGGCGTGGCAAAGGTACTTGGCCTGCCCCGTTACGTTTTTCCCGTAGCAGGGATGGCGGTCGGCTGGCCGAAGGACGACAAGATCAAGGTCTCGATGCGCTTGCCCACACGGACAACCCTGCATGTCGACAGATTTGACGACAGCTCGGTAGAAGAACAGGTCGAGCAGTACGATAGGCGGCGAGAGGCGGCACAACCCTACGCCGAACAACGATCTCCGGAATTGTATGGCACCAGCGCCAATGGCTACGGCTGGTCCGAAGACAAGGCACGTCAGTATTCCGTATCGCAACGGCAGGACTTCGGGAGTTTTGTCCGCGCGCAAGGGTTCAATCTCGAGTAGTCGCAGCACCATCGCAACGAACAGTCCGGTGCCCCGACCCGCCTAGCCGGGCCCCACGAAACTCCGCAGCACCGGTCCGGCGATCGCCCAGAGCCCTTCACCGAACCGGGCGAGCACACCGCCGACGACCGCTGCCAGCGCCCAGCCGATCCAGCGCCTCGCCGCCTTGGCGTAGTTCGCCCGGACCTTGACGGTAATGACTTGGTCGGGCAGCGCCGTTTCTGCCGTCAGTCCGTCAGCTCCCACCGTCCGGGCAGAAACGATCATTTGCAGTTGCCGCTGCCCCGCCGTCTGCGGCGTCACCACGAACCGCCACGTGGCGAAATCGTCACCCCCGTAGACGCCCAGCTGGTTGTCGATCCATTGTGTTTCGGGCGAAGCGGTCTCGATGAAGAAGCCACCCTCCGGCGCCCGCAACCTGACCGACATCGCCTTCGTCACCACGATGTAGTGAAGTTCGGGCGCCCCGGCGCCGCGCAATCCGGCCTCGATTCCCATCACAGCAGAACGAGCGATTCTGATCTCCACCAACTCCGATCGGCCGACCTTCATGAGGCGCGGGATCGTGTGTACGAGCTTGCCGGCCTCGAACGACGCCGGCACCTGTTCCCGGCGTGCCGTCGTCTGTTGCCGGGCCACAGCCTTAGGCAAACTGCCATCTACAGCCGAACCGTTCACCGCCCGGCCGGTTTGCGCACCCCCGTCGGCACTTTCGTAGTGCTGCGCTTGCCACGGCGCGCCAGCAGGTTGTCGCGATGACTGGCCGAGTTCCGGCACAGGTGCAGATGCCGGCAGAGGAAGCGGCGGCGGCTGGGTTCGACCACGAGGCGCACGGACCGGCTGCGGCTCGGATTTAGGTTGCGGAACCGGCGGCGCCCATCCATTCGGTGGCGTACGTTCCGCTCGCGCCGGAGCAGCGGCTGGCAGTTCCTTGTCCTGCGGCGACTCAGCAGAGACCGTAGCATCTGTTTGCGTCACCCTTTCAGGATCTTCGGGCCCCTGCCGCGACTCGGCCATGGCGGAGGAAGGCTGCGGGTCGATCTCATCGACCGCTTCATCGACTTGGCCGGACCTTACCGCCTCGTGAGTCCGTTCGCCGACGCGACGCCGGGCCGTTTCCAGAATATCTTCGGTGGTGGTGGATCCTGCACCGGCAACTGGAGCCGCTGGCACAGGTTTCACCTGGCCACCGGACGACCCAGTGCTGTGCTGCCCCGCTTCGGTTTCATGGATGCGCGACTTCACCGCCGGCGATTGCAGCGCCTTTATCGCCTCCTCGAAGGTCAAGCCATGAGCGCGCAATACCTCGGCGGCGCTGCTCCTGCCCTCTCCGACGATCGCCGCCAACACGATGGCACCGTTGACCTCGCGCCGCTTGCTTTGACGCGCAGCAGCAACGGCATACTCGAGTATGCGACTGAGACCCTGAGAGGCTCTGACCTCGCCAAACTCTGCCTCCCCGATCCCACCGAGCCGACTTTCCACATCGGACCTGACGCTCTCGGCCGACACACTGCAGACCTGCAGCACCGCACCTGCGTCCGGATCGTCCAGCAGCGCTAGAAGCATATGTTCGAGATCGACCTCGGCGTGGCCTTGGCCGCGGGCGTAATCGTGAGCTCGCGACAGGCTTTCGCCGAGATGCCGCGACTTCGGCACCCAGGCCAGCATCTCGCCGAACGACTGCCCCATCCAGTTCTCCCCTCGCAATCCGTCGTGATATCCGGAGCACCAGCCGGAATCAGGCAGATTCGTGAAGAATTACACCACACTTGCCGCTACCGCCAAGTTTCACATACTCCACAAATGTGGGCGAAATCCGTTGAGCCCCTTCAACTCCCGGATATAACGGTGCAAATGAACTGCGCCCGGCCTGTACATCCCGGACTGTACATCCCCTGGCCCGTCGAGGATCGGAACATGAGCGACAAGAGCAACCCTGCAAGCACTCCCGCCGCCCCCGGCGCGAATATCGATGCCCATGTCCAGGCGCGCATCCTGGCGGAGGCGCTGCCGCACCTGATCCGCTACGACGAGGAAACCGTTGTCATCAAGTTCGGCGGCCACGCCATGGGCGACCAGGCCCTGGCCGACGCATTTGCCCAGGATGTCGTATATCTCAAGCAGTCTGGCGTTAATCCGGTTGTCGTCCACGGCGGCGGTCCGCAGATCGCCTCCATGCTGGAAAAGCTCCAGATCCGCTCGGACTTCGTCAACGGGCTTCGCGTCACCGACAAGCCGACCGTGGAAATCGTCGAGATGGTCCTGGCCGGCGCAATCAACAAGGAGATCGTCTCCGCCATCAACCGTCAGGGTGGAAAGGCCGTCGGCATCTCCGGCAAGGACGCCAACTTGATGCTCGCCAAGCGCATCACCGAGATGCCCGACCCGGAATCCAACCTGATGAAGGCGGTCGACATCGGCTACGTGGGCGATCCCATGAAAGTGAACCCGCACATCGTCGACGTCATTTCGAAGTCGGACCTCATACCCGTCATCGCTCCCATAGGTGCCTCGCCGGAAGGCCAGACGCTCAACATCAACGCCGACACGTTTGCCAGCGCGCTCGCTTCCGCCATGAAGGCAAAGCGGCTCTTGCTGCTGACCGACGTCGCCGGCGTCCTCGACAAGAACAAGAAGCTCATCCCGCAGCTCACCGTGAAAGAGGCGCGCCGGCTGATGCGGGACGGCACGATCACCGGTGGCATGATTCCGAAGATCGAAGGCTGCATCGAAGTCGTGGAGGCCGGTGTCGAAGCCGTCGTCATCATCGACGGCCGCGTCCCGCACTGCGTACTCCTCGAACTCTTCACCGACCATGGCGCCGGCACGCTGCTCGGCGAGCGCAATCCCAGGCAGGCCGGAGACCGCCAATGAACCGCAAGGCATAGCCGATGACGAACCTCAAAGGCACCGGCGCCCGCGGCTTCGAGTCCACCCGCGTCTGGGTCTTCGACCTCGACAACACGCTCTATCCTTCGGATTGCAACCTGTTCGCCCAGGTCGACCGCCGGATGGCTGAGTTCATCGCACAGCACCTGGGCCTTCCCTTCGCGCAGGCCAAGCACATCCAGAAGGCCTACTATCACCAGTTCGGCACCACGCTTGCAGGCCTCATGCAGGTCCACAAGATGGACCCGGAGCCCTTCCTCGACTACGTCCACGACATCGACCTTTCGGCCGTTCCGGAGCACCCGGAACTCGCCGAGGCGATCGCCAGTCTTCCTGGCCGCAAACTGATCTTCACTGCCGGCTCCCGCCGCCATGCCGAACGGGTGGCCGGCAAGATCGGCGTGCTCCACCTCTTCGAGGACATCGTCGACATTGTCGCCACCGCCTACGTTCCGAAGGAGCAGGCGGACGCGTACCACAAACTGCTCGATGCGCACGGGTTCGACGCTGGCGTGGCCGCAATGTTCGAGGACATGCCCCACAACCTGGTGGCCGCCCACGCACTCGGCATGACCACGGTCCTCGTCCACTCCGACTACATGGACCACCCGATACAGCAGAAGATCCGCTCTTGGACGGCACCGCCCGAGCACGTCCACCACATGACCGCCGACCTAAATGGATTCTTGCGGACGATCGAACCCGTCAAGGGAGACGGTGACGGTTGAGGCACGACTGCTCTGGGGCGGTAAAGCGGAGGCTTCCAAAAGCATTTTCACGCTCTCTCGCGAGTTCGACACAAAGGTTGAGCGCCGCCTGCTCTCGCGCAGCAAGCATTGCAAACCTCGATCGCCGGATGAGTCTTCGAACGGATTGCTCAGATGCAAAGCTGGCATC